>CAZUKD010000005.1:7978-53709 GCA_964620825.1 uncultured Ectothiorhodospiraceae bacterium
CCGGTTTGACATTGACCAGCAAATTACCAGTGGTCGCGCTGGCCGACGCGTAGGACGTGTAGTAGCCGAAGCCGCGGCGGGCATCTATTGATTGCAGGGAATAAGGAACATACCCTGCGTTGGTTGGACCAAGGCTAAGTGGACCGATATTCGGTGCAGTATTGCTATAAATAAGAAGAATATTACCCTTATTATAATCCGAGAGGTTGAAATGAGGCGGATACGGACTGGCGGGGCTTGGCCCACCATAAACCATAAAGATGTCTGGCAAAGAGTTCGCATACAGCACATCGTTGATGTCGGCGTCGTCCGAGCTGGCCGCGATGGCCAGGAGGGGGGCCTGCAATGTCTGACTGCCTAATTGTTTTTTGATGCTTTTGCAATAACCGGCGCTCGACTGGTAGCAGGGGTTAGCTATCCAGCGGGTGCCTGAGGGAGGAAGATCCCCCGGATTACCGAAGGTGAAGCCACCGCTGTCGCTCATGTCGTACACCCAGGTCGTATAGAGACCTGGGGTACCGGTACTGTAGTCCATCAGGCCGAAGTCGAAGTTTGCCGCATATTGTTTGATGACCGCTTTAAGCGCCGCCTTGGCGACATTCAAGCGGCTCGCCGAATTGTCGTAAAGCGTGCTGTTTGCCTTGACGGTGTAGGGTGCTTTACCGATGGGACATCCGCCAGCTCCCACACCCAAACGTGGTGGGGTAAAGCCAGCGGGAACAGTATAGCACTTCGGCGAGGAAGGGCCTGAAAAACCTTTCGCAGCGCCCGAGCCGGTCATGATGGCGCCCGAGAGATCGCCGTCCATGGACTGGGAGTTAGCCACGGCCAGCAGCACCTGTGGGTGGGTCGGTCTCACCAGGATCAAGGGAGTAGGGGAGATCCTGATGGACGGGGGTTTGAGTGGCGCGGCCAATACAAGCACCGGCGGCCACCCACTTAATATAACGAAAAGAAGCGCTCTACCTAACAGGTTCATGACTACCTCGTCGGCTGGTTATCGCATCGTCATCAAGCGATAATAGGATTGTAAAATGGCCACGGCGGAGACAGTGCCGCCGGTTCCCATGGTATCGATCTGATAGATATTCACAAACGCTGCAATGCTGCCATGATGGCGTGCGCTCAAGGATGATCCCGGTGGCATCCGGCCCTGCCCCGCGTAAGTCACCAGGAACTCGGGTTCGTGATAGTAAGCATTGATGCCGCCTGCGGCGTTGACTGGAAATGGTGACGATGCCGGGGGCACCAATAAAGCGGAATACGGTATGCCTCGGCCTGAACCGCCAGACAGCCCCCAGGTTGCATTTTGAACGATTATCTGACTTGTTAAGGTTTTCAGCATATTTTGTTTGCAAACGCGCCAGCCCGTACCCGAACCCGAACCCGTACATGATGTGAGCGCGAGAGAGCGAGTCGGTAGCGTGGCGATCACAGTCTTGAGCGTGGCTTGTGCAGCTTCAAAGGCCAGTTGTTTCTGTTGGGTGTTACTCGCCATTTTAGTTTGCAACCCCGTGCCGCTCATCATGCTAACCCCGAGCAGGGTGAGGATGACCAGAAAAACCAGCGCCGTGACCAGGGCAAAGCCGCGTTCATTTACCATTTCGCTCTCCTGATCCACCCAGATTCTCCAGCCGGATTACTTGCGTCAGAGTAATGAATCGCGGCTGTCCCTGGCGGTCAATGTTGGTTTTGCTTGCACTGGCAACGGCATTGAATAGTGGATTATAAAAGCTAAGTGTCAGCGTAACGCTTCGCGCTCGCAGCCAGTCTGCCTGAGTCATTTGGTTGGGAGCCAGGTATTGATCGACGGAACTTGTGGCACCCGATGAGATGCCGATCAACACCTGCATGTTTTGTACCCCACCCCCGTTGGGGTTGGTGCCGAGGGTGCCCAACGGGGAGACCAGCGCGCTGGAGGGGTGTCCGGTGACGGTACAGGCCAGAGAATGCGGGGATACCTTGGTATCGATAAGTTTGAATGTATTGGTTTGTCTGGTCATGCTGTTGTGCCCCAGGCAGTTCAATGTTGTCAATGAGGGAATTATCCGCATGAAAAGCTGATCCGGCCCCCCGCTCGATCCGGTAGCATAGATCACCTGTCCGGCGCTCCAGGTGGCGCTGGTGCCCATAATTGTTGTATTACCGGGAAAAGCGCCACTTCTTGAGGTATACCCGGTGACGCTATAAGGGAAGAAGCCCGCCTGGCGCACGGTATTGGCTAAAATATGGGCAGCTAAAGTCTGGTTGTCTTGCAGGGCAGAGAGCGCTTGGGCGGCATCATAGCTGCGCCGGGTGCTAAAGAAGATAGTAAATAGACCGGCGAGCAGGAACAGGCTCAACACCAAAGCCACGAGGAGCTCGACCAGGCCGGCGCCCGTCTGCGTGTTGCGTATTTTCATGGTGCTGCCACCATGCGAAACCAGGTAACAGACGGCGCGATAGCGCTAGCGCCGTTGACAGCCATTTGTTTTGTTTTCCAGCCCACCGCGATGGTGCAGATGCCCGGGTTACAGGTAATTTTCCCTTGCCCCCGGGGTAGCAGGCCTAGCTGATCGGCACGCCCCCACCGGGTGAGATCAGTGGCGGCAATTTCAAGCGGGGTACAGACGGCGACGCCGCAACTCGTGCTCGCGTTAGCCAGCGTGCCAGGGGAGAGGGTGGGTGGTGAGCCTGCGGTGACCGTGACACTTATGCTGCTGTTACTGGCCCAGTAGGCCGCATTGCTCGCAAGATAGGCTGTCATATTTGCGGCTTCGATGGCGACCAGTGCGTGCACTCGCGCATTGTGCGTGCTGGAGAGGCTATAGGCTTGCAATCCGGCGATTCCTAAAAGCCCCACGGCGATGATCAGCAGGGCCACCATGGCTTCGATTAGACTAAACCCGGTTTGCTGGCGGAGACTGTTCATGGGCAGTGGGTTTTCGTGTCAAGGCGAACGCGCCCAACTATTGAAAGGACGATGCAACGTCTTTCTGAAGTGTTGGCATTGGCGTCATTGAGCGTGAGCGTTTGCGCATGGGTGGTAAAACCATTACGGTTGAACTTGATCGCCCCTCCGACATTGGACACCAAGGTATCATCGCTGGTGAGTGGGCCATGAAGTCGCAATACCGTAGCGGTATTGGCGCCAAAGGGTAGCGTGTACACGACCCATCCCCGGCTCCAGGAAAGGGCCTTACCCGTTAGGCAATGTGATTGGGTTGAAGTGGGTGAATCGCTCGGGCAAATACCCACAGGATAGCCGCGCTTTATGGCTTCACTGCGCGCTAGTTGAATATCGCCGACCAAGGCATTCATCTCCGTTGCCATGCGGTTAGTGGTGGTGATATGTCGAAAGGCGGGTACGCCGATAGTGGTGAGGATAACGATCAGCACCAGTGTCACCAGCAATTCGATCAGCGTAAAACCACGATAATTGATGAGGGAAGTCATAACACCCTGTTTATCGCAATGGGGAAGAAAGGTAAAGCGAAAGTGCATGCTTAGCGGATGGAGTGTGGTTTACCGCCGACGAATGGTCATCGGGCGTCAGGCTATCACTATTAGCGTCCAGGGTTAGCTGGTGTATTGACACTCGGCCTTTGACGTCAGCATTGTTCCCAGGGTAAGCCAGCGAAGCGCCAACCGGCCAGGGTGCTGCGATGATAGGCTTCATCGAACGGTCCCTCGAAGCCACTTTCGATGTGATAGACTCGGCGAAAGTCAGCTTCGATCAGCTTTTCCCCGACCTCGCGGGAGCGCTGACCATTACGGCAGATGAGGATGATGGCTGAATAGTCATCATTGGAACGCAACGTTCCACTCAGCATCAGCTCGCGAACCTGGGTGACAAAGCAGGGATTGGGCATCCAGTCCGGTTCATCCAGCCAGGGAATATGATGGGCGCCAACAGGATGGCCGATCAGCAGAAATTCCAGGGTGGAACGGATGTCGATGAGCACGGCTTGCGGCTCTTGTCGCAAAAGGTCGTAGGCTTGTTTCGGAGTGAGATTTTGCGGTTCGGCGCGTTGTGCCGGCATGGTAACGGGGTTTCCCTCGGGTAATTTCCGCAAAATTATAGTCTTTGCCTAGTGGGGATGCATCCAGACCAGGCTGATCCGGGGGGCGTGCAAGCGCCGGCAAGCCATGGCATCATGCCTTTTTCCAAGCTCCAGGATCAGCGGTTGAGTCTATGAATACAATGCGTCATGACTGGTTAACAGAGGAAATCGAAGCACTTTTTTCCCGGCCTTTTAACGATTTGCTGTGGTATGCCCAGCAGACGCATCGGCGGGGATTTGATCCGAATACGGTGCAGATCAGCAGCCTGCTTTCCGTCAAGACCGGTGCTTGTCCTGAGGATTGTGGCTATTGTCCCCAGAGCATCCATCATCATGTCGATCTTGAGCCTGAGCGGTTGTTACCGGTTGAGGAAGTCATTCGGGCGGCCAGACAGGCCAAGGCGCATGGCGCCACCCGCTTTTGCATGGGAGCGGCCTGGCGGCAACCGACTGACCGTAATCTGGCGCGGATTGTTGAATTGGTGCAAGCCGTGCATGCGGAAAACATGGAGACCTGCGCCACCTTGGGCATGCTCAAACCACATCAGGCCGGGGTGCTGCGCGAAGCGGGTCTTGATTATTACAATCACAACCTCGACACTTCGCCTGAGTTCTATGGAAAGGTTATTTCCACGCGGGTTTATGATGATCGCCTGCAAACCCTTCAGTATGTGCGCGAGGCGGGCTTGAAGGTCTGCTCTGGCGGCATCATTGGCATGGGTGAATCACGCTGTGACCGGGCGCGGCTGCTGGAGCAACTGGCGAATCTGCCGGCGCACCCCGAATCGGTGCCGATCAACCATTTGGTGCAGGTCAAGGGCACTCCGCTGTATGGCGTTGATAAGCTCGACCCACTGGAGTTTGTGCGCACTATCGCTGTAGCGCGCATCCTGATGCCCCGCTCACATGTCCGGCTATCCGCCGGGCGACGGGAGATGAGTGATGAGCTGCAAGCACTATGCTTCTTTGCGGGTGCCAATTCTATTTTTCATGGTGAGAAGTTGTTGACTACCCCGAATCCAGCGACTGCCGATGATGCCGATTTATTTGCACGGCTGGGTATTGTTTCTGAAGACACTTACGGACAGGCACCGGCTCCGCTTCGCGGCTAGCAAACAAGGTGTTAATCGCAGGAGAAAATCGGGGTTGGTAATAAGCGGGTGAACACATCGGCTACTGTCAGCTTAAGCGTTCAGGCATGGGCGAAATGCCGGGGGCGTAATCCCAGTAGTAAGAGCAGGCCGACATAAACGCCGCTGCCTAAAATAATCAATGCAAACAGATGCGCTACACGCATCATGGCCGGCCAGTTTACCCAGGTAGGCAAGGCGGGAGTGAGCCACCAAAGAGCAAGGCCCATCCCCAGGCCGGCCAACAGCGAGCGCAGCAACACGCTATGCCATCGGGGCTGCCGATAGACGCCATTGGTACGCAGTTTGCGATAGAGCAGGCCGACATTGAGATAGGCGGCTAACGCTGTAGACAAGGCAAGCCCTGCATGGGGTCCGGGCAGGCGCAGGAAATACCAGGGTGTGACGATAACAATCGTGAGTAACATGTTGGTGATCATGGCGAGAATACCGACTCGAACCGGTGTGCGGGTATCCTGGCGGGCATAGAAGCCAGGTGCCAGCACCTTGATGAGCATAAAGGCTGGTAAACCCGCTGCGAACGCCGTCAGACTCATGGCCGCCATGCGGGCATCATAGGCATTGAAGGCATGATATTCGATCAATGCAGTGAGAATGGGCCCGGCTAGCAGGGCCAGCCCGAGGGCTGCGGGAATGGCAATAACAAGTCCTAGCCGAAGAGCCCACTCCAGGGTGGCCTGAAAATCCTCGTCTGCGCCGTGCGCCCGGTGTTGTGATAGTTTGGGCAAAATGACCGTGCCCAGTGCGATCCCGAACAACGCCAGCGGCATCTCCACGAAGCGATCAGAATAATATAACCAGGAGATGCTGCCGGTGGCGAGAAAAGAGGCAACGAGAGTATCGAACAGTAAATTGATCTGTACCACAGATGCACCGAACAGGGCTGGCAGCATGAGTTTGAGGATGCGGCGCACACCGGTATGAAGATGTCCCCAGCGTGGCCAAGGCAATAGATCGAGGCGATGCAGGAAGGGGAGTTGAAAAGCCAGTTGCAGGATCCCGGCGATCAATACACCGACGGCCAGGGCAACCACGGGTTGCGGCATATCAGGTGCAAGCCAGAAGGTGACGCCGATCAGTGAGAGATTAAGAAATACCGGGGTAAAGGCGGGCACGGCGAAACGCCCGAAACTATTCAAAACACCCCCGGCGAGTGCGGTCATAGAGATAAACAGCAAGTAAGGGAATGTCAGCCGGAGCATGTCTGACGCCAGATCGTAACGATGGGGGTTGTGAATGAATCCGGGCGCGAAAAGAGCGATCAGAACCGGCGCGCCGACTACCCCTACTGCAGTGATGAGAAACAGAATGCCGAGCAAGGTGCCGGCGGTGTGCGAGAGCAGTTCACGCAGTTGGGCGTGATCCCGGTGCTCCTTGTATTCGGTGAATACCGGAACGAAGGCTTGTGAAAATGCCCCTTCCGCAAATAGCCTACGGAGGAAGTTAGGAATCCGGAAAGCGACGAAAAAGGCATCTGTGGGCCCGGTTGCCCCGAAATGAATCGCAATAACGACATCGCGCAGGTAGCCGAAAATGCGCGAGATCAGGGTCATCGCGCTGACGATGGCGGTCGAGCGAAAGAGTTTGTGGCTCAGGGTCTTGTCCTCGAAGGGCAAATTGAGTGTGGGCGCTGTCCGGTAAGTATTTTATCCTCAAGGCAACGAAGAGTTCAGTCTGGTTTTGTGACTTAAGGCGGTAATGTAACCTGATGACTTGCTATCTACCGGGGAGAATGCCTATTCTCTTCGGTAGAATAGTAAACCGAAGGATTATTCATCACTGCCCGAAACTTAAAGGAGATTGATGCATGTATATTGTCATGACGGCATCCGAATGCGCTCCGGTGGCCAAGGCTGGAGGGCTGGCCGATGTAGTCTTCGGACTCAGTCGGGAGTTGGAAATCCGCGGCCATGCGGTGGAAATCATTCTGCCCAAGTACGATTGCATGCGCTACGATCATATCCTGGATCTGCAAGTCATCTATCCTGATCTACAGGTGCCGTGGGGAAATGGTTTCGTTAGTTGTACCGTTTGGTTTGGGTTTGTTCATGGCCGGAAATGCTTTTTTATTGAACCCCATTCCCCTCATCGGTTTTTCGAGCGTGGATTCTATTACGGAGCACCGGATGATCACATCCGTTTTGCCTTTTTCAGCAAGGCGGCGATGGAATTTTTGTTCAAGAGCGGCAAGCGCCCGGATATCATCCATACACATGACTGGCAGACTGCCCTGGTACCGGTGTTATTGTATGAAATGTATCAGGCGCAAGGCATGTGGACCCAGCGTGTTTGTCATACCATTCATAATTTTAAACACCAGGGTATCGTCGGTGAGAATATCCTTCCACTGACCGGTTTGGGTCGATCGGAATACTTTTATAGCCCGGATCGTCTGCAGGATGATTTTAATCCCGGGGCGATCAATCTGACCAAGGGGGCGATTACCTACGCCAATTTCACCACCACTGTTTCTCCGACGCATGCATGGGAAGTCCGTTTCACCGAACAGGGTTACGGGCTCGGGCATACTCTTTGGCGTTTCGCCAGAAAATTTGGTGGTATCCTCAATGGACTGGATTATGGCATGTGGAATCCCGACAGTGATCCTCATATTCCTTATACCTATACTGTTGATCACCCGGATGCCAAGTATGGCAATAAACAGGCTTTACGCGAGCGTTTGTGGCTCCGTTCGGAATACAAGCCCATCGTTGCCTATGTGGGTCGCCTGGATCCCCAGAAAGGGGTTCGCCTGATTCGGCATGCCCTTTTTGACACTTTAGAGCGTGGAGGGCAGTTCGTCCTGTTGGGTTCGAGCACTGAAGCCGGAATCAATAACCAGTTTTGGGATTTGAAGCGGCAGTTTAATGACAATCCGGATGTTCATCTGGAAATTGGCTATAACGAGGAGCTCGCCCATTTGATTTATGCGGGCGCTGACCTGATCATTGTGCCCAGTCTCTACGAGCCCTGCGGATTGGTTCAGATGATTGGCTTACGTTATGGTACGGTGCCGGTCGTGCGCGCAGTCGGTGGGCTTGCCGATACGGTTTTCGATCAGGATTTCTCTGCCCGCCCGCCCTCCGAGCGCAACGGCTATGTCTTCCAGGATGCTGATTTCTCCGGGATAGAATCCGCGCTATCGCGGGCACTTGGCTTGTGGTTCGATTATCCGCAGGCATTCCGGGAATTGATTCGCCAGGGGATGCGCTATGACTATTCCTGGAACCATCCCGGCCAGCATTATCTTAATGTGTATGAATACATCCGTCACAAGTGAGCAGACACCGAACCCCACTACGCACTATAAGGAACACAGTATGAAGTTACCTGAATATATCAACGACCTTCCCAATATCTGTGGACAGGAGCCGATCATCGAACGAGCTGTCCATGAAGCCCGTGACAAGCCTGTTTTTCTCCCTGCGAGCCGTATCGATTTCAACACCACCCGTGCTGCCTGTGCTGTCGCCCTGCACATGCATCAGCCCTTGATTCCTGCCGGTGGCAGTGATCTGCGTACGGCTGAAATTATTAGCAATCTGCAATACATGATGGAACATCAGGATATCGGCGACAATCACAATGCGCCGGTTTTCCATCAGTGTTACAAGCGCATAGGTGAGTTTATTTCCCAGCTCGTCAACGAGGGCAAAGAGCCCCGAATTATGCTGGATTACTCCGGCACGTTGTTCCATGGCCTGCGCAAGATGGGGCTAAACGATGTCTTCGATGACTTAAAGACGATCACCTGCAATCCGGAATATGCGCGCTGCGTGGAATGGCTGGGCATGGCCTGGGGGCATCCTGTCGCGCCTTCGACGCCAATACAGGATTATCGTTTACATGTCAAGGCCTGGCAGCATCATTTTGCAGCTATTTTCGGAGTTGAAGCGCTGCAACGTGTACGTGGGTTCTCACCTTCGGAAATGGCTTTGCCCAATCACCCCGATGTTGCCTACGCGTTTGTGAAAACCCTGATTGATTGTGGGTATGAATGGGTGCTGGTACAAGAACACACAGTCGAACAGCCAGAAGACGGGCGCACTCCTTTAAGACCGCATATTCCCCATCGCCTGCGATGCACTAATTCCCAAGGGGAAACGGCAGAGATTATTGCCATTGTCAAGACGCAGGGCTCCGATACCAAGCTGGTCGCGCAAATGCAGCCCTGGTATGAAGCACAAAGTCTGAACCATATGAATCTGGGGGGTAAATCGATTCCACCACTGGTTACCCAGATTGCTGATGGGGAAAACGGTGGCGTGATGATGAACGAGTTTCCACCCAAATATTTCGAGGTGGTGCGCGCGGCATCGGGTACCGATGTGCCGTTGATGAATGTCACTGAATATCTGGAACACCTTTTCGCGCAGGGTATTGAGCACAAAGATTTCCCCTTATTACAACCAATTCATCAACAACGTATCTGGGAGCGCCTGCAACCCGGGGATGGTTCGGAAAAACTGCAGCAGACCATTGAGGAGTTACGCCGGGAAGGTGAAAATTTCAATATGGAAGGCGGCAGCTGGACTAACAATATTTCCTGGGTCAAGGGTTATGATGACCTTCTAGGTCCCATGGAAGAAACCAGCTCCCTATTTTACGAGAAAGTTTTGCAGCAGGGTACCCCAACCAGTGATCCGCGTTATCGAAAGGCGCTATTTCATCTGCTTGCTTGTCAGACCAGTTGCTATCGGTATTGGGGGCAGGGCTTATGGACAGATTATGGCCGGGAAATCTGCCTGCGCGCCAAGGAGATCGTCCTTTATGACTTTTCTTAATGAAGGTGGACATAAAAAGGCCACCCAGCTATAGCGGTCTTGTAGAGTTTATGTTTAGGCAATTTAAAAAGGCTATCTCACCGTTCCATTACGAAGCGTGTGAGAGGTCTCCTTCTTCTAACGCTTCTGGAAAGAAGGTCTCGTTTACCTTAACCCCTTAAACCAGGTAACCCGCCACCCTTTTGGTAGGCCAAGGAAGCGTATCCAGCGTAAGGTTAAGGGTGGTGGCGACATCGGCCAGCGGGGCGTTGGGTTTGGGGTCATTGTTTCTGGCCAATAATACGCAACACCGGGGCGGTGATACCCGGGAGTGCCGATTATTGCTGTCCTGTGGTGCTGAGGCAACAGCTTCCTATATGCACTTCATATTAACAGTATGCACGACTGTGATCTAAAAAAATCGGTTAGCCCCACCACGCACACCAAGCCAGCATGCGTTATCCCAAGTAGGCCGGTTTGGTCTGGGTGAAAGCCGGACTTGCACCAACACCGACTCGCTGTATATAAAGGGGAATGTACAGATTAAACTTGGTGTATTTTGTCTTGATATTGGAACCCGCTTTAAGTACCGAATTAGATGGGTGCGCCTCCCCGAGGCTATTTGTACAAGCAGTTTGGGCGTTCTACCGGGTTCTTGGATGGATGGTGCGGACAAATACGGGACACCCATTTCTGGAATTATCCCAAAACACCTCATTTTCTTGAGTGAGAGTGTCTAATCGTAAGTATTTGATTTTGGTCGGAGTGAAAGGATTCGAACCTTCGACCCCTGCCTCCCGAAGGCAGTGCTCTACCAGGCTGAGCTACACTCCGTTTATTAGATGGATTCAGGTATTTCGTTCCACTGCGGTATAAGTCAGGCCAATGAGAGCCTCCTTGTAAACCGAATCCGGTATTGCAATGAGATGATTACGGGCTTTTTCAGCTTCATCACGAGCAACCAATTCAGTGTAATCAAGAGCGCCAGTGCTTGCAATGGCTGCAAGTACGGTATCGATATTATCGAGGCCACCGTGTTCTATGGATTCCCGGATGACGTGGCACTGTTTCTCATTACCCACTCGCATGGCATAAATCAATGGAAGAGTGGGCTTGCCCTCGGACAGATCATCACCAATATTTTTACCCATAATTTCCGGTGATGCCCGATAGTCCAGGACATCATCGATTAACTGGAAAGCCGTGCCTGTATGCATGCCGTAAGCTGCTGTTGCCATGATGATTTCTTCGCTGGCCCCTGATAGGATAGCTCCGATACGAGTTGCAGCTTCGAATAATTTAGCTGTTTTGGAATGGATGACTTCCATGTAACGCGCTTCGGTTGTATCCGGGTCGTGGCAACTGAGGAGTTGGAGCACTTCTCCCTCGGCAATCGTGTTCGTGGCGCGCGCCATGATTCCCATGATGGGCATGCTATTGAGTTCAACCATCATTTCAAAGGCGCGGGTATAGAGGAAATCCCCAACAAGGATAGTGGCTTCATTGCCCCAGATGGCATTGGCTGTTTCTCGGTTGCGGCGCAGCTTTGAGTCATCGACTACATCATCGTGCAGTAGTGTGGCGGCATGAATTAATTCAACAATAGCGGCAAGGCTAAGATGTTTCTGACCTTGGTAACCACATGCCTTTGCACTCAATAAAGCCATAAGAGGGCGCAAACGTTTCCCGCCACCGCCAACGATATAGCCACCCAGTTGATTGATTAGCACAACTTTGGATTGCAGGCATTCCAGGATATGTTGATTGACCGCCTGCATGTCCTGTTTGACGAGTAGGCGTATCGCTTCGAGATCCATCCGCAATTCTGGTATTCGTAGGTTCATGAGTTGAAGAAGCACTATTTCAATAGGGAATTAAGCAGCGTCAACAGATTGGTTACCAATTAGCGATTCGAGATAACCCTGGTGTGAGTTGATCGGGGCAGCCGGAAACCGGAGAGCTTCCAGATCTATATTCTATACTGACTATAAATCTAGGATCCTGATCCGAAATTCAACTTAAAAAGTATTCCACACGATTTCCAGCCAGGCTATAAAAAGAGTGGGGACATGCTAGGTAGATGAGAGCAGGGTGTCAAGTGACATATGTCAATATGTTAGTGCAAAATGAAAACTTCCGCTTCTTAGCGGGATAGAAATCTCCCCTTTATAATTTTAAAGGAGATCATTTTTATCTGGGGTTAATAGTTTTTTCTATAGTAGATTGACCTCTCGGTTGTAAGCGGCTAAAATGCGCTGTCTTACTTTCCCCAGTCTGGTCTTCGGAGAAGATTATCATGTATGCGGTCATTGCCACTGGAGGCAAACAATATCGGGTCGTTGAAGGCGATGTCATTCGCATTGAAAGCCTACCTACAGAAGTGGGTAGTGAGATCGAATTCGACAAGGTTCTTTTAGTTGAATTAAGTGGCGAGATCAGTGTTGGTTCGCCCTATCTGGAGGGCGGTAAGGTTTCCGCTCAGGTACTATCCCATGGGCGCGGTAAAAAAATACGCATCATCAAGATGCGTCGGCGTAAGCATTATCGCAGGCAAATGGGTCATCGGCAGAATTATACGGAAGTACGTATCAGCACGATTAAGAGTTGATTTCATGAGCAGCAGAGATTATACCTTGTTCCGGTTACATCGGTACCCGGATTAGCTAAATCCAGAGGTAAGCTATGGCACATAAAAAGGCAGGCGGCAGCACCAGGAATGGCCGTGATTCAGAATCCAAACGACTGGGTGTTAAGCGTTTTGGTGGACAGGTAGTGACTGCCGGTAGCATCCTTGTTCGGCAACGTGGTACCGCATTCCATCCAGGTGTTAATGTGGGCATGAGCAGAGATCGTACATTGTTTGCCAAAGTCGATGGTCAGGTGCAGTTCGCAATCAAAGGTCCGAAAAACCGTAGATTTGTTGGTATCCTGCCTCTCTGATGGTAAAGGTATTTCGTATCCAGATGCCAGAAGAACAAGCAGCCTCAGAAGGCTAATATTTATTTATACCAGAATAGTATTTTACTGGTTTATATCGAGATACGAACTTTCCGACAACAGCTCCCTGATATGGTTTTCCCCATCGGATGGGGTGACCAGGCCTCACTAGATCCAAGTTCTGGTATTCCGGTTCGTAGCTACATGATGATTGAGGTATCTCGAATCGCTATCGACTATTTGTTGCTGACCCTCCTGGATTCACAGTAGGTATCTGAGATTAATTGATAGCGGGAATCCCTGGCTTTAGGCGGCGGAGGTTCAGTGATGAAATTTGTAGATGAAGTCCGGATCAAGATCGTGGCCGGCGATGGTGGCAACGGCTGTGTTTCTTTCAGACGGGAAAAATATATTCCATTTGGTGGCCCTAACGGCGGAGATGGTGGGAATGGGGGCAGCGTCTATCTGATAGCCAACTCCGCCTTGAACACCCTGAGTGATTTCCGATACCAGCGTAATTTTCAGGCTGAACATGGCCAAAATGGCATGGGGCGGGATATGACTGGCAGAAAAGGAAGGGATCTGGAGCTTCAGGTTCCTGTAGGCACTTCCATTCATGATGCCGATACCGGTGAGATTATCGGTGATCTCACGCTGCCCCGACAGCGCTTGAAGGTCGCGCAGAGTGGTATGCATGGCCTGGGTAATAGCCGCTTTAAGAGTTCAACAAACAGGACTCCCAGGCAATCGACCCCAGGCACCCCGGGTGAACAGCGCTCGCTGGATCTAGAACTGAAACTACTGGCTGATGTCGGGTTACTTGGTATGCCGAATGCGGGTAAATCAACTTTGATTAGTCGTGTTTCTCAGGCCAGGCCAAAAATAGCCGATTATCCCTTCACGACCTTGCACCCCAATCTTGGCGTAGTTCGGGTTGGGCCTTTAAATAGCTTCGTCATGGCGGATATTCCCGGCTTGATAGAGGGTGCCGCGGAAGGTAGTGGTCTGGGATTGCAATTCTTGCGGCATTTGCAACGAACGCGATTGTTGCTTCATTTAGTGGATATCGCACCGATGGAGGTTGCCCATGACCCGGTCGAAGATATTCGGATCGTCTGGAATGAGCTGAATAAGTTTAATCCAAACCTGATACACAAGGCACGATGGCTGGTTTGCAATAAGACTGACTTATTGCCTGCTGATGAGGCGGAATCGAGGTGCCATTCATTGATCAAGGTGTTGGATTGGAGGGATCCCTGGTTTCTGATTTCCGCAGAAACCGGCCAGGGAGTCGAGGATCTAGCCTGGAAAATAATGGCCTATCTGGATAGGTCGGCTGGTTCTTCGCAACAAAGTGAGTGCCCTGATTACAATGAAGTCCGTGACTGTGAGGCCTGAGCGTTGGGTTATCAAGATTGGCAGTTCCCTGTTAGCTAATGAGGGTCGCGGACTTAATTATACAGGATTATCCGATTGGGCTGCCCAGATTGCATCTTTGCGTAAAGCCGGACATGATGTTGTGCTGGTTTCCTCCGGTGCAGTAGCCGAGGGTATGAGCCGCTTAGGTTGGCACCGGCGTCCCCGTTCTCTGCCGCAGTTGCAGGCAGCTGCGGCGATCGGGCAGATGGGCTTGATTCAAGCCTATCAGGATGAATTCTCACGCCATTCATTGTTGGCCGCTCAGGTTCTTTTGACGCATGATGAACTCAGTCATCGGCATCGCTATTTAAATGCCAGAAGCACTCTAAGAACACTTATTGAATTGGGTGTTATCCCTATTGTCAACGAAAATGACACCGTGGCCACGGATGAGATCCGTTTTGGTGACAACGACACACTGGGAGCATTGGTTGCAAATCTCATCGAGGCCAGAAGGTTGGTGATTCTCACTGACCAGGAGGGTTTATTCGATAAAGACCCTCGCCAACATGCGGATGCTGCTTTGATTCTCCAGGCATCAGCTAATGACTCGAATCTGTCCATTTATGCAGCCAGCGGAGTGGGCGCTCTGGGCCGCGGTGGAATGGCGACGAAGGTTGCCGCCGCCAGAAAGGCCGCCCGATCGGGTGCGGAGACTATTATCGCCCATGGCAGGTCTCCCCGTGTGATTGAGCGTCTTGCCGCAGGAGAGCATGTCGGTACCGTGCTGATGCCGGATCGCGAGCCACTCGCTGCGCGCAAGCAGTGGATCGCCAGTCAACTTGATTTACATGGGTCGATTCAGGTTGATGAAGGCGCGACCAAGGCTCTCCTGGAGGCTGGTTGCAGTCTCCTTCCGATTGGAGTCTATGCGGTGAAGGGGGATTTTGCCAGGGGTGAAGTGGTTTCCATTGTGGATCCCGGGGGGCGGGAAATCGCTCGTGGACTGGTTAATTATAGCGCCGAGGAAACCCTGGAGATTATGCAGAAACCCAGTTCAGGTATCGAGAAAGAGCTGGGTTATATCAATGAGCCCGAGCTGATCCAGCGTGATAATCTAGTATTGCTTGTCTGAGCTGAAACTAACCGGGGCAGTTTATCAGGTAGATTCCAGCCTGATTGGGGTATTGAATCCGCCAGCCCGCAGATGATATCAATTAGCACATGGCTTTGATATGAGTATTCAGGTGACTCTTGTGTCGAGCTGCTTTATTGCGATGAATAAGCCCTTTATTGACCGAGCTATCCACGAGCGCAACCGCCGCCCGATAAGCTTGCTCGGCAGCTGATTTATCGCCGGACTGAATAGTTCTGTTGACTTTCTTAAGGGCAGTGCGCAAGCGCGAAGTCAGCATGACGTTATGGTGGTGGTGGGTGATCGCCTGACGTGCACGTTTTTTCGCTGAAGCTATGTTGGCCAAGACAGGACCCCTCTACTTAAGATCTACCAATTAATGAACGGAGTATTCTCATGCATCTTATATAGGAAGTCAATGCCATATCCTGACAGGGATTAACGGTTTAGATTTGCAGTGATTCGATTTTTTGGGGGGGTTTATTAGGATATTCATTGATCGTTGGGCTTGACAATTTGAGTGGCTGTTTCAAATGAATGTGCTGTATTGTTGTCAGCCTGTTTTGGGAAGTGACATGGGTGACTGTACATTTTGCTGGGTTATCAAACGCCTTGAATCGATTGGGGGGGTTGTATGGCTGTATTGTTTCGAATGGTTGCTCTGGCGGGTGATTAGGTTAACAATATCAACCTTGATATAGGTTTGGTGATTCTATAGATTGACTGTGGTCGTCAGTCGTAGAATATTGAAAATTGCCACCGGACCCGATACGCAGGATTTTTTTGATCATCAATGGGAGTAATGTTTATGCCTTCGCACAGAAATTTAGCCAATGCCATTCGTGCGTTGGCCATGGACGCAGTCCAGAAAGCCAAATCCGGCCATCCGGGTGCCCCTATGGGGATGGCGGACATCGCCGAAGTCTTGTGGAATGACTGTATAGTGCACAATCCCACCAATCCTCACTGGCACAACCGAGATCGGTTTGTGATGTCCAATGGGCATGGTTCGATGTTGGTCTATGCAGTGTTGCATCTGACTGGTTATGACTTGTCTATCGATGACATCAAGCAATTTCGTCAGTTTCACTCCAAAACGCCGGGACATCCTGAGTATGGATATACTCCAGGTGTGGAAACGACGACAGGCCCTCTGGGCCAGGGTTTGAGCAATGCAGTCGGGATGGCGATCGCTGAGCATGCGCTGGCGGCACATTTCAATCGACCAAGCCATGAAATCATTGATCATCATACCTATGTGTTCCTTGGGGATGGCTGCCTGATGGAAGGTATTTCACATGAAGCCTGTTCTCTAGCCGGTACCTTGGGTTTAGGTAAATTGATCTGTTTTTATGATGATAACGGTATCTCCATTGATGGCGAAGTTAAAGGCTGGTTCACGGACGATACGCCTAAGCGTTTCGAAGCCTATGGTTGGCATGTGGTGCGTGCAGTCGACGGGCATGATGCGGAAGCGATCAAAGCGGCTATTAAAGAGGCTCATGCCATTACTGATAGGCCTACCCTGATCGATTGTCGAACCATTATCGGCTTTGGCTCCCCCAATAAAGCAGGTAAAGAAGAAAGCCATGGAGCCCCATTGGGTGAAGAAGAGGTTGCGCTGACGCGCAAGCAGCTTGGGTGGTCCTACCCATCGTTTGAGATTCCAGAGGAAATCTATGCCGGATGGGATGCCCGCGCTAAGGGTGCGCAGGCCGAGGCAGAATGGAACCGGAAACTCGAATCCTATCGGCAGGCTTTTCCCGACTTGGCCAATGAACTTATGCGGCGTATGGATAACGAGCTGGTTGATGATTTTAACCAGAAGGCTGATACGTTTATCCAGTCAGTCGCAGGTAAAGCCGAGAGCATTGCTTCACGTAAGGCATCCCAGAATGCGATTAAAGCATTTGCCCAATTCACGGATTTTATGGGTGGTTCAGCCGATCTGGCCGGTTCCAATTTAACCTTGTGGCCGGAAGCGCGTGCGATCAGCAAGCATCATCCAGATGGTAATTATATTCATTATGGAGTGCGCGAATTTGGCATGACAGCCATCATCAATGGTATCGCCTTGCATGGTGGTTTTGTATCCTGTGGCGCTACTTTCCTGATATTCTCCGATTATGCACGTAATGCCTTACGCATGGCCGCACTGATAAAAGTCCGGAATATCGAGGTGTTCACTCATGACTCCATCGGCCTGGGAGAAGACGGGCCTACGCATCAGCCGGTTGAGCAGACTTCGACTCTGCGGCTGATACCGAATATGTCGGTTTGGCGCCCCTGCGACACAGTTGAAACGGCCGTGGCTTGGAAGCTGGCTATTTTACGTCAGCATGCACCGACATCACTGATTTTTTCTCGCCAGGCTCTGGCGCATCAGAACCGTACTCCCGAGCAGATTGCCGCTATAGAGCGCGGTGGTTATATTCTCAGGGACTGCGAGGGAACACCGGAGGCTATCGTCATCGCTACCGGATCAGAAATCGGGCTGGCTATGGATGCAGCCAACGCTTTGAATGACCGCCGTATCCGGGTTGTCTCAATGCCTTCAACCGATGTTTTCGATGCCGAGGATGAGGCTTACCAGGAATCGGTATTACCTCATTCGGTTCGGGCACGGGTTGCTGTCGAGGCCGGGGTAACCACTCTCTGGCGCAAGTATGTGGGGCTTGACGGTATTATCATCGGATTGGATCGCTTTGGAGAATCGGCACCAGGCAATATTCTTTTCGAGCATTTCGGATTTACGGTTGAGCATGTGGTGGAGAGTCTCCGCACCGTGCTGGGCTAATAACCTGATTGATCAGCGTGGATTGTGGAAAATCTACAATCCGCTTGTCTAGTTTTCAAAAACCAGAGGGGAAGATTGATGACTATCAAGGTAGGTATCAATGGATTTGGCCGTATAGGCCGCATGGCATTACGGGCAATCGTAGATGAAGGCGAATTTAACGAGATGGAGGTGGTCGGCATCAATGACTTACTCGACCCCGAATACCTCGCCTATATGCTCAAATTTGATTCTGTGCATGGCCGTTTCAAGCATGATGTTTCCACCCGGGATGGCCATCTGGTTGTCAATGGCAAGACGGTTCGTATCACGGCCGAAAGGGACCCTGCAAACCTTAAATGGAATGAAATTGGTGTGGATCTGGTGCTTGAATGTACTGGTCTGTTTCTAACCGCGGAAGCATGCCAGAAGCATCTTGCGGCAGGTGCCAAGAAAGTCGTGAAGAGCGCGCCATCGAAAGATGCTACTTCTATGTTCGTTTATGGTGTGAATCATAAGACCTATGCGGGTCAGGATATTGTTTCCGCGGCTTCTTGTACCACTAATTGTCTGGCCCCGGTTGCCAAGGTGCTACATGACTCTTTCGGCATCAAACGCGGCCTGATGACAACCATACATTCGGCAACTGCCTCTCAAAAGACCGTTGATGGCCCGTCTCACAAGGATTGGCGCGGTGGTCGCGGGATTCTGGATAATATTATTCCCTCCTCCACGGGTGCAGCCAAAGCTGTAGGTAAGGTTCTGCCTGATTTGAATGGCAAGCTCACCGGAATGTCCATGCGTATTCCCACACCTGACGTATCTGTCGTGGATCTTACCGTAGAGTTATTGAAAGAGGCGACTTACGCTGAGATTTGTGCGGCGATGAAGGTAGCCTCGGAAGGTGAACTGAAAGGGGTGCTGGATTATACGGATGAATCTGTAGTATCGACTGATTTTCGTACCTGTCCCGCGCCTTCGATCTTCGATGCTAGAGCCAGCATTGCGCTTGATTCGACCTTCATCAAGGTGATCACCTGGTATGATAATGAATATGGTTATACCTGCAATATGTTGCGATTTGCCAGGCATGTTGCTGCCCACTGACTTCAGCTTATAGTTTGGTTGAGCTGGTTCGGGTGAACCTGCCAGCACTGGCTCAATGAGGAATCCTGGTCAAGTCTGGTTGCGCCAGAATTTCTTTATCCCAAGGAGTTTCGATATGTCTTTTATAGAGATGAATGATCTTAATCTAACCGATAATCGGGTCTTGATCCGTTCGGATCTCAATGTGCCGATCAAAGATGGCAAGATAACATCCGCTCAGCGTATTCGTGCTTCCTTGCCTACTTATGAACAGGCGTTGAAAGCGGGTGCTTCGGTTCTGGTGATGTCGCATCTCGGCCGCCCCCAGGAAGGGGTATATGATGAACAATATTCCTTGGCCCCGGTTGCTAATGACATTGGCTATCTATTGGGTAAAAAAGTCCGCCTGATCAAGGACTATTCGCAGGGTGTCAAATTAGGAAAAGGTGAGTTGGTCGTACTGGAGAATGTACGTTTCAACCGGGGTGAGAAAGCTGATGATGAAACCTTGGCGAGACAATATGCGAGCCTGTGTGATGTTTTTGTAATGGATGCTTTTGGTACCGCACATCGTGCCCAGGCATCGACATTCGGGGTCGCTAAGTTCGCGCCGATTGCCTGTGCCGGGCCTTTGTTGAGCAGGGAGATCGATGCGTTGGGCAAGGCATTGCATGACCCTGCTCGGCCTATGATTACTATCGTTGGAGGATCCAAGGTATCAACCAAACTAACTGTGTTGGAGTCGTTGAGCAAGATCGTGGACCAGCTAATTGTGGGTGGAGGGATCGCCAATACCTTCATTGCTGCTGAGGGCTATAATGTGGGTAAATCACTTTATGAACCCGATTTGATTGATACCTGTAAGCGCTTGATGAGTGAAGCCCGCGCACGGGGAGCCGATATTCCGGTCCCTGTAGATGTAGTTTGTGGGAAGGAATTTTCGGAAATGGCCGTAGCTGAAATCAAAAAAGTTTCTGAAGTGGCCGATGACGATATGATTTTTGATGTGGGTCCGGAGACCTCTGCCAGGTTTTCGAGGATGCTTAAAAAAGCAGGAACCATCGTTTGGAATGGCCCTGTTGGCGTGTTTGAGTTTGATCAGTTTGGGGGAGGCACCAAGGCGCTGGCGCTGGCAATCGCCGAATCCAGGGCTTTCTCCATCGCTGGGGGAGGGGATACCTTGGCGGCAGTTGACAAGTATCACATCAGTGACCGCATTTCCTATATTTCTACGGGCGGAGGTGCTTTCCTTGAATTTTTGGAAGGCAAGAAGTTGCCCGCAGCAGTGATACTTGAGGAGCGTGCGCGTGGCTGAAGATTTTCAGGTAGTAGGGTTTCTGGTTGTACCGTTTCGATATGGACTTGTGATGACCAGCGGGCTCGATCTTGCTTCTCTTGAGGGGAGGGTGAGCTCTTGATGCGGCGCACCAAGATTGTTGCGACTTTGGGCCCGGCTACGGATGGGCCCGGGATGATTGAGGCCATCGTGAGAGCGGGTGTGGATGTCGTTCGCCTTAATTTTTCGCATGGTAATGCAGAGGATCACATTATTCGCGCCAAAAAGATCCGCGAGGAAGCGGGTCGACAAGGCCGTACCATTGCGATCCTTGGAGATTTGCAGGGACCTAAGATACGCATCGAGCGTTTTGCCGAGAATAAGGTGTGGCTGGAGGAAGGTGCGCCTTTTGTACTGGATATCGAACTCGAACGGGATGCCGGTGATGCAGGTCATGTGGGTTTGACTTATAAGACTTTGGCGACTGATGTCTACCCTGAGGATCTCTTGTTACTGGATGACGGGCGTGTAGTTCTGCAAGTCGATCGGGTAAATGGATTACGGATAGAAACCCGGGTTATCGTGGGTGGAGAATTATCTAATAATAAGGGGATCAACCGACAAGGCGGGGGATTGTCCGCGGATGCTCTAACAGAGAAAGATCGTACCGATATTCGTACAGCTGCCGAAATCGGAGTGGATTATTTGGCGGTTTCTTTTCCCCGTAATGCTCAAGATATGCATGAGGCCAGACGATTACTTGCTGAAGCCGGTTGGGAAGCGGGTCTGGTTGCTAAAATCGAACGGGCAGAGGCAATCGAGGCAATTGATGAAATCATCATGGCTTCGGAAGTCATCATGATTGCCCGAGGAGATCTTGGTGTAGAAATTGGTGACGCTGAATTACCCGGTGTACAAAAGGATCTGATCCATAAGGCGCGGTCCATGAATCGCGTGGTGATTACGGCTACTCAAATGATGGAATCAATGATCACCAATCCGATTCCAACTCGTGCCGAAGTATTCGATGTGGCTAATGCGGTGCTGGATGGTACTGATGCAGTCATGCTTTCCGGTGAAACGGCTACCGGCAAGTATCCGGCCAAGGCCATTCACGCAATGGGCAGAATTTGTGAGGGTGCAGAGAAACATAAATCTGCAAAAGAGTCTCAGCATCGACTGGATATTCGCTTTCAATTTGTCGATGAAGCAGTGGCCATGGCGACGATGTATACGGCCAATCATCTCGATGTTCGTGCTATTGCAGCGATGACCGAATCTGGATCGACCGCACTGTGGATGTCCCGCATCAGTTCTGAAATCCCTATTTATGCATTGACCCGACAGGAACGCACGGCCAGAAAGATGGTTCTTTATCGAGGCGTATATCCGATGGCTTTCGAGACAATTCAGGCGACGCATGCTGAAGCCAATCGGAAGGCTTTACAACTGCTGCTCGATCAGGCAGCAGTTATCCAAGGTGATCTGGTTATCGTCACCAAAGGTGACATGATGGGAGTACATGGCGGAACCAGCGCCATGAAAATCCTGCGTGTGGGAGATCTGATGCCAGCGGATATTGCATAGAGGATTGGATTATTTTCAAATGTAATGAATATTCCTGAAGTTCTTTTCATCTGTTAAACACGAGGAGTTAGTTATGGCCCTGATTTCTTTACGTCAGCTACTGAATCACGCCGCAGAGCATAGATATGGCATGCCTGCATTTAATATCAATAATATGGAGCAGGTGCACGCCATTATGCAGGCGGCTGTCGAAGTGGATAGTCCAGTCATCATTCAGGCATCAGCCGGAGCGAGAAAATATGCAGGTGAGCCCTTTTTTCGGCATCTGCTTCTGGCCGCAGTGGAAGAGTACCCGGATATACCTATCTGTTTACATCAGGATCATGGAGCGGAGCCGGCTGTATGTTATCGTTCGATCCAATCTGGATTTACTTCGGTGATGATGGATGGCTCCTTGATGGCTGACATGAAGACACCTTCCAGCTACGAGTACAATGTTGATGTCACTCGTAAAGTAGTCGACGTTGCGCATGCTGTCGGGGTTTCAGTGGAGGGTGAACTCGGGTGCCTGGGTTCTCTGGAAACCGGCATGGCGGGAGAAGAAGATGGGAGCGGAGCCGAAGGTGTGCTGGATCATAGTCAGCTATTGACAGACCCTGAGGAAGCGGCTGATTTCGTGAGGAAAACGGGCATAGATGCACTTGCGATTGCGATTGGTACGAGCCATGGAGCCTACAAGTTTACCCGCCCGCCGACGGGTGATATTCTGGCGATTGAACGGGTAAAAGAAATTCATGCCCAGGTTCCAAATACGCACTTGGTTATGCATGGTTCTTCATCGGTTCCCCAGGAATGGCTGCAGATCATCAACAATTATGGGGGTGACATGGGTCAGACTTATGGGGTTCCGGTTGAAGAAATCGTTAAGGGTATTAGGCATGGTGTGTGTAAGGTCAATATCGACACCGACTTGCGAATGGCCAGTACGGGTGCAGTACGCAGGTTCCTGACCGAAAATCCCAAGGATTTTGATCCCCGCAAGTGGTTGAAGGCATCGACCCAGGCAATGAAAGAGATCTGCCGAGCGCGTTATGAAGCCTTTGGTTCTGCCGGGCAGGCTTCTAAAATCAAGCCATTATCATTGGCAGCGATGACCGGTCGGTATGCCAGTGGGGAGTAGCATCCCAGGGCCAGTCAAACAAAGATAGTTTTAGATCAAGATAAAAGGGTGCCTGAGCATCCTTTTATCTTGATAGGTTAAAAACCTGGGGCGCGGTACACTTATTCTATTTCAACGCCGAGCCGCTCGGCGGCTTCCTGATAGCGGTTTGTGGTTTGTTCGATGATGGAAGCCGGAAGGCGAGGTCCGGGGGGTATTTTATTCCAGTTTAGGGTTTCCAGGTAATCACGGACGAATTGTTTGTCAAAAGAAGGCGGATTAGTGCCGGGATGATAATCCTCACTTATCCAGAAGCGTGAGGAATCTGGAGTCAATGCTTCGTCAATCAAGACTATCTCTCCGGATTCAGGGTCGATGCCGAATTCAAACTTGGTATCGGCAATAATGATACCCCTGCTTTTCGCATAGCTAGCCGCTTCATGATAGAGGCGAAGGCTGATATCCCGGATCTGTCGAGCGGTTTCTGTGCCAAGAAGCTGCTCGGCTTGCCCGAAGTCAATATTTTTATCATGCGCTCCGGGTGAAGCCTTGGTGGAAGGAGTAAAGATAGGTTCAGGCAGGGCTTCAGCCAACCGCAGGCCTGCAGGCAGGAGCGCGCCGCAAATCCGCCCGGTTTGCTGGTAATCCTTCCATCCGGAGCCGAGCAGATAGCCACGGACAATCGCTTCTATGGGTAGCGGATGGCAGCGGCGAACAATGATGGCTCGTTTCCTGATCAAATCCCTTTCCCTCCTATTACTTACAATCTCATCCAGAGAAGGGCTCGCTAGATGATTTGGAATAATGTGCTCCAGTCGGTTGAACCAAAAATTGGATACCTGGGTCAGGATATGGCCCTTGCCAGGTATGGGTGACGGCAGAATGACATCGAAGGCGGATAGCCGGTCCGTAGTAACGATCAGCAGATGCCTTTCATCAATATTGAAGATATCGCGAACCTTACCCCGATGCAGGAGCGGCAAGTTTTCGAGATCGATCTGGAATAATGTTTCGTTCATTACTTTTCATTTACCAGATTGTTTCGGCGATAGAATCTTTAATTGAAGTAAATTGGTTTAAAATTCGTTGGCTTATCAAGTGGTCTTGAATTTTTTGGTCTGGAGATTGGTTTATGAAAAAAATCGAAGCAATTATCAAACCATTCAAGCTCGATGATGTACACGCCGCACTCCTGGACTTGGGTGTTACCGGAATGACCGTAACCGAGGTAAAAGGTATCGGCCGCCAGAAAGGGCATGCTGAACTGTATCGTGGCGCAGAATATGTGATCGATTTCTTGCCTAAGATAAAGCTGGAAATCGTAGTTACTGATGATCTGGTTGATCCTTGCGTGGAGGTCATTATGAATAGTGCGAAGTCCGGGAAAATTGGAGATGGTAAAGTTTTCATCCTGCCAGTGGAAAGGGCCATCCGGATTCGTACCGGTGAAGAGGGTGATGAGGCCGTTTGAGCAACAGACTGACTGAAAGATTGGCGACAGTTACCTATTCACAAAATAGAGGATATGACAATAAAATTTGCAAGGTCGATGTTTTTTGAGGGATAGCCGGGCAAGTATTTTGTATGAATTCCCGGGAGGCATGATTCGGTTTATAGAATCAGGAGGTAGTTTCTTCGACAACAATTTCATCCAGTCTCCGCCGCGGCGTTGATCCAGGTAGTTCTGCGGGGTAACCTATGCTAAGCAGGGTGACCGGGGTGAGATTGGCATTCAATCCAAGGAGGGCGGCTATTTCAGCAGCATCGAAATAACCCACCCAGGTGCTACCTAGATCTGCGGCGACGGCGGCCAGCTGCGCGTAGGCAGCAGCAATTGTGGCGTCTTGCAGAGCGTATAATTCTTTTCCGCGTTCCCCGAAAGTTTGTGCTGAGCGCTCAGTGTCGGTACAAAAAACCAGGCAGATCGGTGCTTCGGCCAGAAAGTCCTGATCGGTTGAATGAGCCAGCGCCAAGCGGTTTTTCCTGCTGCGTACGACCAGGATCTGGTAGGCCTGAAGGTCGCCGGCGGAAGGTGCGGCGACGGCACTTTCCAGGATGGCATGTAGTTTTTCTGGCTCGACCGGCATATCGGCGTGGTATCGCCGCACTGAGTGTCTACGACGAATAGTGGAAAAGAAGTTATTCATCTGGATCAACCTCCATTTAAGGGTTTGATTTATTTTGCCGCTGATTGTATTTAAGTACTTCCCGGGTTTGTTGGGCTAGTTTAGTCAGGCCCAGATGCCGATAGGCGGTGATCATCATCCGTAGTGCTGGAAAGACTTGTGGTGCCTGGGGGTAGTTGACAAGAATTACCTTGCAACGGTTGATTACAGCGACCCATTCGCCGCGTTCCTGGTAGTATTTGGCAACATAAATCTCATGAGCAGCAAGCCAGTTGCGGAGGTAAATTAAACGACGACGGGCATCCGGAGCATAGGGACTATGTGGGAATTTCTTGATTAAGGTTTTGAATGCCACGAATGACAACTTGAGTGGCGTGATATCAGTCTGGTAGGCTTGAGCAGGTCTTAGTAAAGTCATCAGCCTGCCCTGATGCGGGAAATTGGCCAGACCCATCAGGTAATACGCATAGGCTACCTTTGGAGATGTGGGATTTTGCTTGATAAATTCCTGGACCGCACTAATGGTAGACTGTGGTTCGCCATTTTTGTAATAAGCGTAGGCGATTTCCAGTTGTGCCTGCTGGGCCGGCAGGCCAAACGGATAGCGGCCCTCCAGTGTTTGGAAATAATCGATAGCTTTGCTGTAATTGCCAGCTGCCAGCACTCGCTTGCCCTGATGATACAAAGATTCCACTGACCCGCTTTTAGTAGTATTGCGGGTACCGGCACAACCGGCCATAGTAAAGGTCAAAGTGGCAATCGCCAGGTAATGCCAAAATCGCATGACAGTTCCATCTTTAAGCGGAATAATAATTGTGCAGTATAACCGAGGTGGGCGTTAGCGGTATGTCCAAAACAATCATAAGCATTACCATTTTAGCGGAAATGAATGGCCTGCGACTGGACCAGGCTCTGGCTCGACTGTTGCCGGATTATTCCCGTAACCGAATCAAGGGGTGGATTGAATCAGGCCGGGTTCAGCTGGATGAGGCGTTGCCGCGTCCGCGTGATCCTGTACATGAGGGCCAAATCGTGCAGGTCAATCCAAATCTCGAAGTACAGCAACATGACAGCCCTCAGGCGATCAAGTTGGATGTCCGTTTTGAGGATGAAAACCTGTTAGTGATCAATAAACCTCCTGGATTGGTGGTGCATCCGGCTGCAGGTAATCCATCGGGTACGTTACTGAACGCACTTTTGCACCATGCACCAGATCTGGCATCCTTGCCGCGGGCAGGGATTGTCCATCGGCTGGACAAGGATACGAGTGGGCTGATGGTCATTGCCAAAACCCCGCTGGCACATCGTCGGTTGGTTGCTGCCTTGGCGGAACATACGGTGCATCGCCACTACCTCGCCCTGGTGCAGGGGCAGATGATCTCTGGTGGTACCGTTGATCTCCCCTTGGGAAGACATCCACGAGATCGCAAGCAGATCACTGTGATAACGACTGGTAAACCGGCTATTACGCATTACCGGATTGCTGAACGTTATCCGTCCCATACGTTGCTACGGGTTCAGCTTGAGACCGGGAGAACTCACCAGATTCGCGTTCATATGGCACATATCCGTCATCCTATCGTTGGCGATCCCGTTTATGGTGGACGTTTCCGCTTGCCAGCTGGCGTGAATGAAGGTGTGAAAGAACTTCTAAAAGGATTTCGTCGTCAAGCATTACATGCGACCCGACTTGAATTGCAGCATCCGCTGAGTACCGAATGGATATCTTGGGAAGTCCAGCCACCAGCGGATATGCAGATCCTCTGTGGGACATTACGTAATAGCAAAGCAAATAATGGCTGAAGCAGCCTATAGGCGAGAGCAACTTATCTTTCCAAAATGGCCTGCACCCCAGTCCGTGCAAGCCTGGGTCAGCACCCGGCCAGGTGGCTTCAGCCAGGATAAGTGGTCGAGCTGGAATTTGGCAGACTATGTCGGCGATGATCCGGCTGCGGTATCCGCCAATCGAACTTTACTACGTCAGTTGGCTTGTTTACCTGGCGAGCCAGTATGGCTCAATCAGGTGCATTCTGATCGGGCGATTCTTTTGAGTTCGGATTCCAGGGCTGGTTTGACTGCTGATGCGGCGGTGACGTGCAGTCGGAATGTAGTTTGTGCCGTGTTGACTGCAGATTGCTTGCCAATCTTGTTGTGTGACTGCCCGGGATTGATTGTGGGGATAGTGCATGCCGGCTGGCGTGGGTTGGTTGCTGGAATTATTGAACGTACAGTCGCGGCGATGTCCTGCCGGCCGTCGCAGATAATGGCTTGGCTCGGTCCAGCGATCGGTCCGCAAGTCTTCGAAGTGGGTGCGGATGTCGTTGAGGCTTGCACCCGGGAAGATCCACATGCCTGCACTGCATTTGCCCCTTTACAGGAAGGCCGCTGGTTGGCTGATATTTATCAGTTAGCTCGACTACGGCTTCGCCAGAGCGAAGTGGAAGCCATTTATGGCGGCGGGTTGTGTACCCTGACTGATCGGCAGCGGTTTTTCTCTTATCGCCGTGACGGGATCACTGGCCGGATAGCCAGTCTCATCTGGTTGAAATAGTTAGGCTGGTTTTCCTTGCTTGGGTTGCCAGTCGCCGAACCGATGTGTTTCTACGCAAGCATTATAAAGAACTACGCAATAGATTCAGAAAGATGATGGCTGACTACCCTCATTTTGGTTATTGATGGCGCTTTGTGATTCTTCCCGGGGATTGATCTCGAAAGTACGACGGTAGGCCCGATAGATGGCCGCTGCGGAAACAGGAAGTAAAAAAATCAGGCCCAATCCCAAGGGAATAAGGGCGAAGAGGGTCAATAAGAGCATCAGTAGTGAAAACACCAGCCAAGCCATAAAATTACTCAGATTGGCTTTAAGACTGAGCAGCAACGCTTCGAATGGATTGATCTGGTCCAGCATGACTAATGGAATGGCAAAGAACATGGTTAACCACAGAATGAACAGGATCGACAGATTGATACCCAAAGCGAGATAGGCGATGCCCATGTGACCCATGCCGATCATGACACCGTGTTCAATATCCTGATAAGCCATCAGGGTATTGATGGCGCCACCAGCCAGCACCATGGTGATGATGATCATAACGATGTGGGTAATGAGGGCGATCAGCCCTAAAGTCAACAGGGGCATCCGGATATGGGGATCGGTAAATGCCCGGAATAGGTGTCCAAAAGTCGGTTCGTCTCCTGCTTCGACATGCTGGATGGCGAGATAATATCCGCCGGTCAGGGCAGGAATCACCATGGCCTGGAGTAGACCGCCGAAAGGGATCAGGCCGAGCAGAAAATAGATGACGATAGTAGTTAGAAACAGAATGATAAGCAGAGTGGGCGTTTTCTTGAATAGTGCCCATCCTTCCTTGATCCAAGCGACCCCTTCGCTGGCTGAAAGTTGGCGAATTCTGATCATAGTCTTGCTGCTCCTCGGTTTATGATGGGTATCGGATCGATGGCGGCAAAAATCAGCACCATAAACACTGCTCTGCATTCGATGACTTGGGCTTTTTTAAGCATTCAGCCAGCTGCTTTTTTGTTTGCATGTTGAAAATTCTGGAGTTGGCCGCATTAAAAAAGTGACATCAAATCTATTCATTTAAGGAGTCAATCGCTCATGCGTATGGACAAGCTTACCACCAAATTTCAAATGGCCCTGGCTGAAGCCCAATCGTTGGCCGTGGGTCGAGATCATCAGTTTATCGAACCGGAACATTTACTGTTTGCTCTTCTGGATCAGGAAGGAGGAGCGGTGCGCCCCCTGCTGGAGAAATCAGGTGCTAATATCAATTTATTGCGAGTACGCCTCGAAGAGGCGCTAGATCGGTTGCCTACTGTTGAAGGAACCGGTGGTGAGGTGCATATTTCCAATAATTTGGATAAATTGCTCAATCTGACCGATAAGTTGGCTCAAAAACGCCAGGACGCCTATATCTCTTCTGAATTGCTCGTCCTGGCGGCGATGGAAGCCAAGGGTGGGCTACATGATTTGCTGACTGCAGTGGGAGTAATTCGTGGTGCTCTCGAGAGAGCTATCGAGGAGATTCGTGGTGGACAAAATGTAATGGATCCCAACGCTGAGGACAATCGTCAGGTATTGGAGAAATATACCATTGACCTGACTGAGCGTGCCGAGTCGGGCAAGCTTGATCCGGTGATCGGTCGTGACGAGGAAATTCGCCGAGTCATCCAGATCCTGCAGCGGCGCACCAAGAATAACCCAGTTCTTATGGGTGCACCTGGCGTGGGGAAAACGGCTATCGTCGAGGGCCTTGCGCAGCGCATTATCAATGGAGAACTACCGGAAGGTCTCAAGAATCGCCGGGTTCTGGCCCTGGATCTGGGTGCACTATTGGCAGGTACCAAGTTTCGTGGTGATTTCGAAGAGCGCCTGAAAGCTGTACTCAATGATCTAGCCAAACAGGAAGGGCGTATTATTCTGTTCATCGACGAGATTCATACCATGGTTGGTGCCGGGAAAGCCGAAGGCGCCATGGATGCCGGTAATATGTTGAAGCCGGCCCTGGCCCGTGGTGAACTGCATTGTATCGGCGCAACCACGCTGGACGAATACCGTCAGCATATCGAAAAGGACGCAGCTTTGGAGCGCCGGTTTCAGAAAGTGCTGGTTGATGAGCCTTCAGTCGAGGACACGATTGCGATTCTCCGCGGATTGAAAGAACGCTATGAAGTTCATCACGGGGTTGAAATCACTGATTCGGCCATTATTGCGGCGGCCATTCTATCCCATCGTTACATTACTGACCGGCAATTACCGGACAAGGCGATCGATCTCATCGATGAAGCAGCCAGCCGAATCCGGATGGAAATCGATTCCAAGCCGGAATCAATGGACCGCCTCGAACGCCGGTTGATTCAGCTCAAGATGGAGCGTGAAGCGTTGAAAAAGGAAACCGATGAGGCGGCACGCAAGCGTTTGGCTGACCTGGAAAGCCAGATCAAACGCCTGGAGCGCGAATATTCTGATCTGGAAGAAATTTGGAAGGCAGAAAAAGCCGCAGTGCAGGGAGCAACGAAGATCAAGGAAGAGCTGGATCGTGCCCGTACCGAACTGGAGGTCGCGCGCCGTGCTGGTGATCTGGCGCGCATGTCCGAGCTGCAATATGGCCGCATCCCGGCGCTTGAACGTCAACTACAAGCCGCATCGGAGACTGAAGGCCGAGAGTTCAAGCTATTACGCAATAAAGTGACGGAAGAGGAAATTGCGGAGATCGTTTCTCGTTGGACCGGTATTCCGGTGGCAAAGATGCTGGAAGGCGAGAAAGAAAGGCTGTTGCATATGGAGGACGAGCTACGTACGCGCGTAGTGGGTCAGGGCGAGGCGGTCGTGGCGGTTTCGAATGCCATCCGCCGCTCGCGCGCCGGGCTTTCAGATCCCCGCCGTCCTAATGGCTCATTCCTATTTCTTGGCCCGACTGGAGTAGGCAAGACTGAATTGACCAAGGCGCTGGCTGAATTTCTGTTTGATACCGAAGAGGCCATGGTACGCATCGATATGTCAGAGTTCATGGAGAAACACTCCGTGGCGCGGTTGATCGGCGCCCCTCCCGGATACGTGGGTTACGAGGAAGGTGGCTATCTGACTGAAGCCGTGCGACGCCGACCCTATTCAGTGATTTTGCTGGACGAAGTCGAAAAGGCACATCCGGATGTATTCAACGTACTTTTGCAGGTGCTGGATGATGGACGGCTCACGGATGGTCAGGGACGGACTGTGGATTTCCGTAATACTATTATCGTGATGACTTCTAACTTGGGCTCGCAAGTGATCCAGGAAATGGCCGGTGAGGAAAATTACGAGGTGATGAAAAATGCGGTAATGGAGCTTGTCAGTGAGCATTTTCGTCCAGAGTTCGTCAATCGTATCGATGAGGTTGTGGTGTTCCATTCGCTCGGTCGAGAGCAGATTCACAAGATTACAGCGATCCAGATCGAGTATCTACGTAAGCGCTTAGCCGAGCGCGAGATGGATCTGGAAATCAGTAGCACAGCGCTCGACCGTCTGGGCGAAGCAGGCTTTGACCCGGTTTATGGGGCGCGGCCTTTGCGACGAGTAATCCAGCAACAACTGGAAAATTCCCTGGCACAAGCCATACTGGCGGGCGAATTCCAGCCCCATGATGTAATTTTCGTTGATGCGGGCAAGAATGGGCTGAGGTTTAGCCGTAAAGAAGGGAGAGTGGATTAACCCCAATAATGTAAGGATATAAAACCCTTATGGATAATCAGAGTCCTGTGCAGGATCCTGAGTTGAGCCGTTTATTCATCCAGATCCAGGAGGATGGCTTATAGTTCCTCGGTGCGCAGGCGGGTGACTCGCTCGCTTTGCGCGTGCTAGCGAATACTCGCCACCCCTGGGTTCGTAGAGTATGTGCGGCAGCATGACTGATCCCACTGGAACAACCCGTGATCAGGGTACGGCGATCGTCCATCTCAAATGCGCCCTACACCACCTTCGATCAACAGGCGTGTGGGTTCGTGCAGCACAATATATTTCCACTTCGAGGCCCATGGCTACGGCACCGGTGGCTTGAAAAAAGTACCCTTAGAAGTACCGGGTTGGTCGAGATCAAGGTTGAAGTTGAGGTTGGGCGGCATAATCACAATTATGTCAGCCATAAAATCCTCCCGGTAGGTATACTGGTGGAATGTAAATCGTGAAGGTCTGGTTTCGACCCGAATCGACCCTATATATAATGTCGTATTGTTTTGAGCAATCCATCCCCGCTAGGTTCCGCGTGGAGAATAGGTATTAGGAGGATTCTATGCCGATTTATGAGTATCGCTGTAAATCATGTGGTCATGAAATGGAAGTCATGCAGCGTATGAGCGATGCACGATTAACCCAGTGTCCTGTCTGCGGGAAGCCAACCCTGAAGAAGCTGGTTTCTGCAAGTAGATTCCGGCTCGCGGGGAGCGGCTGGTATGAAACTGATTTCAAAAAGGGCAACAAACATAACCTGGTTACCTCCAGTAGTGCAGACAGCAGTAATAGCGCAGGTAGTGGCAATAGCACGGCGGATAGTGGTGGTGGTAGCACGGATAGTGGTGGTGGTAGTAGTGCGGGTGGAGGTCATGATCCCTGTACCGGAGATACCAAATAGATCCCATTGTGGTTCATGCAGATCCTGACACAATCTGGCTCTCCACTGTGATTTTGTGAATACCAGTTTGCGTTGATTGTGCGCCAGTATTCTAAAGAATATGAGTTACGGGCTTTATGAGGTTAGGGGAGTTTGCTTATGGGGGGATGGATACGCCGTTATCTGATTGCCGGGCTATTGGTTTGGGTACCTCTAGTTATCACCGTGGTCGTGATCCGGGCGCTGGTGAATTTCATGGATCGCAGTATGTTGCTGTTGCCGCAGCAATGGCGACCCGAGACTTTATTAGGGTATCCCATCCCAGGATTAGGGTTGGCACTGACTGTTGCCATTGTATTTGTGACCGGTTTGCTGGTGGCGAATCTCTTTGGCCGTCGTCTGCTGGCATTATGGGAGTCCATTCTTGCTCGCATTCCTTTGGTGCGGTCGATCTATGGTGTTGTCAAACAAGTGGCGGAAACGATCCTATCCGCGAATGGGGACGCTTTCCGCAAGGTTTTGCTGATTGAGTACCCCCGTAAGGGCATCTGGACTCTGGCATTCCAAACTGGTATGGCTACCGGAGAAATCCAGCGGCGAACGAAAGCCGAGGTGATCACGGTATTTGTTCCGACTACCCCCAATCCCACATCCGGCTTTATCATGATGATACCCCGGGACGAGGTCATGGAATTATCCATGTCTGTCGAAGATGCTCTGAAGCTCATCATGTCGCTCGGGGTTGTGGCTCCCCGCGAATCCGCCCCAGAGAATGCTGTCCCGCTGACTGATGAGGTCCGGTGAGACTGTTTTGTATGGCCTCCCTGCTTGATTACGGTCGTAGAGCCGCAATGCCGCAATTTGGAATGGATGCGGGCTTGCTCTGGCTGGCACTGAACACTTAACATTCATTATTTGCCTGTGAGCTCTGCTTTGCATGGCATTTCAGGTTCCGTCAACCTGGATTGGAGCGGGTTGCGCGAGTCAAATTTCGTGTCCACCCATGGACACTTAGATCAGGGGAAGTACGGTTTTGGATATGCGTAGTCATTATTGCGGGGCCCTTGATGAAGGGCTTCTTGACCAAGAGGTTGTTCTCTGTGGTTGGGTCAATCGTCGGCGGGATCATGGCGGTGTTATTTTTATTGATCTACGTGATCGCGAGGGTATTGTTCAGGTGGTTTTCGACCCGGACAGACCTGAAATATTCGCCCTGGCTGAGCGGGTACGCAACGAGTACGTTCTCCAGGTGAAGGGCCGGGTGCGTCGGCGTCCGTCGGGAACCGAAAATACAGAGTTGATGACCGGCCAGATCGAGGTGCCGGGAATCGAGCTGGCTATTCTGAACATAGCGGAAACTCCACCTTTCCATCTGGATGAAGAAGATGTCGGCGAAGAACTCCGTCTTCGTTACCGTTATCTCGATCTGCGCCGCCCAGCCATGTTGCAGCGAATCAAATTGCGCGCGCAGGTAACGCAAGCATTGCGGAATCATCTGGATGCACAAGGATTCCTTGATATCGAAACTCCCATGTTGACTCGGGCCACTCCGGAAGGTGCGCGAGATTACCTGGTTCCCAGCCGGATCCATCCAGGGAGTTTTTATGCTCTGCCACAGTCACCCCAGTTGTTCAAGCAATTACTGATGATGGCGGGCATGGATCGGTATTATCAAATTGTCCGCTGTTTCCGAGATGAGGATCTACGAGCTGACCGACAGCCGGAATTTACCCAATTGGATATGGAAACCTCCTTTCTTGATGAGGAAGGCGTCATGAGCATAGCGGAAGCTCTGGTTCGCGACCTGTTCGCTAAGGTTCTCCAGGTGGCTTTGCCAGACCCGTTTCCGAGGATGAGTTATGCTGAAGCTATGTACCGATTCGGGTCGGACAAGCCGGACTTGCGCATCCCGTTGGAATTCGTGGATGTGACGGATTTGATGCGCGAGGTTGAGTTCAAAGTTTTCTCGGGGCCAGCCAATGATGCTCGTGGACGGGTTATCGTTTTGCGAGTGCCGGGTGGCAGTGCGCTATCGCGGAAGGAAATTGATGACTATACCGCCTTCGTGGCCCGTTTTGGTGCCAAGGGACTGGCTTATATAAAGATTAACGACATTTATGCTGGCCGGACTGGTCTGCAATCCCCTATCCTGAAATTCCTACCGGATCTCGTGGTAGTGGAATTGCTGAATCGTAGCCACGCGGAGTCGGGTGATTTGCTGTTTTTTGGCGCAGATCGGGCACAGATCGTTAACGATGCGCTCGGTGCTCTGCGTATTCGCTTAGGCCATAACCGAGGGCTGGTCGAGCGGGGTTGGCGACCTTTGTGGGTTATTGGTTTTCCGATGTTCGACTATGATGAAAAGGATCAGCGCTGGACTTCATTGCATCATCCATTTACCGCACCGCAGGTTGAGGCGCCGGAGAGCTTGGGTAGAAAGCCGGGTGAAGTACTGTCACGCGCTTATGACATGGTGTTCAATGGAACAGAAATTGGCGGCGGTTCTGTGCGTATTCATACCCCGGCCATGCAATCGGCGGTATTCGAGCTGTTGGGTATCGGAGAGGATGAAGCACGGGATAAATTCGGGTTTTTACTTGATGCGCTCAAATACGGCTGCCCTCCTCATGCCGGCATCGCTTTTGGTCTTGACCGGCTGATCATGCTGATGACCGGCAGTGCCTCCATCCGGGACGTGATGGCTTTCCCAAAAACCCAAACAGCCGTGTGTCCCCTGACACAGGCTCCGGCTCCGGTCGCAGAACGCCAATTGAGTGAATTGGGTTTGCGCTTGCGGCGGCAGGAATGAGTGATTTGGGTATCAGAGCCAGAAGGAAATGAGTAGGGCTTGATTGATGGTCACAATGAAGACTGAAAATCAAGCTATAGTCGTCCAGTTTTAGGGTAAGTGGACCCACATGACAATCCAGTGGAAAAGACCGGAGTCGGTGCTGGTCATCGTGGCCATCCGAATGGGTGAAGTCTTGTTAATGGAGCGAGTCAAACCGGTGGGATTCCGGCAGTCGGTGACCGGCAGCCTGGAATGGGGTGAATCGGCGCAACATGCCGCCTGCCGTGAGCTTTTTGAGGAAACCGGTATTGTTACTGAACCCGAGGATTGTCACCGGCAACACCAATTTCTGATTGTCCCACCTGGGCGGGAGCGCTATGCTCCGGAGGTCAGGGAGAATCTCGAGCATGTATTCAGGGTAATTTTGCCTGAGCGCATTGATATTAAGTTGAATCCGGGTGAGCATAGTCAGTCGATCTGGTTGCCGTGCCGAGAGGCAATTTCTGTGGTGAGCTCATGGACCAATCGTGAAGCCCTGCAGTATTGCGTACCGCATTGTCAGTATAACAAAAGATAAGAGGAGCCTTTGAGCAATGCGTGAGGCTGCCGTCACCTTGCATGGTCTGTGGATGACAGGGTGGGAAATGGCGTTGTTGCGCAAACATCTACGCGAATGTGGCTTTGCTGTTTTTCCTTTTCGTTATCCGAGCAGAAGCCGAAGCCCGGCGGAAAATGCACAGGCGTTGGCCCGGTTCGTGGATGGTCTGGATGCCGATATCGTGCATTTTGTCGCTCATAGTCTGGGTGGCATTGTATTACTGCATTATTTTGACGAGATACCTTTCCAGCGTCCAGGGCGGGTTCTGATGTTGGGTTCGCCGATTCGCGGCAGTGCCACCGCACGATATGTTGCTACCCGGCCCTTTTTGCGCTGGACCCTCGGTCATAGCATTGAACGGGGGTTGCTGGGGGATATACCTACCTGGCGACAGGGGCGCCCTTTGGGGATGATTGCCGGAACCCGCATCCGGATCGGTTTGGGGGTGATGATAGGAGCACCGTTAAAAAAACCACATGATGGTACGGCCAGCCTGGAAGAAACGAGGGCACCCTGGGTGAATCGGCATCTCAGCGTGTCTTGCGGGCATTTCGATTTGTTGTTTTGCCACCAGGTGGCTGATGCCACATGCCATTTTTTGCATACTGGAGCCTTTACATAGCGGTGATGGTAAAATACAAAATATTTGCATGAGGTTTGTGACGATGTCAGGTCATAGTAAGTGGGCGAATATCCAGCATCGCAAGGGCACCCAGGATAAAAAACGGGGTAAGTTGTTCACTCGGTTGATCCGGGAAATCACGGTGGCCACTCGAATGGGGGGAAGCGGTGATCCGGCGGCCAATCCGAGGTTGCGCCTCGCCGTGGATAAGGCGCTGTCAGCGAACATGCCCAAGGACACGATGGAACGGGCGATCAAACGGGGTATCGGTGATTTTGGCGGCGAGCAATATGAGGAAGTTCGGTACGAAGGTTATGGTCCCGGGGGCATGGCGATCATGGTGGACTGTATGACTGATAATCGCAATCGGACGGTGGCTGAGGTGCGTCACGCATTCAGTAAGGCCGGTGGTAACCTGGGTACGGAAGGATCGGTAGCTTTTCTGTTTACGCATACCGGCGTACTGAATTATCCGGCGAATGTAGATGAGGACGGGGTGATAGGGGTTGCGCTGGAGGTGGGTGCCGAGGATGTGGTGGTAGCCGATGACGGGTCTGTCGAAGTGCTCACTCAGCCTGAGGATTTCGGGATAGTACTCGCCGCCATGCAACAGGCTGGCCTGGAGCCGGGATCATCTGAAGTTACTCAGCGCGCGGGCGTAGCTATCCACCTTGATCTGGAAATGGCGGAAAAGCTGATCCGTTTGCTCGAAGCCCTGGAAGACCTCGATGATGTGCAGAACGTCTATTCCAATGCCGATTTCCCAGAAGAGATGATGGCGCAGATGGCTGCAGATTGAGGGTGGTATTCAGGATGCGCATACTGGGTATCGATCCGGGCTCGCGAGTCACGGGTTATGGAGTGATCGACAGTGATGGGCGACAGAGTCAGTATGTGGATAGCGGTTGTATTCGGCTTGGCGGAGGTAAATTACCGTCACGGTTGGGATGCATTTTCACAGGAATTGATGCTTTGATCGTGCAGCATGCGCCTGCGGTGTTGGCGATCGAAAGTATCTTTATGGCCCGTAATGCAGCTTCTGCGCTCGTCCTTGGCCATGCGCGAGGTGCCGCAATCACCGCTTGTGTATTGCGGGGATTAGAAATCCATGAATATGCACCCAGATCCATAAAACAGGCAGTCGTTGGGACGGGCTCGGCAGATAAGGCCCAAATCCAGCATATGATGCGCCTGCTATTGCGGGTAAATCAGCCATTGCCGATGGATGCAGCCGATGCCCTCGCAGTTGCGCTGTGCCATGCTCATACAGAAAGCACACGAGTCCATCTGGCCAGGGGAATGAGATGATTGGCCGTCTGCGCGGACAACTCTTACTCAAGCGGCCTCCCGCTTTATTAGTGGAGGCGGGTGGTGTTGGCTATGAGCTAGAAGCACCGATGTCGACTTTTTATAACTTGCCAGCAGTGGGGGACGAGATCGTTTTGCATACCCATCTGCTGGTGCGTGAGGACGCGCATATCCTTTATGGTTTTACCACGGAAAACGATCGGGCTCTGTTTCGAGCTTTACTCAAGGTTAATGGCGTCGGCGCACGCATGGCATTGGCTATTCTTTCGGGTATGGATGCTGCAACTTTCACTCACACTATCCAGATTGGCGATGCCGCGCGCCTTACCCGCTTGCCGGGTATTGGCAAGAAAACCGCAGAACGTCTGATTATCGAAATGTGCGATCGCCTATCAGCATTGCCGACAGGATCCAGCCTGGATAAGGCATCCAGGGTTAATGTCTCGCCAGCAGCCTTGGCAGAAGATGAAGCAGCCCAGGCGTTGATTGCGCTGGGGTACAAACCCCAGGAAGCCGGCCGCATGGTGGCTGGAGTGGTCCAGCCGGGAATGTCTGCCGAAGGCATGATTCGCCAGGCATTGAGGATGGCAGTCAAATGAGTCCGCGGGAGTTATTGACAGGTAATCCGAGTGGCGATGAGGTGGTTCTGGAAGTCAATATTCGGCCGCGACGGCTTATGGATTATATTGGTCAGCCCAGGGTTTGCGAGCAAATGGAAATTTTTATTCAGGCTACTCGTGCCCGTGGGGAAGCGCTCGACCATACTCTAATTTTTGGCCCACCTGGCCTGGGTAAGACGACGCTTTCTCGCATCATTGCCAACGAACTGGGGACGAATCTGTGTCAGACCTCCGGGCCAGTCCTTGAGCGACCAGGAGACTTAGCGGCGCTGCTAACCAACCTGGAGCCTCGGGATGTTTTGTTTGTCGATGAGATTCATCGGCTCAGTCCGGTGGTTGAAGAGGTGCTGTATCCGGCGATGGAGGATTTTCAGTTAGATATTATGATTGGCGAAGGACCGGCAGCGCGCTCGATCAAGCTCGATTTACCACCCTTCACGCTGGTCGGCGCGACAACCCGGGCTGGATTGTTGACTTCGCCACTCCGTGATCGTTTCGGTATTGTGCAGCGCCTCGAATTTTATGCGACCGAGGATCTTTCTCGCATCGTGACCCGGGCGGCAGGTATTTTTGGCATTACCATTGAACCTGAGGGTGCAGAAGAAATTGCCCGTCGTGCACGGGGTACGCCACGGATCGCCAATCGTCTATTACGGAGGGTGCGCGATTTTGCCGAGGTTAAAAAATACGCGGTCATCAGCGCGAAGGTGGCAGATCGAGCCCTTGATATGCTTAACGTAGATCGTTTTGGTCTGGATGGTATGGATCATCGCTTATTACTGATGCTGATGCAGCATTTCGATGGTGGTCCGGTCGGTGTGGACAGTTTGGCTGCCGCCATTGGCGAAGAGCGCGGTACTATTGAGGATGTCATTGAGCCCTACCTGATCCAACAGGGATTTCTTGTGCGTACCGCGCGCGGCCGGATTGCAGGGCGGCGCGCTTGGGCTCATTTTGGCCTGCGCCCGGTGCGGGAACTTGCAGGGAAAACCAGCGACCTATTTGACGACCGGGATGAGCAGGGTCGAAGCGGCGAATGAAACGGACATATACTTACATACCGATTCTGCCATGGCGACTCTGCTGATAAAAAAAGTGGTGCTGGTATCGCGCTCGCTATCCAGTTTGCTAGGTTGGAGTTTTGTACTGATAGCGATCCCATTGCTGTTAATCGCGCTATCCTCTGCCTACATCGTCAATCGGTTGGCGGAAGAGAGCGAGATGATTGATAATCTGCTATCGAATGCCATCAAGTACGCCCCCAAGGGCTCAAAGCTGATTGTTGACCTGATGCGGAATCCAGACACGATTATTTTACGTATCGCCGATCAGGGGCCAGGGATACCCATGGCGGACAAGCAGCGCATATTCGACCTTTTTTTAGAGGGAACACCTCCTGATAGACCGGATAGGAGTAGCGGCGTGGATCTGGCTATCGTCAGAGAATATATTGAGGCCCATCATGGCAAGGTTCGCCTACTGGACAGTGAAACCAAAGGAAGGGTGGTCTTTGATGTGGAGTTTCCAAACAGGTTCAAAGGATGGGGGTATGAGCCTGCAGTGGCTCGGCTTGATTGGTTCGTTGTTGGTCTGGATATGCGGTCCGACATTCGCCCGCGCAACCCCGGGCGATACCTGACATGGCAATCCCGAGTGCTGGACATGGCTCTGCGTCAGAGTGCCTTATTGCTTTTAGAGTAGCAGCGAACCTGCGTGATGGATCCAAAGGTGGACTCGGCAACGCGGGGTTGATGGATGGGGAAAGATTGAACTTCCTGGCTCTAGGGACTGCGCCTTAAAGTCCTGCTCGTTGATGACGGGCTGATCTGCTCCATGTCAGAACTGGAAGTCGAAAAGGCGTTCAGTTGGCTGGGGTTGCTGGTGATTATCCTGGCCTGGGGTGAAAAATATACCGGCAAGGAACTCCTGGCGCGGACCATCCATGCCTATGGCTGGTACTAGTAAAGGCCTTTCGTGACCCTACGCTGCCAGGCTGTGCCTACGGATAGTTGGCATAACGAACTATCGGGTTCACCCCGGTCGGCCCGGGTTGATTACGCAAACCCGGGACTGCTACTCAGCGCCGATGGTGGAACATTATTTTTCGAATGCTTGAAAAGTATGCCATCAGAAACCTAGACAGATTTGATCCGCGTGTTGCGGTCAGGGCCTGATAAGTCGCTGGATGTACGGATAATCTCGGCAATTAGCGCAGTGTAATCGAACCAATTTCTACAAGCTGTTGAATTGTCATCATATCGATCCCGTTTGGTTCAGGTCATAAAGGTGGCGAACTCCGGATGGGAAAGCTTTCAGTACGGGAGCCAGGAAATCATCACACTCCTTACATCTTGTGCTTTCCGTGGCGCTACAAATCTGCAAAATCGGATCTCTGGATAACCATTTCCTGGGTAGGTCAATCGCAGCCATATCTTTCAGAGATCCCCTCGCCGTAGCCAACCGGGTAGCCAGCGACGCCATCTAGCTGGCATCGCAGCTTGAATGGTTGTGGATAATTTTTTTTCAGGACATCGCAAGCTGGCGATGGTTACGCCCCAGCCGCTGCCATCGTGGGGTGGGCCAAAAGCCCAAATATTCGGATTTCGTTCCAGAATATCCTGCACGATTGCTCTCAACACCCCCTTCCCCTTGCCATGAATAATGCGCACTTCGCAGATGCCGAGACGCTTGCATTCACGCAGGTATTCGTTTACCAGATCCGGGACTTCTGCAGGCCGGAAATGATGCAGGTCGAGAACACCATCGACCGATAGCCGAATGATAGGTACTTGTCTGATTACATGACGACGGTGGGATGGGGGCATATTATTTTGCAATTCATAGTCTCATTGGTTGAGAATAAGCAGTTTCGAGGGGCGCGTCCAGAGTGGGTACGGCAAGTAAAGGAATCCTTGGTCTGGAGGCTGTCAATGAAACGAATCAACGGTGGGCCATGGCGCGCTTTGGTTACCGGCGATATGGGCGCCACTGAATCCCCTGTTTTGGTAGTTGAGGGTTCAGATCCTATTAGGATAGGGTAATTGAAGGTGGTGCTCGGCGGGCTGGCAGCTTCATTTACCCAGGGCATCATCACCCACTCCACACCGATGGTCACGACCATGATGTAAAATAGCTCGGGAATTAAAATTCTGATACAACACCACGAGATTTGCGGCAACCGAGTGATTATCCGGGCCAAGATCATACCAGATTTAATCCAGGGTGAGGCTTATCCTTGGCCCGGATAACTGAACTCTGCTATGTGAACTGGATGGCACCGGCATCAAAGAGATTTTTAGGCGCCTCAATGGAGGAGATTGAGCATGACAACCCATCAGAACGCCAGTGCTCAGGGAGGAAGACACGCTATCCAGGGCAGTCTGAGCGGCCTCAGTCTCGCTGCGCTGGGGATCGTCTATGGCGATATCGGCACCAGCCCTCTATATGCCCTGAGGCAATGTTTTTTCGGTGGCGATCATCCTTTGCCAGTACGACCGGATACAGTGCTGGGGGTACTTTCCCTGATCTTCTGGGCGCTCATTATCGTCATTTCGATCAAGTATCTGGTCATCGTGATGCGCGCCGATAACCGCGGTGAAGGCGGTATTCTAGCGATGCTTGCGCTGCTAGACCCACGTGGCAAGAAATCTAATCGGCCATTGGCGAAGCTGTTGTTGCTGGGGGTTTTCGGAGCGGCATTGTTGTATGGAGATGGTATGATTACGCCAGCTATATCCGTGCTTAGCGCCGTGGAAGGCTTGAAGGTGGCTGAACCTGCGTTAGCTGATATGATCATTCCGCTTACGGTGGTGATTCTTATTGCCCTGTTTGCGGTGCAAAGCCGCGGCACCGGCAGTATCGGCAAGTTATTCGGTCCGATCATGGTGGTCTGGTTCGTTGTGCTGGCTTTGCTCGGTATCCGGGGCATCCTGGTCGATCCGCGTGTACTGCTGGCGGTCAACCCTGTCTATGCGGTGGATTTTCTGATGGAGGATCCCTGGAAAGGGTATCTCACCATGGGTGCCATTTTCCTGGTGGTGACCGGCGGTGAGGCGCTGTACGCCGATATGGGTCATTTTGGGTGCAAGCCTATCCGGTTGGCTTGGTTCGGGATGGTGCTGCCCGGGCTTTTGATTAATTATTTTGGCCAGGGTGGTGTGATTCTCGCTCACCCGGCGCTGGCCTGGCATCCTTTCTATAATCTGGTGCCTTCCTGGGGTGTGTATCCGATGGTCGTACTCTCGACCATGACCACAGTCATCGCATCCCAGGCGGTTATTGCGGGGGCCTATTCGCTGACCAGCCAGGCCATGCAGATGGGCATGTTTCCGACCATTATGATTAAACAGACCTCGGCGGAGGCCATGGGGCAGATCTATGTGCCACTGATCAACTGGCTGTTGATGCTGGGTACCATTGCTCTAGTAATTGGATTCAAGTCCCCATTGCATTTGGCGGCAGCCTATGGGATCGCGGTCAGCGGCACCATGGTCATTACCAGCCTGCTTATTGCACGGGTCATGCGGCAACGCTGGAACTTACCCATCTGGGCGATGGGTGCCTTTTTAATGGTTATGTTACCGATTGATCTGGTTTTTTTCACTGCCAATACCTTCAAGATCCTCGATGGTGGTTGGGTGCCTTTGATCGTCGCTGCTCTGGTGGTGACGGTGATGACCAGCTGGCGCTATGGGCGTGGTGTGGTGCGTGCCAGAGCAGTGGAAACAGCCATGCCAATCAATGCCTTCCTGCAAAGTCTGGCCTACCAGCCACCACCCCGGGTGAGTGGCTCCGCTGTTTTCCTGACTCCACCGGGAGATCGGGTGCCGAGTGGCTTACTTCATCACCTGAAGCTCAACCAAGTGCTCCATGAGCGCGTGTTGCTGTTGACCGTAGTAACCGATGATGTACCTTATGTGCTCGCCAGTGATCGCGTTGTGATCACTGAGCTGAGTCAGTCGTTCTATCGTGTTTATGTCACATACGGTTTCATGCAGCACCCCAATCTGGTCGTGGTTATGAAGTTCATCGAAAATCAGGGTTTGATTCCTGATTTAGAGAATGAAACGATAACTTTTTATGCTGATCGCACCCATATCGCCGTGGCGGGCGGCATCCGCTATTGGCGGCTACGGCTATACCGTTTCCTGGCACGCAATGCACTGGGGGGTATTGATTATTTTCGCCTACCCCTGGGGCGTTCTGTTGAGCTGGGTATCCAGATCAAGGTTTAATGGTTTGATTTAGCTAGAGATCTGACAAGCTGGCAACAGAGTAGCGAGCATACCAACGACATATAATGTGATCGGACACCTTCTGGAAGGTTTTCCGGTTTTTTGCCAAGAGTATTATAAGAGTCGTCCTGAACAGCTCAGAAGGCCGGTCGATGAAGGACGAAGTCCACCGATATTACCGATTAGTCATGCCAACTCCCGACCACACCATTCAAGCCTTTTTATATGGAGCTGGGTGATATGTTCACCATGTGGTGTATTGGTGCCCCGGCGAAAATTTCAGGTACTTTTTGCGGTACGTATGCCGCGATAGTTGTGCCATTAACCACCTTGGAGTGGAACATGTTATTGGTAAATAGCATACTTATTGTGGAAGTATCAAGGTGCCGTTGGATAATGCCAAAAAGAAATAGTCACCCCGTGGCTCGATAGCTTGCGACCAGTACGGAAAGAGGTTCCGTGCCGGTTTAGTGTGGCCGATTGGGAAACCCAGGCTCTGGAATTGGAGCAAGTGGTCATCATTCGATTACCCGACAGTCTTTTGACGCTTCCTACGCGTGCAACCGGGTTGAAGCGGGATCGCTGTAGTGACCTGGCTGGTATTCTGATATGGGGGCAGGAGAACTGCGAGCCTATCAAGCCGATAGGCAGCGTTTCGAGAAAATCCAATAGCGATTGATTCACCGCTGATTCCGGTGCAGGCTTGGGTAAGCAAGCTGCTGAATCGGTAAAATTGAGATCAGTGCAGATGATGTTGCCCTAAGCTTTTATGGGGTGGCTCGCAATTTGCTTTTACCATTGAACAGGAGGAGTAACTACTTCATTATCTTCCAGGAACGGGTTTTCTACGAGCCAAACAGAATTTTTGATGGGCAAGATGATTTACGATGGTGAATGAAGACGATTTTTTTTCCATAGGATATAACGATCCCTGGACGGTGGAACAGAAAGCCGAAGCGGAAAGGCTGTTGCGTGAATCCAACTTGACTTTTGACCGCCGCGGTGGGGCCGAAATTGTATCGGGGCGTCTGCAATCATTGGGGATCGGTCAAAAACCTGTGGTTGTGGTAATTTTTAACCCGGATCGACCGATCAAGACGATCTTGAGTACTCACCCCTTCCTGGTAGGTGAAGCAGTCATTCTGTGGTGTGGCACCCAAGTGAAAGGAGCGTCTGGAGAAATCGTATGGGTGCGCCCCGGTTTGCGCCGGGATGATCCTGCCAATCATTGGTATCTAGGCTTCAAACCGGGAATTCACCGCCTTCCAGCAGTGAGTGAGAAGACTCGATAGTAACCCGCACTTGGGTGTTTTTTGGATAGTTTGAGTGACTCTCCCGCTATCGATGAGATAGGGTGTGCTGGGTTACTCGTAAATTTCACAGGCTTCTAGTTAAGGATTTGCAACCCCTCATGCCCCGCTTTGATACTTTCCAGATAAATCTGGTTGATTTGCCTGATATCAAGATTCGCACCGAGCGATTCAAAGGCTGGTAGGAATCCCCCTCGAAGGCCAGCGATATCTGTAACGCTTCACCATATGGTGTTTGGTGCTCGATCAGGGCCGTATCGAGTGGTGGCGGCAGAGGGGAATGTTCGGGTATGTGCGCTATCGGCATTCCCAGCAGAGCGTCTAGAATCGAGAGCAATCCTACTGTATAGCCGATTTTCGGATCACCCTGATGGTTGGTTGCCAACCAGGTTTGACAGAAATTCACGCGTATCAGCCCCAGTTCCAGTAATTCCCGAGACTGTTCTTCCATGTGGCCCAGAATCAACAGGCTAGTCCAATGACGAATTCTGGCAAGTCCCAGCGTCAAGGTGGTGCGGTGAATGGAGTTGATGGGTTTCGCATTACCCATGACCGTGGAATTCGCCGCCCGCAGGATTCTTATGCTGAGTCCGGGATTTTGCCGGATCAATGAGGTGATATCTTGTAATCGGGCATCGGGATTGGTGAGCTGGGTGAGTGGCCAGGGTAACACCATCTGGTTTTTAGCGATATGGATATTTTCTATAAGCTGGAGATGGGCAAAGAAATAACCTTGAAATAGATCAAAAATCTACCTCCTCAGAAAAATTCGCAGGCAGCTTCCGGTACAGGTAACGCTCCCAG
>CAZUKD010000006.1:0-51478 GCA_964620825.1 uncultured Ectothiorhodospiraceae bacterium
CACTTTGAAAAACAATGTTTGTTCAATTTTACAGAAGAAAAGTTGCGCTGCCCAGGCTCCAGGTCTGCTCGGCCATCGCTTTGGAGGTCAATCCAGGAACCGCCTTCAACTTGACAGAGACCGGGGCCTGCGCATCAAGAGAAATGGTGGCTACGAAAGGCACCTTGTTCTCCGAGCCAGCCCCGCCTTGCTACCCGTGCGCTCACCCTCCAGATAGGCGCCATCCACCTGCACATGGCCGGTGAGCGTATAAGTCCTCACGTTCCGTCAAGGTAGGGGTTTGCTGAGGGTGCCCGTGCCTGCGGACTCGGGCCTGTCAGGCGGCATTGCCGCTGAGGCCAGGTCTCCTTATAGAGGTCATCATTACTCACCATTCGAGCTGAGTTTGCCGCGTGATTGTCGCAAACTATTTCCAGGATGCGACAATTTTTGGGTAATCTATTGATTTAATTGGTGGGCGATGCTGGGATCGAACCAGCGACCCCTGCCGTGTTAAGGCGTGGATATACTGTTATCCAGGTGTCCCGCTATGTACAGCATAACCCCCTCAATGTACACATAAGCCATTGCAATCATTAGACTTCTATGTCTATAATATGTTCGTGGCGGTACACGGCGGATTGTAGCCAGTTCATTCTTTCTGCTGTTAGGGCGCTGTTACGGAGGTGTGTATGAATCAGAAGCAAAGCAAAAAGAGAACCACGAATCTGACGGCGAGAAACGTCAAAGCGATCAAGCCGGAAACTTCACCTTTTCGGGTATGGGACAATGAATTGAAAGGTTTCCATATCAGGGTGCAACCGTCCGGCTCCATGAGTTACTACCTCCATTATCGAACCGAAGCAGGAAAGGCCGTTAGCTACCTGATAGGCAGGTCTGGGAAACTATCCCCGGTACAGGCGCGGGACGTAGCCAAACTGAGAGTGGCGGAAGTCACAAAAGGCCATGACGTACAGGCGGAAAAGAAACAGAAGTGCACCGAAGACAAGGATGCCAGGTTCAAAACCTTGGGCGGGTTCATTGAACACAAGTATGCCCCTTGGGTGGAAGCATCCCGCAAGACAGGCGCGGAAACATTAAAACGGCTGGATACGCAATTTAGCCACTGGATGACCAAGCCACTGGATACCCTCACAAAATGGGACTTGGACAAGTGGCGCAGCAATGAACGCAAGCGTGGTAAATCCCCTGCCACCATAAACCGCGATGTGACCGCATTGAAGGCGGCGCTATCCAAAGCCGTGGAATGGGAGCAGATAGATAAAAACCCGTTGGCTAAGGTGAAGCCGATCAAGACGGATAGCCGGGGCGTAGTCCGCTACCTTTCCGGCGATGAGGAAATTACCTTGCGTGATGCGCTGGACACACGGGAACAGAAAATACGCGATGGTCGGGGCAGTGCGAACGAATGGCGGCGGATGCGCGGCTATCCTCTGCTGCCGGAGATTACAGCGACCACCTTTGCAGATCATATCAAGCCGATGACGCTTCTTTCTCTGAACACGGGCATGCGGCGCGGTGAAGTGTTTTCGCTGACATGGGAAGCGGTAAATCTGAACACGGCCATGCTCACCGTTCACGGCAAGACGGCGAAATCGGACACCACCCGCTACATTCCTCTGAACGATGAAGCCCTTTCCGCCATGAAGGAATGGCAGGCGCAGACCAAGCAAACCAGCGGCTTGGTATTTCCGAACGCACAAGGCAAGCGGTTCAACAACGTCAAGCGTTCATGGACAACCGTGTTGAAGCTGGCAGGCATTACAGGCTTCCGCTGGCACGACCTGCGCCACTGCTTCGCCAGCCAGTTGGTGATGGCTGGCGTGGACCTGAACACGGTGCGCGAACTGATGGGGCATGGCGATATAAAGATGACCCTTCGATATGCTCATCTTGCACCGGAACACAAGGCGGCGGCGGTGGCCAAGCTGACAGCGCCACAGTCCGGCAACGTCACCACCATGAATGCCAGACATGCCGATGCTTGATTTACATATAAAGTTTTATATAATTGAATGGGTATGAAGGACTTGTACTTTGCGGGAACGTCACTGGATGAACTCCGCGACTTTCCGGCGGACGCAAAGCGCAAGGCGGGGTTCCAGTTGGACAGGGTGCAGTATGGCCTTGAACCGGAAGACTGGAAACCCATGAAGGCGATTGCGGCAGGCGTGCGTGAAATCCGCATCCGTGGCACCGATGGCGCATATCGCGTGATTTATACGGTGAAGATGGCGGGCGCTGTTTTCGTGCTTCACGCCTTCCAGAAGAAAACACAGAAGACGGCGCAACGTCATATTGAACTTGCCCGGCAACGATTAAAGGAAATCGGAGGTTAACCATGGCAGCGGTGAAATCATGCGGCAACGTGTTTGCAGACCTTGGCTTTGACGCGCAGGAAGCGGCGAACCTGAAACTGCGCTCCCAGTTGATGATTGAAGTGGAGAAGGACTTGATGGAAAAGAAGCTGACCCAACAGGCGGCGGCGGAAATGCTGGGCATATCGCAACCACGAGTTAGCGACTTAAAACGCGGAAAGGTGGATAAATTCACTATTGATATGCTGGTTAACCTTTTAACCAGGCTGGGGCATAACGTATCCGTGCGGGTTGCCTGATGCGATCATAGAGGCCATGATCTGACCGACTGGCTGGGCGGATAGGGTGGCATAATTAACCACCCGAACGGGAAACACACCCCCTTCCGCCTGGCCTTAATTTCAGGTGTGTGGGGTGTGAAACATGGATATTAAAGAAAAATTAGAAAAGTATTTAGACGCACTTGAACCGGATGAGTTAAAGAAAAAGCTGACAACACACTACAGGAACTCCGTTGGCACTATAAGTACCCACTTGGATACCAAGGAAACTTTCATCCGCAGAATGGTACGCATGGATACGAGCCTATCGGAAGAGGCTGAAGTATTTACTTTTCCTGATAATCCGGCGGAATTACTGGCAACACTGGCAAAATATAAGGACTTCGCGAATACATTGGGTGATGACAGTCCATATAGACACAGCCTTAATGTGTTTATCAGCGCAGCAATGAATTGGCTAGATATATTGAATGATGACAATCCAAGCATGTCAGCGTCTCAACTACGTAAAGAAGCCAAAGTTTCCTTCAACAAAAACCTGCTGGCAATGGACATGTATTACGAGGAAATAATCAATTACAAAAATGCCGCAAAGGCTCTAAAAACCGGCCAAGACGGTTCAACTGGCGGTAAGCAGGCGGCAGAGTTTCGCGCCGAAACCCGCAAAAAGGTGAAAGAGGGAGTCATAGCAGAAATCAGTACCAAGAAGTATTGGGATAATTGGGGGCAAGACCTGAAATCAATCACTGACACAATCTGGCCAGAGATCAAGAAGGCAATCGAAAACGGTAGTGACTGGAACGGTATAGCCAGTACGGGCTTGCGACGGGCAAAGATTGGCAGGAACTCGGTTTATATTGCCGTACAGGAAACAAAGCCCCGTTAGAGCATAGCCCCTATGCTGTCTGAAAACGGACAGGACTTCAAAGCACCGTTGTAATACCTCATATCCACCGCGAAACCAGCGGTAAACATGAGGTGAATACACATGAAAGAAAATACACAAGCAGCAAGACGAGCGATGACTGAAATTGAGGCCGCGATCTATATCAATATGAGCCGTAGCTATCTTCGCCAAGACCGTATGAACGGCATCCGCCATAACAGAACCCCCGGCCCACGGTATATGAAAATTGGGCGGCGAATTCGTTATCTGATAGAAGATCTTGATGCTTGGTTAGAGGCCCATATTATTGACCGGGAAGCCGAGTGAGATGGATGCCACCACAAAAAAAGCGGCCCCCACCAGAGAGCCGCGATCAATTACACCTGACGACAATTCTAGCGCCATGAAAGATACCTGCAAGCGTGCTGTCTGCATTCTTGCTTTATGGGGGCTACTCACACCCAAGACAGCAATGGCGATCCTCCGGGCATTGGGGGTGACGCATGCGTAACATTGAAGCAAAGGACATTGCAACCCGCCTTGCTGACCATCCTCTTGCGGTAGCGGAATACCTTCTACCCAGTGGCAAGCTTGACGGTAACGAATGGCGAGCAGGGGACGTATCAGGCGCACCCGGTAAAAGCCTTGGCATTCACCTTGCGGGCGATAAGGCCGGAGTGTGGCAGGACTTTGCTACAGGCAAGGGCGGCGACCTTCTGGACTTATGGCAGGCAGTGCGTGGGTGCGACTTTAAGCAGGCATTGGATGAGTCGGCGGACTATCTGGGAATGGACACCACCCAGGACAGACCAAAGCCCAAACCATTACCAGTCCGTACAAGTCCGCCTGATGGCGTGGATGGTGTAAGTCGTTTCACCTATACAGACACAGACAAGCGCCCGGTGATATACGTTACCCGCAAGGACACGACAGACGGCAAGAGCATCCGGCAATGGGGTCGCGGCCCTGATGGTAAAGGCTGGATGTCAAACCTTAAACATGCACCCAGGCCAAGGCCGCTGTATCGCCTGCCTGCCATTCTGAAAGCTGGCGGCACTGTCTGTATCCATGAAGGTGAAAAGGCTGTTGTGGCGGCCTCCAAGGCTCACCTGCGGGGTATCCATACCACAAGCATAAGTGGTGCTGGCAATGCACGGCATAGCAACTTCACACCATTAAAAGGCCGTGACGTTTGCATCATCCCCGACAATGACGAACCGGGCGAGAAACACGCGCAACAGGTGGCGAGGCTGGCGACTGATGCAGGTGCTAAATCTGTGAAGATCGTCTGTCTGCCCGGACTGCCTGCCAAGGGTGACGTTGTTGAATGGCTACAAGCCGACGGTACTGATGAACAATGGTGCAGGCTGCTGGATGCGACGAAGGCGGAGATCGAGCTACAGCTTAAAGCCGTGGGAGTTTCTCCAGAAGGATATTCATGCACCCGTTCCGGCGTATCAATCGAAGATGAAGATAAAGGCCAGGAAAAGTTAACGCATAAACCGGTATGGGTATCAGCATTAAGCCGTGATGGTTCACGCGAAAACTGGGGCAGGCTTGTTCATTGGCAGGATGCCGACAGCGGCGAGCATGAGAGGCCAATTCCGGCACAGTTGTTTCATGCGAACGGCAATGAATTAGCGCAAGAGTTGGCTTCTTCCGGACTGCCTATTATTCCCGGCAAGGAAAGGAAGTTGCTGCAATATCTGGCTGCATTCAATCCTGAAAAAAGACTCACTGCTGCGCCTGCTACTGGCTGGCATGGTGAGGCTTTCGTATTGCCTGACAGGACGATAAACGAGCCAGAAAACGAGCGCATTATTTATCAGGCGGTCGAGTATCAGAATGGGGGTTGTATCGCCTCACGCGGCACGCTGTCCGACTGGCAAACCCTGATGGGCGATGTATCGCTGATAGTGAAGTTCGTTATTGCTTGCTCGTTTGCTGCGCCAGTGCGATTCAAAGCCGGAACAGCGGCAGGCGGTTTTCACTTCTATGGTCAAACGTCACAAGGTAAAACGACAATGCTTCAGGCGGGTGCAAGTGTTTGGGGTAATGCAAGCGATCCCGCTTTGGCTGGCGGTGCTGATGCTTATATCCAGCGATGGAATGCGACCAGGAACGGTCTGGAAGGCATGGCGTCCAGTTTCAATGACCTGCCGCTTATTATTGACGAAATTGGCGAAGGTGAGGAGCGCGACTTCGGGCGGATAATTTATCAGCTTATGAGTGGCACAGGGAAACAGAGGGCGAACAGAACCGGAGGGATGAGGCAGCGGCGAACATGGCGCATCCTGTTATTGTCCAATGGTGAATTGCCAGTTTCGGACTTCATCCCGAACGCACGCGGCGGGCAGTTGGTCAGGCTGATTGATATTCCGGCCAAGGCTATGTTTTCAGACAGAGAATCAGCCGATGAAATGAAACAAGGGTGCGCAGAAGTCTATGGACTGGCTGGCCCTGCATTTATTGAGAGCGGGAATCTGCTGGAAGGCTGGGATGAGATGACGGCTGAATCAATCGGTGATGCGCCTACGCCAGAATCAGGACGAGTGAGGGATCGGTTTCGTTTGGTGGCACACGCTGGCGAGTTGGCAATCAGGCGCGGAATCCTGCCTTGGAATCAGGGTGACGTGTTGGAGGCTTGCAAGAGCGTGTTTGCTTCATGGAAGGAAAACGGAGTTGCGGTATCTGATGCGGATCGTGGAATCGCGAATGTCCGGGAATTTATCATGGCGTATGGCGTCAGCCGGTTTGAGCGAGACGACTTCAAGCGCGAGCCGATAGATAGGGCGGGGTGGTTCCGCAATGACATTTACCATTTCACTGATGCTGCATTCAAGGAAGCCTGTAAAGGTGTGTTGCCTGATACTGTGAGAAGAGCATTAAAGGGTAAGAAATTATTGCATTTATCGGATAGCAAACGACTGAAAGCCCAAATCAAAGTAGAAGGAAAACCTGTTCGCGTCGTTTCAGTGAAGGCGGACATTCTTTCAAGTTGTGAAAATGCAGCGGGTACGGTGGGTACGGTGGGTACGGTGGGTACAGGGCAAGGGGCACAAGGGTTTGATGCGTACCCACTAGAGAAAACGGAGCGGGTACGGGCGGGTACGGAGCCTGACACCGCTTCCACCAATAAAACCGGAGCGGGTACGGCTGAAAGCTATACAGGACAAGGGCTGTACCCACCGTACCCGCCGCTTCCACCAGAAAATGCAAAGTCTGAAAAAGTTACGACTGATGAGCCGGACTTCGGAGGCGGCCTGCCACCGGTTCGCCGTGTTGCCGGAGGATTACTGATATGAATGCGCCTGAATTTCTCACAGAAGCTGCGCAACGAGGTATCAGTATTTCACTGGATGGTGGTTCGCTGTCTGTGAAGCCTGAAAACATACCCGCCAGGACGGTGAATTACATCCGCAAGCACAAGCCGGAGATCATCAAGGAGTTATCCAGGAAGATGCCAGCCAGCAATCTAGCCGTGCTGTTATCGCTACCTGACGGGTTCCGCTTCTGGCTTGCTCCTGATGGCATGGACTTTGACGCTGGCGATATTCCTATCTTGCGCCGCAGTGTTATGGACAAGATGCGCTGTAGTCCTGATGAGGTCAAAAAACAGCTTCATACCATGATTACGGCACTGCGCGAGTTTGGTGGCGAGTTGAAGGTAACGCGCTGAATGGAGGAGATGTGAGAAACAAGGGGTGCAGAATGAGTGTCAAGCTAACAAACAGAATGAATGGGTTCGCTCCAGCTATTGCTGGAGGCAAGAATTAATCTGATGCATACAGAGAAAATTACAGCACAAAAACAATGGCAGAAAAAACCATCTGGGCAAGAGCGTCAGAATTAGCAAAAAACAGTAAGGTGACGGTAAGGATTTCACAGATAAAGAGCGAGCTTGCAGCCGCGTATCTATGGACAAGATTACAGTCTATTAAAACTTTGGCAAAAATAGCAGAAGAGGGAATGACTGATTCAGCCCGTATCGCTGCTATAAAAGAGTTGAATGTCATGCACGGATTCAATGAGCCAAAAAAGGTGGAGCTATCCGGGAAAGAGAAGCCACTGACCCTGCTGGAATTATATGCGCAGATGAAAACGATAGATGACCGACGGTGACAGCCTATTATTATTCATGCCCGGCAATCCATTTATCCGATGTGCTGCATCCGTGTACTCTGCACGCTATGAGAAGGGGCGTGAAATCGGTTCCCGTGATGTTATGGTGCTGTTACAGACAAAAAAGAAAAATATACCAGTTCCAGAATACTAAACTTTTACCTTATATTTCAATGCTTTAGATGGTGGGCGATGCTGGGATCGAACCAGCGACCCCTGCCGTGTGAAGGCAGTGCTCTCCCGCTGAGCTAATCACCCAAGATCGGGATAGGATACTGACCTTTGCATTGGGCGTCAAAGAAATTTCAGCGCGGTTTGACATCTCGTTTACTGACTGTTTTCTGAATTTCCTCACCGTGAGCCACTCAGATTTTTTAGCCATAGCCTGCCGGTGAGATTGCCGACAGGTGGCGCTTGATTGCCGGATGGGAAGTTATATCTTTGGCGGTTTAGATTGTATCAATCAGGATTTACAGTGATCATAAATCAACCTGGATTGACAAAATTTCTAATGTAAGCGGTTATATAAGCTTTATATCTATCTGTTGAACATAGAAATTATATTAATAATAAGATTCTATGACGGTTTTCTAGCCTGCTTTTTCCAGTCAGTTGGCATTAGGTTTGCATCGTATCCGTTTGAATCCTCAATATAGTCAAAAGAGCAGCGGAAATGGCGATCTTATTCCAACGAGTATTTAGTATTTTGCCGCAGGCGCTACAGATCGAATCCAAGCGGGCCCAGTTGCTGGCTTCCAATATCGCCAATGCAGATACTCCGGGATACAAGGCTCGGGATATTAATTTCAGGGCGGCTCTGCAAGCAGCCGAGGGTATACCGAAGCCATTGCCGCTGGTGCGCACCCATGCGAAAGATTTGGAGCCTGCTTCATTATCCCCCCGACCCGCTATTTTATACCAGACACCTTTTCAGCCTTCCCTGGATGGTAATACCGTTGATTTACAGCGCAATGAGGCAGAATTCGGGCAGAATGCCGCGCGCTACCAGGCCACTCTGACCTTTCTCGGAAGCCGCATCAGTGGCTTGCGGAAAGCTTTGACGGGACGATAATCATGAGCTTATACAGTATATTTTCAATTGCGGGTTCCGGTTTGAGTGCGCAGAGTGTTCGCCTGAATGCTGTAGCGAGTAATCTCGCTAATGCAGGCGATGTGGCGAGCAGTGCCAAGAGTGCTTATCACGCCCGTCAGCCCGTCTTTGCTGCCGTTTTGCAAAATGCCCGAGATCCAGCGGCGATCGGAGTCAAAGTGACGCAGATCCAGGAAAGCCGTGCGCCGGTACGGATGGAGTATCAGCCCGGTAATCCGCTTGCGAATAAGCAGGGTTATGTTTACACCTCCAATGTCAATACGATGTCAGCCATGGCGAACATGATGGATGCTGCCCGCAGTTATCAGAGCAATATCAATGTGATGACCACGACTCAGCGGCTCCTGTTAAATACCTTGCAATTGGCAACTAAATAATCTGCCGGAGAAATTCAAATGAATATCAACTCAACTTCCAACGCAGCATCCCGGCAGTTGTTCCAGCAGTTGGGCCTGACAGGGACAAGTGGTTCCCGGGCGGCCTCGGGAGCGAATCAGCCGAATAGTCTGGGACAACAGACATTTCTTAAACTGATGGTGACTGAATTACAAAACCAAGACCCAACGAGCCCGGTCAAGAGTCAGGACTTCATCGCCCAGTTGGCCCAGTTCAGTTCAGTAGCCGGAATCAATAATCTACAGAAAACGGTAACTGGATTGGCGAGTTCGTTAGGGATCACGCAGTCCCTTCAGGCAGCGAGTCTGGTGGGGCATAACGCGCTGGTGCCGGCCAAGCAGGCGCAGTTACCGACATCGGGTTCATTAAACGGGGCTGTGAATCTTACCTCACCAGCACAACAGGTTGTCGTCGGGATTTATAGCCCCGGTGGGCAGTTGGTGAATCAGATTAATCTGGGATCACAACCCAGCGGGCTGGCTAACTTTTCCTGGAATGGCATGGATGTGAAGGGTACGCCGATGGCTGCAGGCATTTATACCTTGCGGGCAGAAGGCAATATCGGCGGCAAGATGCAGGGTTTATCAACTTATGTCAGTGCGCCGGTGAACAGTGTGACGCTAGGCCATCAGGGTGGAGCGATCACCCTGGGATTAGGGAATGGCTTGGGAAACGTGGATTTATCCCAGGTCAGAGAAATCAGCTAATTTTTGCAAAGGAGGGGAGATCATGGCTTTCGGTACAGCTTTGACGGGTTTGAATGCGGCATCAGAAGCACTCAATACGACAAGTAACAACATTGCCAATGCAAGTACGACCGGTTTCAAAGCATCACGCGCAGAATTTGGCAGTATTTACGCAATAGCCTATGGAGGCATCAGTAATCTTGCGATCGGAAGTGGAGTGCAGTTGCAGGGTGTCGCCCAGCAATTTACTCAGGGTACATTACAAAATACCGGGAATAATCTTGATGTCGCCATCAACGGACAAGGATTCCTGGCATTTAATGACCATGGCAAACAGGTTTATAGCCGTGCGGGTGCGTTGCAGGTCAACAATCAAGGTGATGTCGTCAATCCACTGGGGCAGCATTTGCAAGTTTTCGCACCAATCACCAGCAGTGCGGGGAAAACAACCTTCAATCAAAGCAGTCTCAGCAATCTGCAGTTAAGTACCGCGCTGGGTAAGCCGCAGGCTACCCACTTCATTACGGCGCAGATGAATCTGAGTGCCAAAGCTCCAGATCTGAACTCAGGCACCATTAAGCCTACCGATCCCGGCACTTACACTTATTCAACACCGGTCACAGTCTATGATTCGCTTGGCTCACCACACACTGCAGTCATGTATTTTCGCAAGGATACGACCACGCTTGCTAACGGTACGACCCCGGGATCAGCCACCTGGGATGTACTGATGCAGGTCGGTGGGCAAACGGTGACTCCGACGACGCCCGGCACTACCGCTGCTAACCAGGCCACAATTACCTTTGGAGACAAGGGTACGCTGACCAAGCCTACGAACGGCCAGCTCGCATTCAATTCCTACTCTCCCACCACCGGGGCGGCTCCCCTGGCACTGACCATCAATCTGACTGGCAGCACCATGTTTGGTGACTCCAATAATATCAACAACCTGACACAAGATGGCTATACCTCTGGCAGGTTATCCGGTGTCTCTATTGGCCAAAATGGGGTAGTCCAGGCTAATTTTACCAATGGGAAATCCCAGGATCTAGGGCAGATTGCTTTGGCGAACTTTAATAATCCACAGGGATTACAGCAGATTGGTAATACGGAATGGGTGCAGACCAGCGCTTCCGGGGATGTCCTCCTTGGCCCTGCCGGGTCTAGCAATCTAGGCCAGATCCGGTCCGGCGCGCTGGAGAATTCCAATGTCAATCTGGCCAATCAATTGGTCAAGCTGATTACCGAGCAGCGCAATTATCAGGCCAATGCGAAAGTCATTACCACAGCGCAAACAGTGACTCAATCAATCATTAACATTCCCTGAATGTCAGGACATACCAGCGCATTAGCCGGGAGCTGAAACCTATGGATCGCATGCTGTATATCGGAATGTCGGGAGCCAATGAGACCATGCTCCAGCAACAAAATACGGTGAATAATCTGGCTAATGCCAGTACGACTGGATTCAAGCAGGATTTACAGGCATTCAAGGCAGTACCCATCAATGGGCCAGGCTATGCCAGCCGGGTTTATACCCGGGATGCCGGGGTGGGAACCAATTTTTCTTCCGGCCCGATGATCGTTACCGGCAATCCACTTGATGTGGCCATTAATGGCCCCGGCTGGATTGCAGTGCAAGCTCCCAATGGTAAGGAAGCCTATACTCGCGCCGGCAATTTGCATGTCAATGCCAACGGTTTGCTGGTTACTGCGCGGGGAGATTTGGTGTTGGGTAGCTCCGGGCCGATCAGTATCCCTCCGAGCGCCAGTATCGTAATCGGCAGTGATGGCACGGTGACTACCCGTCCGGATGGGCAGGCGCCCAGCGCGTTGGCCGTAGTGGGGCGGATCAAACTAGTCAATCCGCCTGTTTCCAGGCTGGTCAAGTCGCCATCAGGGCTGATGGAAACTAAAAATGGTACACCCTTGCCGGCCTCGGCCAAGGTCAAGCTCTCCTCCGGTATGTTGGAAGGCAGTAATGTCAATATGATTGAGAGCATGGTGCGCATGATTTCTCTGGCGCGCCAATACGAAATGCAGGTCAGGGTGATGAAGACCGCTGATCAAAATGCCCAGGCCAGCGCCCAACTGCTGCGCTTGGCGTAAGGCAGGAATCCACACCGAATCTTGAATATTGAAAGGAGAATCAGCTCATGGACCCCGCACTTTGGATTGCCAAAACCGGTCTCGAAGCCCAGCAGACCCGGATGGATGTGATTACCAACAATCTCGCCAACGTCAACACCACGGGGTTTAAAAAGGGGCGCGCCTCCTTCGAGTCTCTGATCTATCAGACGGTGCGCCAGCCCGGTGGACAGTCAACACAGAATACACAATTGCCTTCCGGCCTCATGCTGGGTACAGGGGTCAAGGTGGGGTCCACGGAAAAAATCTTTACCCAGGGCAATATCATTCAGACGGGCAACAATCTGGATCTTGCTGTTCAGGGGCAGGGTTTCTTCCAGATCCTGATGCCCGATGGCAGCACCGCCTATACTCGTGATGGATCGTTTCAGCTTGACAGTAATGGGCAGATGGTGACTGCTAACGGCTATCCGTTGCAACCGGCGATCACCGTGCCGCCCAATACCCAAAGCATCACAATCGGCTCGGATGGGACTGTCGGCGTTACCGTGGCGGGTAGTTCGACACCCGCGCAGATCGGTACGGTGCAATTGACTAACTTTATCAATCCGGCCGGTTTACAGCCTATCGGGAATAATCTTTTCCAGCAAACCGCCGCCAGTGGCCCGGCCCAGGCTGGCACGCCGGGTCTGAATGGGCTGGGCACGCTTCAGCAGGGCGCTTTGGAAAGCTCCAACGTTAACACGGTGGAATCACTGGTCAACATGATTGAAACGCAGCGGGCGTATGAGATCAATTCCAAGGCCATTGCCACCACGAATCAGATGTTGCAGTACGTCAATAACAATCTCTGATGGGTGAGTTGAGAGGACGGCAAAGGTAATGGTGACCGGGAAAACATCGCTGGAGACGGTAAACGCGTGGCTCTGGGAGATGAAACCTCGTATGGGTAAACGAGGAGGCAGGTATCATCTGTTGAGTTTGGTTGGCGTGACCTTGCTGCTGGGGTTAGGTGGATGTGCCGACATGTCACCTAGTCCGATCAATCCCGGCAATCCTCAGTATTCCGCTGTGCTACCGCCGTCGCCAAAATCCGCGGAGCAAAACGATGGCAGCATTTATCAGTCAGCCACTGCCGTTTCGTTATTCTCCGATCAGCGCGCCTATCGTATCGGTGACTTGTTGACCGTGGTTTTCGATGAGAGCACCAATGCTTCCAAGTCGGCGGATACCTCAACCTCGCGTGATACCCGCATTAATGCCGCTGCACCCACTGTCTTTGGGCAGTCGGTTCTTTATCATGGTGTGCCCGTGTTGAGTGCGGGATTGACCAGCAAAAATGGTTTTACCGGCAAAGGTCAATCGACTCAAAGCAATACCCTGAGCGGTACGCTGACCGTGTCCGTTGCCGAGGTATTATCCAATGGTGATTTAGTGGTGCAGGGGGAGAAGCGGTTGATGATCAATCAAGGTAGCGAATATATCCGGTTACGCGGGATTGTCCGCGCCGCTGACATCACGCCACAAGACACCGTGTTATCTACCCAGATTGCAGATGCACACATTGCCTATGTGGGCCGAGGCCAGTTGAATGATGCCAATCGTGCGGGCTGGCTGGCTCAGTTTTTCAATGCCTGGTGGCCGTTTTAGGAGGAATGAGACATGCGCTGGCTGCTGGTATCGGTTTTATTGTTTGGTGGAATAGGCCTTCTTCCGGTCAGGGCGGAGCGCGTATTGGATGTTGCCCATATCGCCGGGGTACGCAGCAACCAATTGGTTGGCTACGGGCTGGTGGTGGGTTTGCCCGGCACGGGCGACCAGACTTCCCAGACGCCATTCACTATCCAAAGCATCAAGAATATGCTGTTACGCTTTGGTGTTTCGGTGTCCGCAAATACCAATCCTCAGCTGAAAAATGTGGCTGCTGTCATGGTAACGGCGACACTGCCACCCTTTGCTCAATTGGGCCAAGATATTATCGTTACGGTATCCTCGATTGGTAATGCCAAGAGCTTGCGTGGCGGCACGCTTTTAATGACCCCATTGAAGGGGGCCAATGGTCAGGTCTATGCGCTCGCCCAAGGCAACGTGGTGGTAACCGGCTACGGCGCCAGCGGCGCTGGTGGCAGCAGTACGCAGGTCAACACCCCCACGGTCGGTCTGATCCCCAATGGCGCCACCGTGGAGAAAGACGTACCCACACCTTTCGATCGGGGGCATTTTCTGACCCTTGATCTGTATAGCCCCAGCTTTACTACCGCGACACGGTTAGCCGAAGTAATCAATCAAGCGGCGGGTCCGGACACTGCGGAACCTCTGAATGCGGCAGCAGTGAGAGTCAATATGCCCGGCAAGCCCGGCCAACGCGTGGCTTTTGTTTCCTTTTTACAGAATCTAGAAGTCAATCCCGCCACTCCTCCGGCTCGCGTGGTCATTAATCCGCGTAATGGCACCGTCATCATTACCGCCGATGTGCGCGTCCTGCCCGCTGTGGTAGCGCATGGCAATCTGACCGTAACCATCACGGAAACACCCAAGGTCAGCCAGCCGTCACCGCTGTCTTCCGGCCAGACGGTGGTTACACCGAGTTCCAGGATTTCCGCCAAACAGCAAAAGGCTCACGCTTTCGTGTTCAAGCCAGGGGTTTCGCTGCGATCTATCGTCAATGCGATCAATCAGGTGGGTGCGACGCCGGATGATCTGATCGCCATCCTCGAGGCGCTGAAAAAGGCGGGTGCCTTGCGGGCGCAACTGGTGGTGATCTGATGTCTATTCCAACCGGCGCGACGATGTTGGCCTCGAATTATCTGAATTTCCAGGGTCTAAGCCAGCTTAAGCTGGCGGCCAAAGAGCATGCTCCTGCTGCCGTATCCAAGGTGGCCCATCAGTTTGAGGCGGTTTTCATTGAAATGATGCTTAAATCCATGCGGGAGGCGACTCCCCATGCCGGTCTATTGGGGAGCTCCGAGGAGCGATTATATCAAAACCTTTATGATCATCAGATTGCGCTGAATCTGGCTCAGGGGCAGGGCATAGGGCTGAGTGCGATGATCGAAAAGGCTATCCGGGAGAATGCCCCTCACAAGTCTGATGCACGAACGGAAATGGCTCCCAAAACGGTATCGACAACCGGAGTAAAAACTCCGCTACCAGCTCATTCCAACGCCACCTGGCCACCACAGACGCCGGCTGATTTCGTGCAAGCGGTTTTACCTTACGCCAAAGCTGCGGCACAAAAGATAGGGGTGTCTCCTGCTGTGTTGATTGCCCAGGCAGCGCTGGAATCGGGATGGGGCAAACACCTGCCTCGTTTTCCGGATGGCGCCAGCAGTCATAATCTGTTTGGTATCAAAGCCGGGGCGGGATGGCAAGGCCAGAGCGTCAATCGATCCACAGTGGAGTTCCAAGGCGGTGTCACGGTACGTGAGAAGACAGCCTTTCGAGCCTATCGGAATATCGCTGCAAGTTTTCACGACTATGCTCAATTGATTAGCCAGCATCCCCGTTACCACAAGGCGCTGGAAAAGGCCGGCAACCCACAAGCCTACCTCGCCGCCCTGCAGCAGGCCGGATATGCAACCGATCCGCGTTATGCCGACAAAATCACCACGATCCTGCAGCAAAACGACTGGCTGGCCATGAATCATGGCCTCAAGAATTCTTCATCGGCGTCGATAACTTAAAAGATAGAACCGGCAGCCCCGGCTCGGGAGATCATTATGGCTAATACCGGCATCATGGGCATTGCCACCTCGTCACTATTGGCCTATCAGCAGGCGCTACAGACGACGAGTAACAATATCGCCAACACCAACACACCGGGATATGCACGTGAGCGAGTGGATTTGTCTACTGTTTCCGGGCAGGCGCTGGGGTCCTATTTTCTCGGTAGCGGCGTGCGGGTTGATGGTGTGCAGCGTATCGTCAATCAGTTTGCCAATACTCAGCTTAATGCCGCGACATCAGCCAACGCCCGCTATCAGGCTTTCAGCTCATATGCCCGGCAGGTGGATAATCTTCTGGGTAACTCGAATACCGGTTTACAGCCGGCCTTGCAAGGTTTTTTCAATGCCGTGCAGGGCGTGGCCAATACCCCGGCCTCAATCCCGGCACGACAGGAGCTAATCAGCCAGGGCAATACGCTGACCGGGCGCTTCAATACGCTTGATCAGCAAATCAACGACATCAATACCCGACTCAATGGCCAGATCAGTTCAACGGTTGGGGAAATTAACAGCCTGGCTACCCAGATCGCCCATGTAAACGTGCAGATTCGATCAAGACAAACCGGGAATGTGGCGGGAAAACCCAACGGCTTGCTGGATCAACGGGATCAGTTGATCGCAAAATTGTCTAAGCTGGTTTCGGTAACGACTGTATCGCAAAGTGATGGGTCGATAAATGTCATGGTCGGTACCGGGCAGGCCCTGGTGCTTGGAGCCAATACCACTAAGCTCGGAACCACGCTGCTAAACGGAGATCCCAATCAGCTTGGGCTGGTATTCAAGACGGCCAATGGCAATGTGCCGGTGACTAGGATCGTGGCCGGAGGAATGCTAGGTGGCTTGCTGGATGCGCGTAATAAAATTATTGTGCCTGCCTTGAATGGGCTGGGGCGCCTGGCCGTGGGCATTACCGCTGCTTTCAATCAGCAGCAGATTAAAGGAGTGGATTTAAACGGCAAGCCGGGTAAAAATTTCTTCCAGACATTGCACCCGAGCGTTTTCCCCGCCAGCACGAATGTTAGCACCAGCGGATCACCGACGGTTACCTTTGCCAGCGGGGGCTCGTCACAGTTAAGTGTGGATAACTACCAGCTCAGTTATAACGGAACACAATGGGCGTTAACGGATACGACCACCGGCCAGAGCGTCTCCATGAGCGGCTCTGGAACGGGTACAAGTCCCTACCAGGCAGCCGGGTTGAGCATCGTGGTGCCAACCAACGTCAGTGCGGGTGATCGTTACACAATCGAGCCCACTCGTCATGGCGCACAGCAGATCGCCATGCAGATTACTTCACCCCGGCAGATCGCGGCAGCCGGTCCGATGGGGAGCGCGATTAATGCAGCCAATCAGGGTACGGCAACAATTTCTGTGCCGACACTGGCGACTAATGTAGCCGGTGTGACCTTGCAACCGGTGACCATTACGATTTCCGGTACCCCTCCCAACAACACTTGGACCGCCATCAATTCCAATACCAAGGCAACACTATCTACCGGCACTTACAATCCCGCACCGACAGGCGCGGCCCCGGGCGCTACCATTGCCTTAAACGGCTGGCAAGTGACCCTGAGTGGCGGAGCGAAATCCGGAGATCGTTTTACGGTAACGCCTTCCGGCTCAGGTGATAACACCAACGCCTTGCAGCTCGCCAAGGTACAGCTAAATCAATTTATGGAAAAGGGTACCGCAAGCTTAGGGGTGGTTTACCGCCAACTGGTGACTGATATCGGGTCACGAACACAATCAGCCCAGAATAATGCCGATGCCCAGCAGAGCCTGTTACAGCAGGCGAGTTCACTGCAACAATCCATTTCCGGAGTCAATCTTGATCAGGAGGCTGCCAATCTGCTCAAGTATCAGCAGGCTTACCAGGCATCCGCCAAAGTGATCGCCACGGCCAATACCTTGTTTCAAACCCTGCTCAATGCAGTTCGATGAGGAGTAACTGCCATGCGTCTGTCCAGCGCTGAATTTTCTCAGGCTACCATTAACGATATTCTCAAACAGCAGTCACAGTTGTCTCATATTCAGCAGCAGCTATCGACTGGCCGCAAGATCGTCACCCCGGCGGATAATCCAGCCGGGGCGGCTCAGGCGCTCGATTTGCAGTCTGCCATTGGGACCAATACGCAATATCAGAAAAATGGTGATGCGGCATCTGCCGGGCTCAATCTGGAGCAGTCCACGTTGGGCTCAGTGGAAAATATACTGCAAACCGTGCGTACCCTGGCCCTGCAAGGCAATAATGCCACCCAAAACAATACCAGCCGCGCCAGCATCGGCATGCAGGTTGAGCAAAGTCTGCAGCAGCTATTGGGCTACGCAAACACCCGTAACAGTGCGGGGCATTATATTTTTTCAGGGTCAAAGACCTCAACTCAGCCTTTTGCGTCATTATCCAGTGGGCAATTTAGTTATGCGGGTGATGCAATACAGCGCTTTATGCAGATCGACAGTAGCCGCCAGATCGCCGGTAATGATTCGGGCGCTGCGGTTTTCATGGAGATCCGCAATGGCAACGGAACCTTTACGGCAATGCCAGGCAGCGGCAATACCGGAACCGGGGTCATCAGCCCGGGGTCAGTCACGGATCGTGCCGCCTATACCGGCGATACCTATCAGATCACCCTGACCAGTTCCACCCAGTATCAAGTCAAGGATACCACTACTAATTCCCCGGTCACTAGCGGAACGTATGCGCCCAGTGGCACCGCCCTCAGTTTTGCGGGTATTCAAGTAACGCTAAGTGGCGACCCTGCTATGAGTGATACCTTTACCCTTGCGCCCAGTCGGTCGCAAAGCATTTTTCAGACTCTCCAGAATCTCGCCAGGGTCATGACGACGCCGGCAACCGGTACGCAAGGCCTCACGCAATTGCATAACACCATCAACCAGAGCCTGGCAAGCCTGGATCAGAGTCTTAATCACATCATTAATAAACAAGCCAGCGTTGGCTCACGTTTGGGTGCCATTCAAAGTCAGCAACAACTACAGCAAAACTGGGGTATACAGCTACAAAGCGCACAGGCACAGATTCAGAATGTGAATATTGCCCAGGCGGTCAGCCAGTACCAGCAACAACTGACTGCCCTGCGAGCTGCCGAGCAGACCTACACCAAAGTGCAGGGCCTGAGCTTGTTTAAGTACCTCTAGTTAGAAGTCTGCGCAGTATCAGGATACTGCCAGCTAACTCAAAATACTGGTATGTGACATCCCATACTGGACCAGTCCCAATTTTGGCCGATTCTGACAGAGCTTTTTCTTTGCGCACCTGTTTCCGTCTCATTGGGGCAGTGTAGGTTTGTCAGCCCCATGGGCAAGCAATCCCAGGTTGGCAACCACATAGGGTGTCAGGAAGTTGAGAAAAATTTTAATGCCTAGCCACGCGTTCCAAGGGCCATGAACGATAGGACCGCCTTCATTGAACAAGCTCAACCACAGCCCGACTACGAGCGTAATCAGCAAGATGCGCCTGATATGGACAGGCTCCACCATGATGCGGATTATCTGCCTAATCTGCATTGTCGCTCACCTCAGGATAGCTTGTACCTCCAATCTGAGTTGGTTGGGGTAGATGGTTGCAGACGAGTGGACGGCAACATTATCGGCGAAGTGCCAGGATTTAGATGTACTGAACCCAGGCTATCACGCTCAGGGTTGCGCACCTACCTTCGTGCTCCAGTGCTTACCATCGATGGTGGTCAGGCGCAGGGTATAACCGCCCCCGGATAGAGCCTGCGCAGTATTCCCCGGCAACCAAATAGTGGCTTTGGCCCCAACGACGCCACCGATGCCGTAGGCCGTCGGCTTGAACTTCGAAGACCACGCCTGGGTAAACCGATTAACGATGTTGGCCTTGGGTAAGGCGGTCAGCTGCTTGCCGGTCCACTGCTCCACAGTGTGACCACTGGAATCAAGCAACTCTGCGCCGATCAGATAGAGCTTGCCGGTATCCGGCCCGGCATCGACATAGGCATTAAAGCTCACCGCCCCGCTGGGCTTGAGCTGCGCCTTATTCAAACTCAGGGAGTAATGATGGAAATTCACCCGCGCGTGCAATGGGCTATACACCGCACCGTGCAGAAACTGATAAGACGCAACGGTAAATACGATTGAGATGATGCCGAGCCAGATGCTCCACTTGCGCATCGCCTCGTAGGGTAAATACCCAGAAAACAGCACTCGAAACCCGCTGCGCTCACCAAGAGCCGGGTTGCGCCGGGCCAGCCAGTGATCTACTGACCAGGATCCACCACCGACCAGCATCAGCAGCGTACCCATGGCAAAGCCTGCCGCAGCCATGGTCCACTCATCAACACAGGTCGAGCCCATCCAGCCGAAGATCATCATTAGCGAGGCGTTCACGCCGACACTGGCCAGAGCCAGGATTCGGGTAGCAAAACCGATGATCAGTCCAACCCCTACGACCAACTCAATCAGGGTCCAGAACCAGACCATGGTGTGCAGCAAGCTACCATGCTCCATAACCCATTGGACCATCCCGGGAAACATTGACCCGGGCATGGCATGCGCCAGCTTGTTGGCTACGTAGCCACTGACGTCCGGGTTCATCTTTACCGCCGAAAGGTGACCTTGAACCCTGTGATAATCGTAGAACAGCCGGCGTGAGGCTCCGCCCCAATACACCCAGCCCTGAACCAGGCGAACCCCTAAAGCCATTAGTCCTGCAAAAGCAAACACTTTTGCTGCTGTCCATTCACCCTGTCGAATATTATTAGTCGTTTGCATAGCTGTTTTTCTCTTGCCTGTACCTGCTTGACAGGTGATTTAATCAATGATTTTTCCAGCCACACCGCGCAAAGATTACAAGACTCTTGTTACTTTTTAGCTAGGGAGTGCATCCGGCTACTCGATTATCGGCCTGACTTTGCCGTGTCAAGGTGATACGGTATCCGTATGCCAGGCTGCAAAAATCCGCCAAGATTATACTGTAGATTACCAAATCTTATAAGGTTGGACGAACAGTCGATATCTGTTAAGGAAGCCACCGCGTTCACAACATTTTCCTAACTATCCGCATAAATTTCAAGGAGTATTGCATGGAGGGAAGTACAGAAGAACCTATATGGCGCTGGAGCAGCACATCCGCGCATTTGTCAGGCATCGATGACCGCCTGGTAAAGGTGCGACCTATGCTGGAGCGGATTTCAGACTGGCGAGCATTGCTGGCAAGTGGGGATGAGCGTTTATATAAAGAAGTTCGCAGACATGAACGAACAGGACGGCCTCTGGGCAGCAAACGATTTATTTGTAGAGTCTCTCAACGGCTTGGCCGTGATCTGGAGCTCAAGCGAGCAGGTCGTAAAAAGAAGGAAGAATAGATATTGTGTCTCTTATTCGTGTCAGTCCCTTTATTCGTGTCATTCCTTTATTTCCTTCTTTATTTGCTTGATTTTTTGGATTTTTTGGCATAAGTCTAGTAGACTCCCTCAATTGGCTGGAAAATCCGGCACATGCCCGAACTTTGTTTATATTGGATCGAGTGCGTGCCCGATTTGCGACGGATTGTCCATGGCCTGCAGGGAACTCTGGAATAAATCGGAATCTCTAAATTTTTTGTAATGGAGGAGAGACGGATGAGCAAAATTGCAATAGCGAGTATAACGCTGGGTCTGATGCTGATTGGTACGAATGTGTGGGCGGTGCCGGTATCTTCTACCCCAAGTACGTCGGAGTCTGCCAAGACTATCAGTTGTCACATGAGCTTCTCGTTGTCGGGCTGGTCGCTGTTCTACAAGACGTCGAGCGGCAAGGGCACGGTGAAGTGCTCCAACGGCCAGACGCTGCCGGTCAGGATTCGTATCAAGGGCGGCGGCCTGACGGTAGGAAAGACCACCATTAACAACGGCCGTGGTGTGTTTTCCGAGGTGTACAACATCCACGAAGTGCTGGGCCACTATGCCTTCAGTCAGGCCCATGCCGGGGCAGTGAAGGCGACCAGCGCCATGGCGCTGACCAAGGGCAATGTGTCATTGGCCTTGACGGGGCTGGGGCAGGGTTGGTCGCTCGGCGTGGATTTCGGTGCCTTCATCATCGAACCGGCGAACGGCAAGTAGTCACTGGGGATGGGTTTACTGCTCCGACCCGGCGGGTCGGAGCAGGAACGGGACGCGCGCAGTACACTAACAATAAGCAAATAAGAAAAAATAAGAAAAAATAAGGGGACACAATATCTATTTCTTGACTAGCCGTTCATCTGAGTTCAAAATCAGAAAATGGCTCGCATAGCAAGAGTGGTTGTTCCCGGCATGCCTCATCATGTCACCCAGCGTGGCAACCGACGGCAGGATACATTTTTTCGTGATGAGGATTATGAAGCTTATATTGATTTGATGTTGGAATGGTGCAGCAAGAATGATGTGGAGGTATGGGCTTACTGCCTGATGCCAAACCATGTGCATATGATTGCCGTACCTGAGTCAGAGCAAGGGTTGTCCAGGGCGATAGGAGAAGCGCACCGGCGGTATACCCGAATGATCAACTTGCGCAAGCGTTGGACGGGATATTTGTGGCAGGGGCGATTTGCTTCGTTTCCGATGGATGAGCATTATCTTCTGGCAGCGGTTCGGTATGTGGAACTGAATCCGGTACGAGCCAGGATGGTGAGCCGACCGGAGGAATGGCGCTGGAGCAGCACATCCGCGCATTTGTCAGGCATCGATGACCGCCTGGTAAAGGTGCGACCTATGCTGGAGCGGATTTCAGACTGGCGAGCATTGCTGGCAAGTGGGGATGAGCGTTTATATAAAGAAGTTCGCAGACATGAACGAACAGGACGGCCTCTGGGCAGCAAACGATTTATTTGTAGAGTCTCTCAACGGCTTGGCCGTGATCTGGAGCTCAAGCGAGCAGGTCGTAAAAAGAAGGAAGAATAGATATTGTGTCCCTTTATTCCCCGTGTCCCTTTATTCCCTTCTTTATTCCCGCAACGAGGAAAGCCATGCATTTTGATCCACAGTTAGATGAAAGGCAGCTTTTCACTGGTGAACAACTCAGAGGTCTGCTTGGCGGCAAGCCAAGCCTGGTAGCAGTTCGGTATGAAACTGTACTCGAGGGAAGTACGGGTGTTCCTTACGTAGATCTCATTTTCCACATACGCGTCAGCGACAAGCTTGTTATTGCTTTAGGTTTACCCATTCGCGATAGCTTGATTGTTTGGCCGCAGGCTTTTGCGGTTTGGCCATCAGTTTTGTTGCGAGAGGTATCACAACAGGTGCTAAACCAGCTTACCGGGCAAGCGCTTCAGTCAGGCCAGCTATTTACGTTGTCAGGTTTTAAAGAAGCATTGAAGCTTAATTCTGAAGTCATACGCGACGGTCGCTCTTGTCCCGGTTTGGAGAACTACTGGACGATTGCCCAGTTGTTGTGGCGCTACCGTTTTGTGGCGTCATATGTCACAGGACGCGTTCTCGAGGTTGCCTGCGGGCCGGGTTATGGCGCTGGCATGCTGCTTAAAGAGGTTCCATCCATTAATGCCTATCTGGGGGCGGATCTTGATGCCGATACAGTAGATTTGGCACGGCGTTCCAATGTCGATGCGCGTGCGCAGTTTTATCACGGTGATTTAGCAAAGCTCGATGCAGAACCCTTCGATTGGGTGTTGTCGCTGGAAACGGTCGAACACACGCCTGATCCGGAGTACTTTCTGGAGCAACTTAAGCGCCATATGAAGCTAGGTGGGCGCATGATCATCAGTTTACCATGTGAGCGTTGGCATGGTTTTCATCTGAATCGCAACCACTGGAGTGCGTGGAACCTGGAGCGTATCCGTAGTTTTATCGAGCCTCACTTTGAGTACGTCGAATACTTCACTTATGATCGCCCGTGTTTTACCGAGCATGCGTTTGATATTGCTCAGGTTCGCCCATTAAATTGGCATGAAGATCGTTCAAAACATGAAGGCTACTTCATGTTGCTGGAACTTCCACGGCAACCGATGCCCCGCCCGCGATTGGTGGTCCAGCGCCGCTACGCCCGAGGAGATGCCTTGCAGGCAACGCCGATTGTACATGCGTTGCGGCATCGACACCCTGATTATACGCTAGTCGTCAGCACCGACGTCAATGATATTTTCGCCAATAATCCTGACGTCGACCTATTGATGGCAACCAGCTCGGGTTTTCGGCCACGTCCGGAGGATCGAGTGATCAATCTTGACGAGGCTTATGAACGCCGTCCTACTCAGCATATTCTGAATGCCTATATTGAAGAAACAGGGGGTATGCTAGACGATCTGCGACTGCGCCTGTACCCGAACCGCTGGGATTATGAGGCTGTCCTGACTCTGATCGAGCCTAAGCTTGAGATGTGGAATAGTGTCGAGTATCTGGTCGCCGTCCATCTTTGTACAACACCTGATCGTAGTTGGCCCGCAGAACACTGGACCCAGTTTTTGGATACTTTGACCAACCAGCGTGATATTGGGGTGCTGGTTGTCGGGGCTGGCAATGATCTAACCGTAAGCAAGCATGAACGCTTGATCAGTGCGGTCAATCATGGTGACTTGTTGACCACAGCAGCCCTCATTGCGCTGGCCGACTGTTTGATTGGCCCCGACTCATTGCTGTTGCATGTGGCTGCGGCAGTGGGTACGCCGGGGATAGGTCTGTACGGCATGGCGTCGCCCGAACAGCGCGTTCCCTATGCGGCTATGCAAACTGCTATTGTAGCGCCCGTTGACTGCGCAGGCTGTCTGCACGAGTTGCCTCCGCCGGTTATTAACCCGCGCTGTAAATTTGGTAAATCCTTCTGTATGGAGGCGATTACTCCAGGCACAGTACTGCGTAGATTTGCAACTCTGAAATCCTTATTGCAAAGCCGTGTTTGGCGCCGTCGCATTGAATTACTGGCCGGTGACAGTGCTCTCAAACCTGTCTGCCCCCGGCCTTTAGGAAGTAGGCATCTAGAGTTGGGATCGCGAATATTATCGACTGCATCAGACGAAGTGGCTAAAATAAAGGAAACAAAATTATTGATGGCAATCAATCAGGAGGCAACCTGGGCAAAAGAGGAGACATTGCTTCCTGTGCAATCTCTGGCAGTCATCATCCGTGGTTTGCCTGACTCCAAAGAAGACCTGCGCGAGACGGCGCATCGCCTGGCTGCTCAATGGGTACCTCCGGATAAAGTGACGCTAAATAACGATCCGGATTTACTGGTAGTCAATCGGCTTGCCGCTGAGACGAATACTGACTGGATTCTTTTCTTGCGCACAGGAGATGTTTGTGATCCGGCACTCATTGCAACGCTGATGCGTGCGATCCATCGCCACCCGGAATGGAAGCTCATTTATTTCGATGAAACCCAGCTCAATGACGAGGATAAACCGGTCAATCCTTTCTTTAAGCCGGATTTCAATCTCGACTATTTGCGCAGCATGCCTTACACGGGGAATACCTTTGCCGTGTGCCGGGAGACCTTCATGGCATTGGAGGGTTTTGGCCCACCTTATGAGGGTATCGAGGAATACGATTTTATCCTGCGGCTTTTTGAGCAACAAGGCGAAAGCGCTATCGGCCATGTCCCAGGACCACTGATCAGCCATCAGCCAACGGTCAACCTGACTTGCCGCCCACTCAATGAGGTGTTAGCCGCCGGCCGTGACGCTTTGATCCGCCATTTTAAGCGGACAGGCGTTAAAGCCGTGGTCGAGCCGGGAGACTTATCACCCACCAACCAAGTGCGCTATTGCCATGAAAGCAAGCCGCTGGTATCGATCCTGATCCCCACCCGTAACCAGTTTCCACTGCTTGAGCGGTGCATCAAGTCATTGTTCGAGAAAACCGGTTGGCCTCATTTCGAGATTCTAATCATTGATAATGGCAGTGATGAGCCTGAGGCAGTGCAATTTCTAGATGGTTTACGGCAGTTAGGCGAGGAGTTAGATGGCCGCATCCGGGTGCTGGATTATCCGCAGCCTTTTAATTATTCCGCGATGAACAATCACGCCGCGAACACCGCTCGGGGTGAGTATTTGCTGTTACTCAACAACGATACGGCGGCTCTGCATTCTGTATGGCTGGATAATTTGATGATGCACGCCTTGCGGCCAGAGGTTGGCGTGGTCGGCGCCAAGCTGCTGTATCCGGATGGCAAGATTCAGCATGCTGGCGTGATTTTGGGTTTGAAAGGCCCTGCAGAGCATCCTTTTATTGGCTGGAATGCCAGTGATCCCGGTTATTTTGGGCGCCTGCAGGTGGATCAAGCCTATTCCGCAGTGACCGGCGCTTGTTTACTGGTGCGGCGATCTCTTTATGAAGCAGTGGGCGGGCTGGATGAAAAGGAGCTTGGTGTTTCCTATAGTGATATTGATCTTTGTCTGAAAATCCGCGCACTTGGAAAGAAAATTATCTGGACTCCGCAAGCTATTTTGATGCACGAGGGTTCTAAAAGTCAGACTGCGGGGGTGGAAAAAGCCGAAGAAAATGCCAAGACCAAACGATTCCAGCAGGAGCGGACTACGATGTATCGGCGCTGGCTGCCGCAATTGGCCGCTGATCCCGCCTATAACCGGTTTTTGTCGTTGGCAGATACTAATTTTCAGGAAGAAACCGATCCGGCCCTTCGCTGGGATCCTGCCTGGCGCCCGGCACCGCGCATCATCACCCAGCCTGCGGATCACATGGGGTGCGGTGAATATCGCATCCTGGCGCCCGCCCGTGCACTGATCAATGCGGGCCTGATTCAGGGAGAGGCAGCAGACCGGATCTATACCCCGGTAGAATTGGCGCGTATCAAGCCTGATGCGCTGGTATTGCAACGACAAATCGAGCCGCACCAGATTGAGGCGATCAAAAGGCATCAACAGCTCAATCATATCTTCTGCGTTTTCGAGATCGATGATTTAATTACCAATGTACCGGTCAAGAATGTGCACAAGAAGCAGCTGCCTAAATATCTGTACAAGCGGATGCGCCAGGCGATCAAAGTCTGTGACCGCCTGGTGGTGGCGACCGAGCCCCTGGCAGAAGCCTATGCGGGGTTGAGTGATGATATCCGCGTGATCCCCAACTATCTTGAGGCGGCACGTTGGGAAGGGTTTACGCCCCAGCGCCGCGCGGGGCGAAAGCCACGCGTCGGGTGGGCGGGGAGCATCAGCCATACCGGAGATCTGGAGCTGATCCAGGGGGTGGTCGAGGCGCTGGCAAAGGAAGTGGAGTGGGTATTTCTTGGCCTCTGCCCCGAGCGGTTACGGGCCTTTGTGCATGAATTTTATCCGCCGGTGCCGCTGGATGACTATCCCTCCAAGCTTGCGAGCTTAAACCTTGATCTCGCGCTCGCGCCCCTGGAAGAGGTGCCCTTTAATCACGCCAAGAGTCATTTGCGCTTACTGGAATACGGCATCCTTGGTTATCCGGTGGTGTGCACGGATATTACCCCCTATCAGGGAGCGTATCCGGTCACGCGGGTGCGTAACCGCTATAAAGACTGGGTGGAAGCCATCCGGGCTCATATTGATGATCAGGCTGAAAACGCAAGGCAAGGCGATGCACTGCGTGAATATGTACGTCAACACGGGTTGCTGGAGCAGCATCTTGAAGTTTGGATGCAGGGATGGCTGCCTGATGAGAAATTTGCTTTCCCGGGCTAAAGTTTGCCTGAGAGCTGCCGATAAGAAAACTGTAGGCAGATTGATAGTTCTGCCCCCTGCGTGAGGCCGGATGGGTCGCCGCTTGCAACCTAAAGGCAAATCAGTAACGGAGGTTACACCATGTCTCTTAGCATACTTACCAATGTCGCGTCTTTGACCGCGCAAAATAATTTGAATAAGTCCTCCAGCCAGCTGGATCAGGCGATTGCACAATTATCCTCGGGGCTACGGATTAACAGTCCGGCGGACAACCCGGCCGGATATGCTATTTCCCAGCAGATGCAGACGCAGATTAACGGCTTCAATCAGGCTATAAGAAATACCAATGACGGGATCTCTTTTACGCAGGTCGCCAATGGCGCCATGAATACCATCACCCAATCAATCCAGAGTATCCGGACTTTAGCCGTTCAGGCCTCCAATGCCTCCAATTCTGCCCAGGATCGTCAGGCATTGAACAGGCAAGTGCAGCAGGACATCGCTCAAGTCAACACTACGGCGCAGGTGACTCAGTTCAACGGACAAAATATCCTCAATGGCAGTTTGGGTAGCCTGGTTTTCCAGACGGGAGCCGATGTGAGCCAGAATATCACCGTAAAAGGAGTGGATGTCCGCGGCCAGAGTTTGGGCGCAAGCTATGTAACGGGTAGTGGTATCACTACTGGGAGTTTATCTGGCACCAACGCAACCGGGACTTTCACGATTAATGGTGCTGCAGTCACTCTCGCGACGGCGCCAACATCGGTGAACGCTGTCGTTGCAGCGATCAATCAGGTCAGTAATGCAAGTCAGGTCTATGCCCAGCGTGACAGTATAACGAAGGGTACGATAGGTGTTGCCGCATTTTCAGGCGCCAGCGGCAGTATCACATTGGATAGTATTAAGATCACTATTGCCAGCGGAGCAACGCCAGCCAATGTAGCTACAGCGATCAATGCGTACAGTACCCAAACCGGCGTGACGGCCACCGCAACAGCTACGAACGGTATTACTTTAACTGATTCTGCCGGGGCAAACATTACAGCTGTCAGTGGATCTACTGGTGCAGCAATTACGAGTGGGGGAACGATCTCCGCCGGGATCGAGCTGTATACCACGGTGAATGGATCAATCACTATTGCTCCTGGGGCCTCTTCGACACAGCTTGGGGCTATTGGGTTAGCATCCGGTTCAAGTACAACCACCACAACTCTGAACGAAGCCAATGTATTGACCTATAAAGGGGCACAAACAGCGATCAAGATTGCTGATTTTGCATTAACCCAGATGACGCAGGTTGGAGGGTTGCTCGGGGCACTTCAAAATCGTTTCCAGCAAACGATTTCTAATCTACAGAGCGCCTCGACCAACACCCAGGCAGCCCGAGGGCGAATTGTCGATGCGAACTTTGCCCAGGTCACAGCCCAGCTCAGCCGGGCCCAGGTATTGCAGCAGGCGGGTGTGGCGATGGTAGCCCAGGCCAATGCAGCGCCCCAGGTGGCACTCACTTTGCTTAAATAGGTTTTGAGTCAATCGGTTTGCCGGAAAGCATCGGGAGATTAAATCTCCCGATGCCAGGACCGATCCCGGAGATCAAACTTGCTTATCCGCGCAGGAGCGCAGGATCATGAACCAACCCATTGATTTGAATGCTTTGTCGAGTCTGGTCAGCGGGTTTCCGGCCCGGCCCGGGCAAACCCGTTCGGTAGCCGAAAACAACAGTCTTTCATCACCCCAAATGATAGTGCCGCCCACCTTGCCAAAGAAGCCCAGTACGACTCAGATTGAGCAGGCAGTCACCCAGGTCAACGATCATTTACAGTCCCAACATCGTGAATTACTGTTTAGTGTTGACAAGTCAACCGGAGGAACCCTTGTCAAGGTGGTCGATCAGAAAACCGGCCAGGTGTTGAGGCAGATTCCGCCGGAATACATGGTGCAATTGGCGCAGGCTTTACAAAAAGAAAACTATTTGAATACTATCGGGGTTAAGCTGAAAAGCTGAGTCAGGTAACCACTTCAGCCACTCACCCACAATAATTTTCGTATCATTTGGCAGCGCAGGGCGCTGGGGAAGGTTAGCCCGATGGCCACAGGCATTATCAGCTCACCCGGCGTTGGGTCAGGGATCAACGTCAACCAGCTTGTAAGCCAGCTGTTGAAGGCCCAATATGGACCACAACAGCAAATCATCAAAAATCAATCCGGGCAATTGAATGCTGAGCTTTCCGCGCTGGGGATGCTAAGCGGCAAGGTGTCTGCCATTGGCACTACCCTGACGGCTTTAACCCACTTGACGCCTGGTTATGCCGCTTCTGCTTCCAATCCCGCCGTGTTGGGGGTGAGCACTCAAGGGGGCGCTACTCCAGGGCGGTATGCGATCCATGTCACACAGTTGGCCGCAGCTGAAAGCCTGGCGAGCAAGTCTTTTAGCGCTGCTACGGCTACAGTGGGGACGGGTACGCTCACTTTTCAGTTTGGCAGCTATGCCTCCGGCAGCTTTGTGGCTCAAAGTGGCAGCACCACGACTCAAGTCACGATCGACAGCTCCAACAATACCTTGCAAGGAGTGGCCGGTGCTATCAATCAGGCTCATTTCGGAGTCTCGGCGACGATTATCAATACTGGCAGCGGTTACAAGCTGGCGCTGACTTCCAGAACCGGAACGGACCATGCGCTTAATATTACCACTGCGGCGAGCGCCCTATCGGCATTCACCTATACAGGCGGCAGCACGACTACCGGCGCCCTGACCCAGACGACCCCGGCAGCCAATGCCGCCTTGACTTTGAATGGGATCAGTATCTCCGCACAAGGCAATACGATTACCAATGTCGTCCAGGGGGTTACTTTTAATCTCAACAGCACCGGGACATCAAGCGTTAGCGTATCTACGGATACTGGTACTGCGGTCAGTGCGGTGCAGTCTTTTGTCAACGCCTATAACCAGTATGTCGCCAGCTTTAATCAATATGACAGTTACAACGCCAAGACCCGGCAGGCGGGGCCTTTGCTTGGCAGCGCCACCTTGCTTACCTTGAATAGCCAACTACAAAATGGATTAGTGCAGAATATCACTGGCGCGCCAGCAAATTATAATACGCTGATGGCGCTGGGGATTACCGCCAGCGGAAATGGCACCCTGAAATTTGATTCCGGTCAGTTAACGAGCGCTTTAAACGGCAATTATTCCGGGATACTCACCACTTTGCAGGGTGTTGGGAAACAGTTGGGTAGCGTTGTTAGCCCTATGACCGGAATCAATGGCATCCTGACCGCCAAAACTGACACCATAAACAAGGAGCTAACCCAACTGCAAACAAGGCTCAGCACGCTCGGCACACAGATGAAACAGCAGCAGTCGATGCTTTTACAGCAGTATTCAACCATGGACACCCTGGTTGCAAATTACAAAAATACCAGCGCCTACTTAACCGTTCAGTTGGCAAGCCTGCTACCGGCAGGCTACTCCAGCGGTTCATCATCAAAAATAGGTGGATAGTGACGTGACCCTAAACCTGATTCAATCAACGGGAGTAACCGATGTCTTCTCTAACCCAGCGCGCACTCAGTAAATATCAGGATACGGGCATCGAAGGTTCACTTATTGATGCCAGCCCGCACCGGATTATTCAGCTCATGATGCAAGGGGCGCTGGATCGTATCGGCCAGGCCAGCGCGGCTTTATCGCGCAACGATATTCCATTAAAGGCGCAAACGATTACTTATGCGTTTAGAATTATCGAAGGCTTGCGCGCCGCGCTTGATCACAAAAAAGGGGCAGAAATATCACATAATTTCGATACATTGTATGACTATATGACTCGCCGTCTGGCGGTGGCTAATGCCTATAGTGATCCCGTTGCGCTAGACGAGGTTTCCGCTTTGTTACGAGAGATCAAACAAGGATGGGATGCGATCGCTCCTCAGGTTGACGGGCAGGCTGCCGGTAAATGAAGGAGGCCATATCCCCATCCCGATTATGGGCCTTGAATCGACTGGTTAGCGAAAGCCGGGGCTTGCTCGAACGGTCTCGTAAAGCAGATGACTGGATGCGGATGACGGCATGGGAAAAAGATTTACGTGAGCGTCTGGAGAGATTGCTGGCCGATCCCTGGCACACCGATGAGATAGCCGCAGTGCGCATTGCGCTCCAGGAGCTTCTACATATCAATGAACAGGCTGTAGCGACAATCGAACAGAGGAAACAGGATATTTTATGTGATTTTCGCCACGTCACGCTGGTCCAGCGCGCGGCACATGCTTATGGAGAAACCGCGGGGGCATGATGCGAGCGGGCAGCCTGTCGCTGCCGGTTTCCTTGCTGCCCCTGTATGCGGAAGCTGACTGCGTCTGGTCAGGCGGATAGATGATATACTTCGGCTTCATTGATGACCGGGCACGGGCGCCCCACCGGGCGGTTCAAGATGCTAAAAAATGCAGATAATGCGCTGGGAGAGGGTCTTGTTTATCATGGGGATCTGCCGATCACCTGGAGATCTCTGGATGCTCCGCCGGACGAGCCGTCGTTATTTAAGCTGAATGAAGAAAACGCTGAGTTGCTGCGCCAATTGATTGCCCTGGATGAATACATCAACCCGGCTGTCGACACAAGTACTGAACTGTTACAGGCCATCAATCGCCTGGATGTCAAAATGAGCCTGGTGCTCGATCTCGTGGGTCAAGTGTTGGCACGGCAACTGAATGTTCCAGACCCGAATCCGGTCGCCTTTTCCGAGCGGGGCATCCATTGGACCGAGCGACAAACAGGACCCTTGGCTGACCTCATACCAGGACAGCCCGTGCTAATCGGGTTGTACTTACGCCCGGAAGTTCCCAAGCCCTTGCGTTTACCCGCACAAATAAAGGCGGTCGCCCCCCTGGAGGGCAGGGTGCGCCTGGTTGCTGGATTTGCAGGCATGGCGGATGAGGTGCGCGATGGATTAGCCAAGCTGATTTTCAGGAACCACAGACGATCAATCGCTAATCGGCGGGGCGGCTGAAATTTGACGATGATTTTTCTCTAATATCAATGATAGCGATAATTTTTTGACAATCCTGGAAGATTTCGGCAATATTCCACGATACGGGCAGGATGCTTTCAGTGGGTACTGTTTATGATGACCCAACCACACAAGGGATAGGCCGGATAATCCACTTGATGTCTGTTCATCCACAAGAGAATGATGAAACCGGATACTTGCCATAAGTATTCGATATCAGGTATCGATTTTTGGGTAAGCCATTATTAAGGAAGAAAAATGCTCAGAGGCGGGTTCTCTATTGTTGGATGAATCGGCTGATTCATCCTTGATGGTGCTGTATTCAGCCACTGAAGATCGGGCACAGCGGTTACGCCATATTCTTGAATTCCATGGTTATTCAGTGGAGCAATGGCCGGTTACGCAACCAGTTCGGCCAGGGTCGCTGATTGTCGATGCCGTTGTGCAGCCAGATCGGGAGATCCAGCGTGAGATAGCGCAGTGGCTGGCACAAGAAGCACCGGATCTGCCTGTGCTCATCATTGGGGAAACCGAAATTGATTTGGGGCGGGTTCCACTGGAAGTATTACCTTGGCCATTGAATCCCGGTCAGTTCGCTCTCGCTCTGGACAGGATGACCTGCCACATGGGTCGGAGAGTCACGGGTGCTTTGGAAGATTCCCGGCTGGTGCGCGCTTTGGTGGGTAAAAGCCGGGCCATTCGCCAATTGCGGGCCCTGATTCAGCAAGTTGCAGCAACTGAAGCCACGGTTTTGGTACAAGGGGAAACGGGAACAGGCAAGGAGGTGGTTGCTTTAGCCATCCATTATCTGTCTCCCCGGCGTGATCGCCCCTTTGTCGCTATTAATTGCGGCGCGATACCCACCGAGCTGCTCGAAAGTGAGCTCTTCGGCCATGAGAAAGGCGCATTTACCGGTGCGATCACCGCGCGCCAGGGGCGTTTTGAGTTGGCCCGGGGTGGTACACTGTTTCTGGATGAAATCGGTGACATGCCTTTGCCGATGCAGGTCAAGCTACTCCGGGTTTTGCAGGAGCGGCGTTTCGAACGGGTAGGAAGCAACAAGAGCATCGAGGCTGATGTGCGTGTTATCGCCGCAACTCATCGGGATCTGGAAACGGAAATTAAAGCCGGCAGATTTCGTGAAGATCTTTTTTACCGGTTGAGCGTTTTTCCACTGGAAGTGGCGCCGTTACGCGCCCGCCGGGAGGATCTGGTTCTGTTGATTGAACACTTGGTCATGCGGCTGAAAAAGCAGGGGCGTCCGGGTATCGGGCTGACCCCGGCGGTGATCGAGGTCCTCAAGCATCATGAGTGGCCGGGTAACGTACGTGAACTGGCGAATCTGCTTGAACGGCTGTCAATCATGGTGCCGGATGGTCAGGCCACACTCACAGATTTACCCAAACGTCTCCTGGATCGGGTGGGTATCGATCCGACCGGAATGCTTGATGAGCCGGAAAACCATCCTGGCGTTATGCCGATGGGCTTACCGGAAGCGAGCCTCGATTTGCGAGAATATCTAGGACAATTGGAGATGAGCTTTATTCGGCAGGCATTGAATGATGTGGATGGCGTGGTGGCGCGGGCTGCCGAACGATTGGGTATGCGGCGAACGACATTGGTCGAAAAGATGCGGAAATATGATATTCAGCGCAACGACGAAATAGTTTGATTGGATTTCTTTCCGATCCATGCGAGTCAATCGATGAATGAGGAAGTGTTGCATCAAGCCAGAGAGCGGGCGCTCGCGGATGCCTTTGCCCAATTCAACCAGCTTTCTGCAGACCTTGCACACTCTTATCATGAGCTGGAACAGCGGGTTGAGTTGTTAAACGCAGAGCTGGCCGCTGCTCGTTCGGAGCGTCTGGTGCAGTTGGCAGAAAAGGAACGCCTTGCCAACCGCCTGAGTCGCTTGCTGGAAGTGCTGCCCGGAGGGGTCATTGTAATGGATGCCCGGAATGTAATTCGCGAGGCAAATCCCACGGCACTGGAATTCCTTGAGGAACCCGTGCTGGATGTTGCCTGGGAAACCCTTTTGCAGCAGCGCTTTATCGCACCCGCCCCGGCAAGCGGTGAATTACATCACCGCTCCGGCAGAAGGCTCGGTTTGACGCGCCGCGCCCTGGAATCAGAGCCCGGTGAGATCATGCTGTTCCAGGATGTGACTGAAGCCCGTGCGCTCCAGGAACGCCTGGATCGCAACGACCGATTGGCTGCCATGGGCGAGATGATCGCAGGACTCGCCCATCAAATCCGCACGCCGCTCGCTGCCGTCTTGTTGTATCTCGGCCACCTGGAACAAGCTCATGTCAGTGCGGAACAACGCTGCCGGGTGGTTGGTAAAATCAAGGGGCGCATCAGTCATCTTGAAGGCCTGGTGGGGGATATGCTGCAATTCGTTCGCGGAGGAGCGGGCGAACTCACGCCCTGTCGCCTGGGTCGATTGATCGACGAGTTACTGGAACTGGCCGCCCCGATTATCACGGCCAGTGATGTGCATTTCGAACTGCATTGGCAATCTCCCACACTAGCGAATCTTCATTTGCCCTGCCAGCAATCTGCTTTGGCGGGAGCGATGCTGAATCTTGTTAACAATGCTATCCAGGCGGGAGGGCCGGGACTGGAGCTCTTTTTTAGCATTGAAAGGCACACCGGTGGCTGGGTCGAAATTGCGCTGGAAGACAATGGTCCCGGGATCGATGCAGCGATTACTGATCGTCTTTTTGAGCCGTTTTTTACCACCCGCACTCAGGGTACCGGCCTGGGGTTGGCGGTGGTCCGGGCGGTGATGGAGGCCCATCAGGGCGAGGTACGCCAGGAGATTCCCCGGCGGCTTTCAGGCGCACGATTCTGCCTTCGTTTACCGGTACCGGAATGGCCGGATCAGAGGAATGACGATGGGTGAATATTTGGCTGTTCTCATTGTCGAGGACGATGCAGATTTGCGGGAAGCCTTGTGTGATACCCTTGAGTTGGCGGGTTTTCATGCCCGGGGGGCACAAAACGGCCGCCAGGCCCTGGCCCAGATTCGGAGCGAGGAAATTGGCATGGTGGTGACCGATGTGCAAATGCCGGAAATGGATGGGCAAACTTTGCTACGGCGGATCAGGCAGCAATATTCCGATCTGCCCGTTGTGCTGATGACGGCTTATGGCACCATACAGAAAGCCGTTGACGCCATGCGCTGGGGTGCTTCAGATTATCTGGTCAAGCCATTTGAAGCCTCGGTATTGGTGGAAATGACGAGTCGGCTGCTGCCGGAGGAGGTCGATGAAAGTGCGCTCATTGCCAGTGATCCGCGCACTCTGGAATTGCTGACATTGGCTGATCGGGTTGCGAAAACCGATGCCACGGTGATGATTACCGGGTCATCGGGTAGTGGAAAAGAGGTTTTTGCCCGCTATATCCATCGCCACTCCGCACGGATGCAGATGCCATTTATTGCTATTAATTGTGCCGCTATCCCGGAAAACATGCTCGAGGCCATCTTGTTCGGTTATGAGAAAGGTGCCTTTACCGGAGCCTATGAATCCCGTCCCGGTAAGTTCGAGCAAGCCAATAAGGGTACGTTGCTGCTCGATGAGATTTCCGAACTGGATCTTGGATTACAGGCCAAATTACTGCGTGTCTTGCAGGAGCGTGAGGTGGAGCGTCTTGGTGGGCGCAAGCCTATCAATCTCGATGTGCGCGTACTTGCCACTTCCAATCGCAACTTGCGTGCGGAGGTGGCCGCCTCCCGATTCCGCGAGGATCTGTATTACCGCTTGAACGTGTTTCCACTACATCTGCCGGGTCTCAGTGAAAGACGGGGAGATATCCTGCCCTTGGCGTATCGGTTTCTGGCACGCCATACGCCGGTTACCATGACCCTGTCACCCGAGGTGGAACAATGTCTGCTGGCCTATGACTGGCCGGGCAATGTGCGGGAGCTGGATAATGTCATCCAGCGGGCCCTTATTTTATGTGTGGGTGACGAAATTCAGGCGCCACAAGTTTTTTTTGAATCGCCTGACGGTGCATTTATGACGGATTCAACGGTGTCTTCCGAGCTATCTTCCACTGCTTTGGCCCCGGCACTGGAAGAGGATCTGCGTCACCGGGAAACCACGTTGATTCTAGAAACCCTACGTGCCGCCAAGGGTAATCGTAAACGGGTTGCTGAGCGCCTCGGGATCAGTCCACGGACTTTGCGTTATAAATTGGCTAAACTCAGGGAGGCAGGGGTCACTATTCCAGAGTGACGGCCTAAATATTGCATTTAAATCTATTGCGGGTCTCTCGCATTGAGTATTTTTGAGGTGATTGCGATGAGTGATATAGGGATCAATCAGATATTAACCCAAATGCGAGCGATGGCGGCGGTGGCAGATGGCGGTATTGCACCGATGGCGGCAGAAAATGTCACCAAGCCCGATTTTGGTAAATTACTGGCTGAGTCGATCAATAACGTCAGCACAACTCAACAACAGGTGAATGGACTGGAAAAGAGTTTTTTAGCGGGTAGCCCCAATGTAGATCTAAGCCAAGTCATGGTCGAACTGCAAAAGGCCAGCCTGTCTTTTGAAGCTATGACCCAGGTGCGTAACAAGCTGGTTTCCGCGTATCAGGAAATCATGAACATGCAGGTTTAAGCGGGGGCAAATGTTCTGATGGCCCTGCTGAATCCAGATACTTTACGACAACAGTTCGAGGCGTTCACAAAACTCCCCGCACTTCGCCAGATTGGTGTCATGTTCGGTCTCGCGGCCAGCGTTGCGCTGGGTGCGGCGATTATTCTGTGGGCACAACAACCTAATTATGGCCTGCTTTACGCCAATCTGGCCCCCAAGGATGCAGGTCAGGTTACTCAGGCTCTTCAGCAGGTCGGGATACCCTACCGGGTTTCCCCGGCCACGGGGGCTATTCTGGTTCCCCAGTCCGACCTCTATCAGGCACGGATCAGGCTCGCCACCAAAGGATTGCCGCATGGTACCAGTAGCGGTTTCGCCTTGCTGAATAAACAGCAGGGACTGTTTGGTTTCAGCCAATTTATGGAACGGATACGGTACAACCAAGCCCTGCAGCTGGAGCTGGAACGGACCATTGCCAGCTTAAACAGTATTGCCAGCGATCGGGTACATCTCGCAATTCCCAAACAATCGGTATTTATCGAAAATAGCCCCAAACCCTCTGCTTCCGTGCTCGTGAATCTTTATCCGGGCCGCACCCTGATTGCAGCACAAGTGGCGGGTGTCGTTCATTTAGTGGCTTCATCGGTCCCCGGCTTGCAGCCACAGAATGTGACGATCGTTGATCAGCAAGGGGATTTGCTGACCGGCCAGAATGGTACTGGAGGCGCATCCTCGGGTGCTTCCCTGAGCACTGCTCAATATGCGCTGACGCGCCGCCTGGATCATTTATATGAGCGCCGTATCGACCGGATTCTGGCGCCGGTGGTCGGGGTAAAGGGTGTGCGGGCACAAGTCACTACTGATCTTGATTATGCGCTCATCAATACCACCAGCGAGGCTTACAACCCCAAGAGCCAGGTCATTCGCAGCGAACAGACCTCAGAAAATCTGCAATGGCAAAAACCCAAAGGGGGAGTGCCTGGATCATTGACCAACCAGCCACCTCCAGCCGGTGTTCCAGCTGCCCGATCGGCAGGCAAGTCCGCAGGGGGTTACGCGGTTTCCCCAGGCAGTAAAAAGCAGGTTCCTTTGGTTTCGGAAAGCAAGGCCGCAACTAAAAACTATGAGATTGATCGCACAATACAGCATATTCAGCAGGCACCCGGTGCAATCAAACGGATTTCCGTGGCGGTCGTGATCGATTATCAGGCGGTCAAGGGCCCCAAGGGAAAGATCCTCAGCAAACCGCTGAGTAAGCAGGAGCTAGCAAATATTACTAATCTGGTCAAGGAAGCCGTTGGTTTCAACGCCGCACGCGGCGATACGGCTAGCATCATCAATGTACCATTCAAATCGACCCCTGTGGAACCGGCTATCAGCGGGCCGCCACTCTGGCAGCAGCCCTGGGCGATGCGTCTGGTTAAATGGTTGTTAGGTGGGGTGGGTATCCTGATTCTCATGCTGGGTGTGCTCAGACCTTTGTTACGTGGTCTGACAAAACCGGCGCAGTCGACCGGGAAAGGGGTGGTCGGTGAAGGAGGTGAAACTATGGCGGGCGCGGGTGAGTTGGATGAGGATCGGGTTTCGATTCAGACCCAATCAGCGGAGAGGGCGTCATCAGGGCCGGATTATCAGATGCGCCTGGACAATGCACGCAAACTGGCGCAAGAGGATCCCAAGCTGGTGGCCCAGGTGGTCAAATCATGGGTGGGCGATCATGGGTGATCCATTTAAGAGGGTATCCTGCGCTGCGATCGGCTTGGCTGACTTGGTGTATTGAACGATGGCCAAGACTTCTGAGAATCCTGCCAGCTCTCAGCTTGAGGGATCTCAACGTGCGGCCATTTTACTGATGACACTGGGAGAACAAACTGCGGCTGAGATACTGAAACATATGGGGCCGCGCGAGGTGCAGAAAATCGGCTCTGCCATGAGCACCCTCAGTGGAGTGACTAAATCGACCGTTCGCCAGGTAGTCGAGGAATTTCTAAATGTGCTCGAGGAGCAGACCGTATTGGGTATTGGCAATGATGAATACTTGCGCAGTGTTCTGGTCAAGGCGCTTGGTGAAGACAAAGCCGGGAGTATCCTCGATCGGATCAGCAGTGGCCAGGGAACGCATGGGCTGGATCAACTGAAATGGATGGATGCACGTTCGATTGCGGAAATCGTGCGTCTCGAACATCCGCAGATTATTGCCCTGGTATTGAGTTATCTGGATCCGGATCAGGCGGCAGAAGTGCTGACCAATCTACCGGAAAATATTCGTTCGGATATTGTCTTGCGTATTTCCATGTTAGATACGGTGCAACCGCAGGCCATCAAGGAGCTCGATCAAGTGTTGGAGCGGCAATTTACCGGCAATACCGGAGCTAAGTCCTCATCTGTGGGTGGGCTGAAAACAGCTGCGGAAATTCTCAATTACATGGATTCCGGTATTGAGACGACGATCATGGAAAACCTGACCCAGGTCGATCCCGATACCGCCCAGTCTATCGAGGACCTTATGTTCGTATTTGATAATTTAGCTGAGCTGGATGATCGATCCATGCAGGCATTGTTGCGTGAAGTGAACTCGGAAACCCTGGTGACTGCACTTAAAGGTGCCAGCGAACCGTTGCGCGAGAAGGTATTTAAGAACATTTCCAAACGAGCTGCTGAAATGTTGCGTGACGATCTAGAAACCAAGGGCCCGGTCCGGGTCAGTGAAGTAGAAGTCGCCCAGAAGGAAATTCTATCCATCGCCCGGAGGATGTCCGATACGGGAGAATTGGTTTTAGGAGGCAGGGGCGGCGATGATTTCGTCTGACGAAGTCATGAAGCCTGTGGCAGCCTACGGTCAGTCCGGGCGTTGTCTGCTTCAGGCCCGCCGCCTTCAGGTTGCATCAGGTTGATTTCATGGTGAAGCGTATCCTGAATCCGGCAGAAGTCAGTACAGTAGCCGTGTGGCAGGCGCCTGAAATGAATGCGAGTGGCGCAGTAGAGGACTTATCCCCATACTCTATGGGAGGGGATGAAGAGCGCATAAAAGTGGCCGCTTCTTCGCTGTCGCCGGAGATACTACAACCATTGACTGCGGAAAAACTAACTACACTGGAAGCCACGGCAAGAGCGGCAGGTTTTCAAAGTGGCCAGGAGGAGGGTCGGGTAGCGGCAGCCGAAGAAATTCGCCAACAAGCCGAATGCCTGGCCGTACTCATAGACAGCATTGCCCGTCCTCTGGATGTCCTCGATCAGAGTGTCGAACGAGAACTTTTACATCTAGCCACGATGATTGCCCGGCATATCGTTCGGCGGGAGTTGCAAACCGCACCGGGTGAGATTGTTGGGGTAATTCGTGAAGCCCTGAAACTATTACCATCCCAAACGACCGATGTGCGTCTTGAGTTACACCCACTGGATGCTAAATTAGTTCGTGAAACGCTCCCGGAAGGAGAGGGCGAGCGCGCCTGGCGAATCGCTGAGGACCCGGCGCTCACGCGAGGAGGCTGTCGAATCATGGCGCAAACGGGGCAAATCGATGCCACGGTGGAGAGCCGGCTCAACAAGGTGATCGCTGCAGTTTTGGGTGATACACGCGCCGCGAGCACAGTAGCATGACGGTACACCGGCAGTATGATCGGACACAACACTGGATCGATGCGCTGCATCAGGCCGAATTCCGCGTAGGCCGGACACCTTTATTGGTGCCCGAAGGGCGTCTGATACGCATGGTGGGCCTGACGCTGGAAGCAGTCGGGCTGGAGATGCCGATTGGTGGGCGCTGTGTGATTCTCGGTCAAGGCGAGGGTGTCGAGGCTGAAGTGGTGGGATTCGCCGAAGGCCGCACCTATCTGATGCCGGTGGGAGATATTCGTGGCCTGACGCCGAATGCGCGCGTTGTGCCTTTAGGTACGGCGCACACGATCCCCGTGGGGGAAGCTCTGTTGGGTCGGGTGCTGGATGCTACCGGGCAGCCACTGGATGGTCGGCCCATGCCTTTTTTACCTGATGAAGTCGATTTGGCCGGAACACCCATAAACCCCTTAAGCCGGGCACTGATCCGGGAACCACTGGATGTGGGTATTCGCGCCATCAATGGCCTGTTGACCGTGGGCCGGGGGCAGCGCATGGGCTTGTTTGCCGGTAGTGGAGTGGGCAAGAGCATTTTGCTGGGTATGATGACTCGCTTCACGGAAGCGGACATTACCGTGGTGGGTCTGATTGGTGAGCGTGGCCGCGAGGTTCGGGAGTTCGTACAGAACGTTCTGGGAGAGGAGGGCCTGGCCCGTTCCGTGGTCATCGCAGCACCTGCGGATACCTCGCCCTTGCTTCGCCTGCGCGGAGCCTGGTATGCCACAGCGTTGGCCGAATACTTTCGCGATCGCGGGAAAAAGGTTCTGCTATTGATGGATTCGTTGACCCGTTTCGCCCAGGCGCAGCGCGAAATTGCAGTGGCCATCGGTGAACCACCGGCGACAAAAGGTTATACACCCTCGGTATTCGCCCGCATACCCCAACTGGTGGAGCGAGCCGGCAATGGAACGGAAGGTACTGGCTCGATTACCGCCTTTTATACCGTGTTGGTGGAAGGCGATGACCAGAACGAACCGATTGCCGATGCCGCACGCGCCATTCTCGATGGGCACATCATCCTATCGCGGGAGATCGCCGAACGAGATCGCTATCCTGCAATCGATGTGGAGTCTTCGATTTCGCGGGTCATGCCCGAGATTGCTGTGCCGGACCATTTGGCGCATGCTCGGCGATTCCGCCAGCTTTATGCCGCCTATAGCCAGCATCGGGACTTAATTCAGGTGGGGGCTTATCAAATGGGTTCCGATCCCTTGGTGGACGAGGCGATTGCTCGCTATCCACAACTGGAATCCTATCTGCGCCAGGACATGCAACAAAGATGTGAGTTTACGGAAAGTGTGCAGTCCCTACATGCGCTATTTGCGCCCCCTGCCGCAGTCGAGCAGCCACCGGCACGCATTAATACAGCGGATGTTGCTCAGGGACTTGATTATTATCTGCGCAATCAGGCGCTGCGATGAAGCCACGATCGAAACGACTGCAACCCGTGCGCCAGTTGGCCCTTGAAGCTGAACATCAGGCTGCCAGGAATTGGCAGGTGCGACGGGAAGAGGTCGCTGCGGCTACGCGGCGACTGGATGAATTGCTAACCTGGGAGCGTGAATATGCCCAGCGTATGCAAGGCCAGGGGTGCGCTCTGCACGAGCTACAATCCTATCGGCTGTTCATGGGGCAGCTAAGTGGGGCTATCGAACAACAGCGGCAAGCACTCAAACAGATAACCCACCTGGAACAATTGGCCCAGGAGGAATGGCAGGCTCACTATAGCCGACAGGCGGCCCTGGGTAAACTGATTGGTCGTTACCAACATGATGAACACCTGGGCATGAATCGGAAAGAACAGCAAACCCTGGATGAGTTCGCCTTGCTTATGACTCGTCCACGCAAGCCCTGATGGTTTCTGTTTAAGTACGCACCCGCGATTACACCAGCTTACTTTAACGCCATGACGGCCCAGTTTGTCAAACGTACTCTGAATGCTGGTTTCGATGAAGGTGTTGCGGCGCGGGTTGACTATAGCCCGCCGGAGTCAGATAAAAAAGGCCTCGACAAACGGGTAGAAAATACGATTTAAAAATGGTAGATAAGCTTGTAGCAGTGATTTTAAGCCCGGACGCAGGCTACCTTGAAAACTGGCGTAAGCATGGGCGATATGACGGGCCTCGTCGATGGCGTGAGTGGTGATTACGGCATAAATAGCGGGGGAAATTTCCTGATGGCGCCGATGGATGAAATAATTCATCTGATCCGGCACCTGTTTGCCAATGATGGCTGCGAGCCAAAATACCGGCGATTGATAAGGAGCATAGCGCCCCACCCAGGTGGCTAGCCGCGGGCACCAGAACAGGGAGGCATCTAAAGCGTAGCTACTGCGCCGGATTAGCTCAAGGAACATCAGGCTGCGCCTGGCTTCCTCACGCAGTTCATGCAAGCGATAGGTGGTGGCGGTGGGGTCATCCAGGGAATCTGCCAGTCCATGACTGATCCGGGTCATGAAAATACCTTCCAGCCATAATGCTTTTTCGATAAAATTGATGAATTCGAGGTGTGAGGCCCGCTTGTGCACCGCCTCTGGCAAAGATTCGAATGCCTCGCTGCCACACAGGCCCAATGCCGCCCGAGGTAGCCACCAGTCAGACAGACTGAGGGAATCCCAGTCGATACGAATCAGTGGGTCGGCGTAGGGGATGCTGCCCCGGATCAGCCGCGCATCCAGCACCTCCCCGTTTATCGTTATAAGCTTCGTTACAGCATCTGTAAGCTTATTTGTTAAAATAAAGAAATCTTATCGTATTTTGGGCAATTGAGAACAGATGAGCCTGCCCAGGAAGCCTTCAATGCACGGGGTTTGCTCGGTGGGCTTTGGTCTCGCTGTGTGGTATAGCGCGCAGGGCCTCAGAGCCGATTGACGCTATCATGGGCACAAGGTTATTTCATGGCGAGAGTCCCCGGACACAGGCCCCGAAGTGATTGCAGGATTGGACGGCGTACTGGAAGGAACTTTAACTCACCTCAAATCCATTGAATTGGCATTGCCTTATCTCTTCGCTGCCCTATCCCCGATAGTCCGATGGGTTTCGGGCAAGAGAGTAGGCGGCCTTAGTTCGTGAATAAAGAAGGCTATTGGATACTTTTAGCAGCGCTGTGGAACGATCGCCGAATTGAATAACCATAATACTGCCCTCTTCAATCAGGGTTTTTCATCAACCCCGGAGCTAACGAATGTATCCGGTTTTGCAAGCACGGGGCGGATTGCCGATAGAGATGAGATCAATCTGAATTTATCAGATCGACCAGCATATGATCGATTTGCGCTTCTGCCTCCAGCCAGTCCAGAAGAGCCCGATTGCTGTCAAAATCATGGGATTCCGCAATGTAATAGGCTGCCTCGGCAATGATCAGATAGCGTTGTTCCGGGGAAACCTCGGTGGATGCCAAGGGCAGTTTGGACTGCTCTTTTTTAGGGCGGGAGATAGTTTGTTTGTTCTCGACCGGGGTAACCTTTTTAGCCGTCCCTGATTTTGTCGGAGGTTTTGTACGGGTGGATTTGGAGCGAGGGGCAGCCGATTTGCTGGAGCCGGCCTTGTTGGCTTTGGCTGTCTGAGCAGATCCGGTTTTTCTGGTGCGCCGTGGGGCAGCCGACTTTGGAGCCGCCTTGGCGGATGGTTTGGCTGTGTCGCTGCTTGATGTCTTACTGGTTTTGACGGGATTACTCATGATGTTCTCCAAAATAGTTCTCAGAAAATTATAACCAGCCTCGAACGCAAGATCGAAATCAGAGCCCTGATCGTGAATATCGACTGGATCCAACCATTTTATCATGCGGTTCTCATATTAGTGAATGCCATGCTTGCCATTTAGGGCAGGCACCACTGGCATTGACGATTAAATGGGAATAAGGTCCATCATGCAGGGTGCAACGCCCTTCACCAAAAGGCGGTATGCTAACATGCTGGCACCGTTCATCTAATCGCCTGAGTCCTTGCCAGAATTCACAGACCGCGCAATCGTGAAAATCTTTCGTCTGTTGTAGCATGCCATTCCCTTTTTTAGGGTTTCAGTGAGAAAGGTTAGCAAATTATTGGGGTTTTTCATGTCATGCAGGTTACAGGAATCAGTTCAGGCATGATCGTCTCGCTTATCTTCATTATTTGAACGCTTATCCAGAAGTTGAAGTGTCTGAATCCGGGTGGTTTCCTGCGTGGTGATACGGGCATGATCCCGAGCCAGATAAAAATACATCAGCGGCACGATGTAAAGGCTGAACAGGGCACCGATCCCCATCCCCGAGGCGATCACCAGACCAAGCTGGTTACGTGGTGGTGCACCGGAACCGGCAGCAAAGATCAGTGGAAAGACGCCGAATACGAGCGAGAGGGTGGTCATGAGGATGGGACGCAGGCGGATACTGGCGGCTTTTTTCACGGCCTCTAGTTTATTGAGCTCTTCGGTGCGTTGCAGATTGTTGGCAAATTGCACGACTAGAATACCTTGTTTGGTAATCAAGCCAATCAGGGTGATCAACGCGATCTGGGTATAGATGTTCAGGCTGGCGAAGCCAATATCCATGAACAGCAAAGCTCCGGCAGCGGACATGGGTACGGTGAACATGATGATCAATGCATCCCGAAAACGGTTGAATTGGGCGGAAAGCAACAAATAGATGAGGATTAATGCGAGGGCTACGGAAATCAGGAAAGCATCACCGGCCTGGATGAATTGCCGGGATGATCCACCGTAATGGATGCCGGCGGTGGGCGCGACCTGCAGGGTGAATTGTTTCAGCAGTGACAAAGCTTCACCTTGCGAAACGCCGGGGAAGGGGACACCTTGCAGAGACACGCTGTTTAGGCGGTTAAATTGAGGCAGGCTTTCCGGGATGACCTGCGTCCTGAAATGAACCAGATTGGCCAAGGGCATTAGTTCACCATGGGTGGCCCGTACATAGATTCGCTTCAGCGCACGTTGATCGGCGCGATATTTCAACGGCGCTTCGGGGATGACCTGATAGGCATAGCCGTTCATGATAAAGCGATTCACGTAAGCGCCTGAGAGCATGGTTTGTAGGCTTCGGGCGATCTGCCGCATACTGATTCCCAGTGACGAGGCCAGTTTGCGGTTGATTTCGATGATCTGCTGGGGCTGATCGATCTTGAGATTCTTTTGCAGAAACAGGAATTTCCCGCTCTTGCGGGCCAGTGCCGTCACTTCCCGGGCTATAGCGTTTAGTTTCTCGTAGGAGCTAGCAGAGGTTATGATGAAATCGATTGGGAACAAACCGGTTGAACCGGGCAGAGGAGGCGGAGTGAATGCCGCCGCCTTGAGGCCCGCAATGGCAGAGAATTTACGCTGCACCAGAGGTTTCAGTTTACTGGCCGTCTTGTGGCGCTCACTGAAGGGTTTCAGCAACATGCCCGCGATGAGACTGTTGCTACCGCCCCCTATGGGGCTAAAACCGGTTACTTCGAAAGTCAGGCGTTTTTGTGGGAATTGGTTAAATACATTAAGCACCTGCTTGCCGTAAAGGCGCATGTAACCCGGTGCTGCATCAGGTTGGGCGGTGCCGATACTGAAGATAATGCCGCTATTTTGTGGGGGCGACAGTTCATGACGTACGCCTTGGTACAGGAACCAGACGGCACCCAGGGTGATGACGACAAAAATCAATCCGACGCCGGGGAATTCGAGAAAGCTGTTCAGTGAGCGGTCATAGGCGGCGCGCAGATATTCGTAGGCTGCCTCCAGGAAATGACCCAGCCCGTGAGTGGGGGTTTTGCGAAGGATGGCGCCGCTCAGCATGGGCGATAGGGTCAGGGCGACAATCATCGAGATGAGCACGGCATAAACGATAGTAAAAGCAAATTCCGAGAACAGGGTACCGCTCAGTCCACCGGCGAAGGCAACGGGCAAGAATACGGCGATAAGGGTGGTGGACATGACCACGATAGGCATACCCAGTTCACGTGCGGAAAGCAGTGCGGCTGCGAAGCCCGAATGGCCTTCGTCGATATGCCGATGGACATTTTCGACCATGACGATGGCGTCATCGACCACCAGTCCGATAGCGAGGACGATAGCGAGCAGGGTCAGCAGGTTGTAGGAATAGCCGGAGAGATACATAAAAAATCCGGCCCCAACCAGCGACAAGGGAATGGCAACCGCCGGGATCAGTAGAGCGCGCAGGGAACCCAGGAACAGAAAAATAACCAGCACGACGATAGCCAACGTGATGCCGATGGTGATCGCCACTTCCACAACCGCATCATGAATGAAAGTCGCGGCGTTGTAGGGTAACCCGATTTTTAATCCCGGAGGCAGATGTCTTTTCAGTATATCGAGCTTTTTGCTGACCCCGAGCGCTGTGCTGAGGGCATTGGCATTCGGGGTCGTGGTGATGGCAATGGCCACTGCGGGCTGACCCTGAAAATAGAAACTGGAAGTATAGGATTGTGCGCCCATCTTCACATCGGCGACATCCTTGAGATAGACCGGCGTGCCATTGACCGTCTTGACGACCAGGTTTTTGAATTGGGAAAGCCGATTCAACCCTAGATTGCTGGTCAATGGAATGGTGATCAGGCGATTCTCGGTTTTACCGATTGCCGCAACGACGTTCTGGCGGGCGAGTGCGGCGGCAACGTCGGCGGGCGTTACCCCAAGTGCTGCCATTTTTACCGGGTTGAGCCAGATGCGTACCGCCATATTGTTGCCATTACCACCGGAAGCACCCGGCGGCATGATTTGCGCCTGAGACACGCCGGGCACAGTCTGGAGCATGGGTTGGGCGTTACGTACCACGTAATCGACGATCCGGGAGGTACCCATTAGATGCCCCGGACTGTAGAAGGCAATATACATGAGCGCGGTCGATCGCCCCGCTGAGGTGTTGACCACTGGCGGAAAACTACCCTTGGGTAATAGCCCCTCGGCTTGCTTGATCTTCACTAGGGCGTTGGTTTGTGCTGCATTGGGATTGGTATTCAGATGCATGTACAGGGTAATGATCGAGACGCCCTGACTACTGCTGGAGGTCATATAATCCAGCCCGGGTACGCTGCCTAACACTCGGCTGAGTGGTTGGGTGATATAGCTTTGTACGGTATCCGGTGAAGCACCGGGATAACTGGTACTGATCGCCAGTACGGTGGAAGTCAGTTTGGGATATTCACGAACAGTGAGCTTGCTGGCACCGAAAAATCCCAACACGGCGATCACCATGGCCAAGGTAACCGCAAGGACTGGGCGGTGAACAAAAATATCGGTCCATGAACCCTTCTCAGGAGTTGACGCCATTGCTTATGGTCCTCCAGGCAAGAAAGCGCTCGGAATCAATCCCACCGGAGCCGGGACTGGTTTGACATGCGCCCCTGGATAGAGCTTGACCTGACCTGCGGCAACGACTTGCTCGCCGGGTTGCAAACCACGAACGATATCAACTAAATTCCCGCGCCGTAGTCCGGTGTTGACGATGCGCTGTTCGGCGATCAGACCTTCGGGTGTTTTTTTGATGACATAGACAGAAGTGCCATAGGTGTTGTATGTGAGCGCGATGGCAGGAATAGCAATAGCTTTAAGCGTCTGTTTCAGTTGGATACTGACTGAACCGAACATCCCTGGCCTGAGTATCCCGCGTGGATTAGTGAATAGTGCCTGGATGGTGATCGTGCGGGTCGCAGTGGAGATGGCTACACCGAATGCGTTGATATGCCCCATGAAGCGATGGCCTGGAAGGCCGCTGATCTCAAGGGTGGCCGGATCATTGAGGGTGAGGCGGGAAACAGCGTATTGGGGTACCTGAAAACTGGCGAGGAGGGGGTTCCATTGTTGCAGGTCAACAATGGCCATTCCAGGAGCAATATATTGACCGACACTAACCTGGCGAATACCGAGTCGCCCGGAGAAGGGGGCACGAATCTGCAGATTGTTTAGCGCGGCCTGATCGGCCATGACGGCAGCCCTGGCTTCCTGGTGGGCGGCTTCGGCATTTTGTAAGTTGGAAAGACTTGTGGCATTGCGCCGGTAGAGACGTTGTTGGCGGGTCAATTGCTGCCTAGTATTGCTCTGGCGTGCTTTGTCGGCGACCAGTTGAGCCTTAGCGATATTATCATTGATCTGGACCAAGAGTTGACCCTTGTTGACGGGCTGGCCGGAGTGGAAAGACAAGCCGGTGATGATACCTGCCACCTGGGGCGACAATTCAGTTCCCTGTTTGGCTTGGAGCGAGGCCACCGCTTCGATGGTTTGTGGCCAGACCTGTGCGCGCGCGACGGTGAGTGAGACGCTGACCGGCGGGGGTTTCATGCTGGCCAGGACAGACAGAAATTTGCCCATCATGAAATCATGCACACCGATGACGCCGCCATAGACGATGATGGTAGAGAGCAGCATGAACAGAATCCGACGAAACAGGCGCAGCTTTCTGGAAGCCATGGGGATTTCCTCAGGAATGATGGGTGTTTTTGATAGTTTGAGGTAAAGGCCAGGATTGTCCCCCGAGGGCGACATAGAGGGTGGCCGTGTCCAGGTAACGTTGTACCAGTGCTTGCAGGAAAGCAATGCGAGACTGACTGACCTCAATCTGTACGCTCAGCAGGGTTTGGAAGCCAATACTTCCCAAACGGTATTGATCACGTGCCAGTTTTAGTGACCCATTGGCGGCTGTGAGCGCGGCTTTCCGGGCATGCAGAATTTTGGCATCGTTTTCCAATGCCCACAGGCTATTGGCGACCTGTTGAAAGGCAATCAGTACCGTATTGCGATAATGGTCTGCGGCTGCGCGATAGGCGGCGCTGGCAGCCTCAGCATTTTCCTTCAGTGCGCCCGCATCGAACAGCGTTACCGAAGCATTGAGTGCGAGACTCCAGAAATTGAAACTCGATTCACCAAGATTATCCAGTTTGGGCGCATTGCGGCCAAAGGCGCCAGTCAGGGCGAAGCTTGGGAAACGCTCGGCATCAGCCAGGCCGTACTGGGCGTAGGCGGCGCGCACAGCAGCCTCGGCTGCGCGTACATCCGGGCGTCGTTGTATCAATGTGCTGGGTAAGCTTAGCGGAACGCGACTGGGTAAAATGAGTTGATCCAGCGCCGGTATGTGATCTTTAAAATTTGCAGGAAAGGCCCCGGTGAGTATGGCGAGCTGATGGCGGGTGATGGCGCGTGCCTGTTTGAGCCGGTAGAGGTTGGCTTGAGTGGTAGCAATCTGACTGTGTTGAGTGAGGACATTTGTATAGGATGTGGCGCCTAAATGGTATTGCAATCGGACCAGGACGAGAACACGTTGTTGATCGGCCAGAATCTGATAGGTGGCGTCGATTTGTGCCTGATATCCGGCCGCCTGAATAGTGGCCGTGGTGAGATGGCCGGCCAGACTTTCATAAGTGCCCTGGACCTCATAGTCGGCTCGCCGAACCCGTGCGGCAGTGGATGCGCGATGGTAGCCGGTACGCCCGAAGACATCTGGAGCGTAGCTGACATTGAGCAGACTGGAAAAGGTACCGTAGATGTTCTGTTGCCCCGGGAATTGTACCGGGATGCGCTGGCGTTTTGCGGTCAGATCGGCACCAAGATTCGGCCAGAAGGCGGCGTCGGCAGCACGCGCCAGATGCCGGTATTGTGACAGGGTCTGGCGTGCGGCAGACAGGCTGGGATTGTGGGCGAAGGCTGTGGAGATCAAGGCGTTTAGCTGGGGGGAATGGAACGCTCGCCACCACTGGGCGGGCAGGGCGGTTTTACTGAAGTGCTGAGATTCTCCACCTTGCGCGATGTCTGTCTGCTGAGTCCGGGCAGGCAGATGCCGGGCGGTGTAGGAGTCCGGCAGATTGAGCGTGGGTGCCTTATAGGTGGGTATGACCGCACAGGCACTCAATCCCAATGCTGCCGTCACACCCACCAGCGGGCCGGATAATGGCCGAATACCGAGGAGGATGGATTTTAAAAGCACCTTCATGTCGAGCTGGATTCCCCGCCACGTCTGTGGGTAATTTCCGCATTGACCAGTGCTACGGCCTGATCGATCAGGCGCTGGAGAGTCATTTCCATGGCTTGGCTGTCTCCGAGCAGGGCGGGCGCAAAAGCCTGCACTACGTCTTGTTTGAGGTAGAGGATCATGGCCATCCCGGCCAGACTCAACGCCAGATGATTGATGGCATCGTCGATTTTCGCCGTACCACAGTGACGTGCGAGAAAGCGGCACAATTGCTCATGTCGAGGGCGGAACAAATCACTGCATTCGGGCCGGAGCAAATGGGTGGGTTGGATTTGTTCCCGCATCCAGATCAACCGGATACTGGGAGACAGAGAATCATCCGTAAGCGCACGTGTCAGCGGGCGATAAAAGGCTTCTATGCCTTCCCATAACCCGGTGTCGGAGTTGAACAAGCTGACTGGAACATCGATCAGGTGAGCGGCCGGACTGGCGACATCGCGATAAAGGGAGGCCTTATCGCCAAAATGATAATGAATAGCAGCGCCATTGACGCCGGCAAGTTGGCAAATCTCACGGATCGGGGTGTGGCTGTAGCCCTTCTGGGCAAACAACTCCGCAGCCACTCGGCGCAAGCGCTGGCGTGTATCCTCGTCATGGGGTGGGGTTGGTCGAGTGGCTATCATCAGCAAGGGGGCCCTGAATTTTACTCAAAAGACCGACGGATTGTAAGCCCGTCCAACACCTGTTTCAAGCGCTTGTTTGAATTCTCTATTAAAATATTGGGCCTGCCCCAGATAATGCATATTTTGTATTATCAGGACGGTATGAGGAAGAGTTGGTTAAATTGGTATAAGTAAGGAAAGGTTGATCGAGCATTTTGTGTCTGGCACCACAGCACGGTGTGCTGCTGATCTAGTCAGGGTGAATCGCAAGACATCAGCGTATTATTTCATTTCCCGATAGAAAGTACGATAGTTGAGTCATTCAAAAGAGTAGGAGCTGAACCTGGCTCAACCGACGACAGGACATGAGCATATAGAGGCTTGCGCGGGCTTTGCTGCGCAATGCCAAAATGGCCACTGAACTTGTGCGCACCGCACAAACGGTTTTGCTCCCTCTGGAGTGGGGTTTAAGCCTGGAGCAAACAGCTTGTGCCAT
>CAZUKD010000007.1:0-51142 GCA_964620825.1 uncultured Ectothiorhodospiraceae bacterium
CCGATACGCCGCTCTTTTTCAACTCCTCAAACACCGGATCCGGTTATAACTCCTTCATTGAGGTTATCATCGTCAAACGATATTGATATCACCAGTGAATCAGAAAAGCACGTACTTCTAATGTCGCTTTTAATCTCAAATTTATCAAGTTCCTTTTTTTATGCGCTTTCTTCTATTTCAATAGTAGTTGTTCGCCAATTCCCAGGAAGTTCAAAGCTTTTTAAAAACGACATAGCCTCAAGAATGTAATCTAGCAATCGATCATCTACTTCGGATTTCTTGACAATATCCTTAAAACCCAAAATATCAATAAAGGCCACCAGACGTTGTTCGTACAATTGTTTCACCTGTTTTGAAATGCTAACGTAAAGTAGCCACCCTAACATGTTGCGTCCAAACGCACCTGTTCAGGTACCGTCAAGTGCGCGATAAACGGTCATGGATCGGCTGCTCTGCCGCCCCACAGGCAGGACAATCCAGGCACTTGGCTGGATCAATCTGGAAGTTGATCAGTCCTTCAGCAGGGCGGAAGTCGACGCTTACCACGCGCCACAGTGAACTGAGCCCAAGGGCTTGAGTGAATAGTGTTTCCATCTGCAAAGCTTGCCGTCAAGCCGAATCCGATGCAAGGTCTACAAAAGTCAACCACACAAATCGAAGAAGAGCCAAAATAATTATGGGTTGAGTTTATCCCTCCTTTTCACGCAGACTGCCAATCAGTGCTTCCACCATCTGAATCCGTGTTTCAAAGGTGGGCATATCCTGGTGGACACGCAGTTTATATTGACCGTCTAGATGGAAACGATCTGGATCACATTGTAATAATCGAATCAGTCTGGTCGGATTTACTGGTGTCTGATTTGAAAAGATCACTCGTGCATCATGTGCTCCTGCATCTAGCTTGCGCACCCCGATCGGCGTCAGTTTTAATTTCAGCCGGGTGATTTCAAAAAGGTTCTTGGCCGCTCGAGGTAAAAGACCGAAGCGATCGATTAATTCAATCTGTAATTCACGCAGTTCCGCTTCATGGGCGGCGCTGGCGATACGCTTGTAAAGAATCAGACGGATATGTACATCTGTAACGTAGTCATCAGGGAGTAGGGCGCTGACACCGAGATCAATTTCGGCGCCGCGATCCAAGGGGCGGTCCAATTCCGGCAATTTGCCCACCTTGAGTGCAGCGATAGCTCGTTCGAGCAGTTCCTGATAAAGCGTGAAGCCAATTTCCTGGATTTGCCCACTTTGATCCTTACCCAACAATTCCCCACTTCCCCGGATTTCAAGATCATGAGTGGCGAGACTGAAGCCAACGCCGAGGTCGCCAAGCGCCTCAATGGCATTTAATCGCTTGACGACATCCGCGGTCATAGCTTTGCGCGGTGGCGTAATGAGGTAGGCATAGGCGCGATGATGCGAGCGGCCGACGCGACCGCGTAACTGATGTAGTTGTGCCAGACCCAGCTTGTCAGCCCGGTCAATAATAATTGTATTGGCATTAGGGATATCAATGCCGCTTTCGATAATGGTGGTTACCACCAGAATATCATGGCGTCGATGATAAAAGTCCAGCATAACCTGTTCCAGTTCGCGCTCGCGCATTTGTCCGTGGGCCAGGCCGATACGGGCTTCAGGCAGCAGTTTTTGTAAATATTGGCGTGTACGCTCGATAGTTTTAACTTTGTTATGCAAGAAATACACCTGTCCACCCCGCCCAAGCTCACGTGCACAGGCCTCGATAACCATGCGATCATCCCATTCATGCACGAATGTTTTGATGGGATGGCGGCGCGGTGGGGGTGTGGCGATGATCGACAGATCCCGTAATCCCGAGAGCGACATATTCAAGGTTCTTGGAATAGGAGTGGCGGTAAGGGTCAGTAAATCGACCTCAGCCCGAAGCTGTTTGATGTGCTCTTTGTGGCGCACACCGAACCGGTGCTCCTCGTCGATGATGGCAAGCCCCAGACGCTTGAAGTGAATGCCTGGGGTCAGCAATTTGTGGGTACCAATAACGATATCAAGAGTACCCTGCCGCAAGGCTTCCAGTACGGCCTGCTGTTCGGATTTACGCCGAAAGCGGGATAAGGATTCTATGCGTACTGGCCAATCCGCGAAACGGTCACGAAAGTTGTTCAGATGCTGTTCTGCTAGCAAGGTGGTGGGTACCAGCACAGCAACCTGGTAACCGTTTTGTACGACCACGAAGGCAGCGCGCAGGGCAACTTCGGTTTTGCCGAAGCCGACATCTCCACAGATAACACGGTCCATGGGTCTGGGTATGGCGAGATCAGATAGAACGACATCGATGGCAGATTGTTGATCCGGGGTTTCTTCGAAAGGGAAGGCGGTTGCGAAAGCGGCATATTCTTCCCGGGGTAAGGTAAAGGCAAGACCCTTCCGTGCTGCACGCCGAGCGTTGATCTCCAATAATTCGGCAGCGACATCAGCGACCTTTTCAGCGGCTCGTTTGCGTAACCGTTGCCATTGATCACTGCCCAGCCTGTGCAAAGGGGCGCCTTCGGAAGCAGCCCCGGTATAACGACTCATGAGATGCAGTGATGCGACCGGAACGTAGAGTTTATCCCCTCCGGCATATTCGATGGCGAGGAACTCAGTGGCATGGCCGGTTCCGCCAAGATCAAGTTTGACTAATCCGCGATAGCGCCCGACACCATGTTCTTCATGTACGACCGGCGCACCTTCAACCAGATCGGTCAGGTTGCGAATGATGGCATCGGTATTCGCCGCAGTACGGCGGTTGCGGGGGTGCTGGCGGGGACGTTCACCTAGTAGTTCGTTTTCGGTGATGATGACAACACCCGCTTTCTCCAGGATCATCCCGGCATGTAGGGGGGCGACCGTAACCGCTAGAGATGGCCCATCTTCCAAAAATGTCTGCCAGCTACTTTCGGTTTTAGGATATAGACCAAAGCTACGCAGGGTCTCGACGAGAGTTTCTCTGTGTCCTGCGGATTCAGCGCAAAATAGGATACGCGCATCGGTTTGATCGACAAATTGACACAAGGCGGCAAGGGGCTGCGCAGCCCGGGGTTGCAAACGCATCGGTGGAAGCACTTGGACGGATGCTTCGATTTCACCAGCCTCTTCATTGCTTCCTCGGATCAGTAGGCGTAAGTTGGGTAGATGCTTTAATTTCTCTTCCAGCTCGTTTTGGGTCAGAAAGATCTCTGCCGGGGATAACAAGGGACGTTCCCGGTTATGACGTAGTTGTTCATAGCGTTCCGCCGCCTGCTCCAGAAAATCTTGGGCAGCTTCTAAGACATTTTGAGTTTGTATAAACAGGGGCTTGGAAGCAAGATAATCAAACAGGGTTGCAGTCTGCTCGAAGAACAGCGGTAGGTAATATTCGATTCCACCAGGAGGGTTGCCCTGAGTTATTCCGCGATAGATCGGACTGATTTGTGGATCCCCCTTAAATCTTTCCCGGTAGCGTCTGCGAAAATTCTTGATGGCAGATTCATCCAGTGGAAATTCATGCCCTGGCATGAGAAAAATGGCATGAGTGATGGTGGTGGTGAGTGAGCGCTGGGTTTCTGGATCGAACTCCCGCAAAGTTTCGATTTCGTTATCGAATAGGTCAATACGTATGGGTAGATTCCTGCCCATGGGATAGAGGTCGATGATTTCACCTCGAACCACGAATTCACCATGACTCATGACTTGGCTGACCGCCCGGTAACCATTGGCTTCCAGATCGCAGCGCAAGGTTCCAAGATTAAGATGTTGTCCTTGTTCGAGTTGCAGACTATGCAGGTGGATAAATTCCGGAGGAGCCAGCCGATGCAGTAAGGTACTGATGGGAACGACCAGGACGCCATGAGACAATTGTTGTAGGCGATTCAAGATATCCAGACGTTGTGAAATAATATCGTCATGAGGAGAAAAGACATCATAGGGCAGGGTTTCCCAATCCTCAAGATGGACGACTGGGATGGCGTCACTGAGGAAAAAACGGAGCTCCTGTTCCAGTTGCCAAGCGGTTTGATTGTCCGCGGTCACGAGCAAACTAATTCCGGCATGCAACCAGACGGCCTGGGCAGCCGCGAGTCCCTGCGCAGATCCTGCCAGGTGGGCCAGTGTCCTGGTTTCTTCCCCGGTAGGTAGGGACAAGGGGAATAGTTCGTAAGTTACCCTATCAGGTTTGGTTTCCAGCGGGTGTATAGAAGGCATGATGATAGATTATTAATCCTGTGTCAGTGGATATGGGTACTGAAATAATCCAGAAATATAGCGGCGGATGGGGTAACCGCTGATACTCCTTCCCTCAGACTTTTACCGTGATGGCTAATATTTGACGGTCCGGATTCATGCCCGTAGATTATTGTGCGCCTTATGACCGGCTCCAATATTCGGAGAGTCGATTTCAGAAAGGGGTGAGTGGCGAAGCAGGATGTCAATAAATCCATATGCTCAGACCTGTTTCTGGCCACGATCGCGGAATACCAGGTAGATTATCAGGCCAACAAAAAGGCATCCCGCGGCAATATATAGCCAGGGGCGGTATTCACGTACCAGTTGATAGGCAGCCGAAGCATGCGTGCTCAAAGTGTATGCGGCCATCGACCAGAAACCGATCCATAGTGCGCAACCTATCAGTATGGCTAATGCGAAGCGAAGCCAGCGCATTTCGATAATACCAGCAACTGGACCATTGAGTTGGCGCATTCCATCGAAGAATGGGGCGACGATCACGATTACTATACCCCATCGACGGTACAGATTGCGTAAACGCCGAAGATGGTGACGATTGACCAGACGGGTCCGTAACAGTAGGCGATGGCCTCCCGTTCGTCCCACCAGGTACCCCAGGTTGTAGCCCGTCACAGCGCCACAAAATGCACTGATACCAACCCAGATAATATTCATTTCACCGCGACCGGCCAGCAAAGAGGCGGCTACAAGGAGAGTTAAGCCAGGAGCCGGGATGCCCACGCCTTCGATGAGTGTACCAACAAAAATTGCGGCATAACCGTATCGATGCAGATAGGGACCGGCAACGATCAAGGCATGATTAAGAATATCCATAGAGAATGCATTTTAGCATTGGACAGGATCTCCGGGGATCCGCGCAAGCATCGCTTTTGGAATCAAGCTGACAACAAATAAGGTTTTATTGCCTCATCTCTTCGGATTGAATCAGCATTGGAACAAGCCAGCTACGGCCATCCCGGGCAGTCAATAGTTCCGCGCTTTCCGGCCCCCAGGTCCCGGCCGGGTAATTGGGGAAATCCGATGGCGAGGTGTTGGCCCATATATCCAATACGGGTTGCACCAACTTCCAGGCTGCCCCGACTTGATCGGCGCGCATGAACAAACTGGCATCTCCCGCCAGGACCTCATACAGTAGAGTTTCATAGGCGCTTGGAAGCTCATGATGAAAGGTGCGTGCGTAATCGAAGCGCATATCCACCAGACGCAGTCTCAGCGGCATGCCCGGTTCCTTGACCAGAAAGTGCAAGCGGATCGATTCCTCGGGTTGGATCTGTAAGGTCAGGCGTACTGGCTGGCCACTCTGGTCCGCATCCACAGGAAATGCACGATGAGGAACCGGTTTGAAGCGGATGGAGATTTCTGATACTTTAGCGGGAAGTCGTTTCCCTGTGCGTAAGTAAAAAGGAACATCCTGCCAACGCCAGTTGTCGATATTGAGTTTCAATGCGGCGTAGGTCTCCGTTGCCGATTCAGGATCAATCCCGGGCTCTTGCCGGTAGCCGGGCACGGCGCGACCGTTAATCCATCCCGGACCGTACTGGCCCCGCGCCGCACGTTCGTAAACCTCTTCGGGTCGGATGGGCCGAATAGCCTGCAAAACATCAATTTTGCGATTACGGATGTCTTGTGCGTCATAAGCGATTGGTGGCTCCATGGCAACTAGGCAGAGTAATTGCAGGATGTGGTTCTGGAGCATATCCCGCAAGGCTCCGGAATGTTCGTAATAGGCGGCACGTTTTTCCACGCCCAGGGTCTCGGCCACGGTGATGGCCACATGATCGATGTAATTACGGTTCCAGATCGGTTCGAAGATCGGATTGGCGAAGCGCATGGCAAGAATATTCTGGACAGTTTCCTTCCCCAGGTAGTGATCAATGCGATAAATCTGTGATTCCTGAAAGTGAGCTAGAAGGTTCGCATTGATCTGGCTGAATGAGGCTAAATTGTGCCCTAGCGGTTTTTCCACCACGATGCGAACTCGCTCACCGTTCTTGGCTAGATCAAAGCAGCCCAAACGCTCGGCAATAGGCGCGAACAGAGCCGGTGGGGTAGCCAGATAGAATATCCATTCATCTGTAGTATCCAGGTTTTTATGATCGCCCGCCAAGCGTTCGGCAAGTTGCCGATAGGTATCATGTTGCAAAGGATCCGCTTGCAAGTAATCAATATGTTCGCAGAAGGTTGGCCATTCCTCTGGTCGGGAGTCGCCATAAAATCCAACAAGATGATCGCAATAACCGGAAGCATCATATTCACTGCGTGCTACCCCGATAAGATGAAAAGAATCCGGAAGATGGCCTTTCTGGAACAAGACAAACAGAGCCGGGATAACCAGTCGCCAGGCGAGATCGCCACTGGCGCCAAACAACACCAGGGTAAACGGGTTTTCTATGGTCCTAGTTTTCACTTACTGGCTATCAAAATGTTGCCAGTGGGTATGGAAGGCACCTTCTTGATCCAGGCGTTCATAGGTATGAGCACCAAAATAATCCCTTTGTGCCTGGATAAGATTGGCCGGTAAGCGGGCGCTCCGAAGCGCATCATAATAGGCAAGCGCAGCATTCATTGCAGGTGTGGGTATACCAATCTGGGCCCCGTGGGCAACGATTCGCCTTAGCCCGGCTTCAGTTTCCGCCAACCGTTTAGCGATCGCAGTATCCAAAAGGGGATTGGTGAGTTCAGGGTCAGCTTCGTAGCCCGCTGCCAGCGGCTCTAGCAGAGCTGAACGAATGATGCAGCCACCCCGCCAGATCCTGGCCACGGTTACCAGGTTGGAGCTATAGCCATATTCTCGGCTGGCTTCCCCGATTAGCTGAAAACCTTGTGCATAAGTAATGAGAAAAGCGGCTTCCAGCGCTTGCTCGAGAAACGGGATTTCTTCCTCGCTCAGTAGAGGTTGCCGCTCCGGTTGTGGTCCAGCTAAGCGTTCGGCGGCCCTTTGACGAAGATGGCGTAGATCAGATAGGCCCCGGGCAGTGACCGCTGCATCAATGGTTGGGGTGGGAATACCGAGACCCAGTGCCGCTTCCGTAGTCCATCGCCCCGTTCCTTTCTGGCGGGCGGTATCTAAAATGTGATCGAGTAGGTAGCTGCCATCGGTATCCCGCTGAGCCAGAATATCAGCTGTGATCTCAATCAGGTAGGCATTGAGTAGGCCATGGTTCCATGCCTGGAAATGTGTACGGCAGGCTTCCTGGGTCAAGCCGATCCCTCGACGCAGCAAATCATAAGCTTCCCCGATTAATTGCATAAGGCCATATTCAATGCCGTTATGTGTCATTTTGACGAAATGCCCAGCTCCGCCAGATCCCATCCAGGCGATACAGGGCTCGCCGTCCGCAGCGCGGGCGGCTGCAGGCTCAAGTAACGAACGAACTAGCTCCCATGCCTTGCTTTCCCCGCCAGGCATCATGCTTGGCCCATGGCGGGCACCCTCCTCACCACCCGATATACCCATGCCGATGAAATGTAAATTCAAGGCGCTCAATTTGCCCAGGCGACGTTCAGTGTCCAGAAAATGTGAATTTCCGCCATCGATGATGATATCTCCCGCTTCGAGATGGGGGATGAGCGTATTGATGGCCTGATCGACTGCTGCCGCAGGAACCATCAGAATAATTTTACGGGGGATTTTCAAGGCGTCTATGAAATCGGCCAGATTATCTGTGCCCCGGGTTTCGGCTTGGGTGATTTCAGCTAGTTCTTCCTGACCGCGTTGAGTGAAAAGCTCGGCCTTGTCGGAGTGGCGGTTATACCCAGCTACGGCACAGCCGCGACTGGCAATATTGAGCCCCAGGTTGGCACCCATGACGCCGAGGCCAACTATGCCGATATTGAAATGGTTTTTTGTCATTAGATGCGCTCCCATACAAACTGATTAAAGGTTTCCATACTACAGATTAGTGACCCAAGGCAGGTTGGTTTGGTTCAACCCTTCGGAATCGTAATCGTGATGAACAAGGGCATTTTGTTGCGCAAGATCAAGACCGGAATAGGCTGATTCACTGGCGCCCGGCGGATCAGCCTGGATAATTGGGCCGAATCCTGTGCCAGTTGGCCGCTAAACTGGATGATCACATCACCCGGCTCAACGCCATTTTTGGCTGCAACACCGCCTGGTTTAACACCCTTGATGAGTACACCGCCTTGTTGAATACCCAGTCGAGAACGTTGTTCGTGAGTAAGATTTTGCAGCAGGATCCCGAGCGGGCCACCCTGTTGAGTCAGATTCGATCTAACCGATTGATTTCTCGATGTTTCTTTTAAAGGAGCAATGGTAATCATCAGGGTCACGTGCTGGTGATCACGCAGTATGACCAGCGGAATACGGGTACCGACGGGAGTGGCGCCGACTAAGGGGGGAAGGTTGCCTGAATCGCTGATTTGATGGTGGTTGTACTCCAGGATGATGTCCCCAGGTTTCAGTCCAGCCTTGGCGGCAGGACTGTTCGGGATGACCTGGGCGATCAGCGCACCTTCAGGTTGATGCAGACCAAAGGATTGGGCAAGACTCTGGTTCATGTTCTGAACCATTACGCCAAGCCATCCATAACTGACTTTTCCATGGGTTTTCAGCTGGGCGACTACATCTTTGACAATATTCGCGGGGATCGCGAAGGAAAGCCCAATAAAGCCGCCTGAATTAGTATAAATCTGTGAATTGACACCAATGACCTGATCTCGCATGTTAAGCAAGGGGCCGCCTGAATTACCTGGATTGACAGGTGCATCGGTCTGAATGAAGGGTATATAGTTTTCGTTGGGCAAATTGCGCGATAGTGCACTGATGATGCCCTGAGTGGCGCTGTAGTCAAAGCCGAAAGGATTACCGATGGCCAGTACCCACTGGCCGACTTTAAGATTGGCTGAATCACCCAGTGGCAGGGTAGGGAGATTTTTGGCACTGATTTTTAACAGAGCTAAATCGGTCCGCTTGTCCATACCGATGACTTTGGCCTTATATTCATGCCGATCAAGCAGTCTGACCTTAATGTCGGTATCACCCACAACCACATGGCGGTTGGTAACGATGTAGCCGTCAGCTGAAATAATGAAACCCGAACCGAGAATCCTTTCTTTGCTTCGCGGCCCCCGGGTGTTGGGATTCTGTTCGAAAAAGTGCTTGAAGAATTGGCGGAAGGGACTGCCGGGAGGAAGATTGGGCAGGATATTCGCAAGTGGTGATCCATTCGATACGGCACGCACTCCGGTAATGCTGACCACGGCGGGAGCTGCCTTTTTGATCAAGGGGACAAAGTTGGGCAAACCGCTCAGGTGTGGCGATTGCGAAGAAATAGGCTGAGCTGCGGCAGTGGTCGTGGTGTTTTGGTTTTCGTGTCGAGGTGAAGACGGAGTTTCCTTGGCGCAGGCTTGTGTAGTCAGGGCGAGCAGGGCGATTACCCCAACGGACATCATATGGTGGATTATTTTTGAAGAAACATATTTCATATCATGAGGTTCCATTTTATTATTAATCGGCAGTGATAGCATTTATCCAAGCTACTTTCGCGCTAGATGGATCGGCCTGATGAAAGTTCAGCAGGATTTGTGCCATATGATTTTTCGAGAATACCTGAAATGCTGCCATCCTGGGATAGATAAGGGATATGTTTTTCCATTCTTTTCTAGAAATTGATCGTTCTTAACAGGGTAGAGAAACCTTTTTTATCCTACCGGTTTCAGTTTTACGCGAACCAAATCTCCCCTAACAAGCCTGGTTTAGGATAAACTATGATTTGTATCATACTTGAAAGAAGTCGGTGAAAAGTAAAATCAGAGCCCGAAAAACATCATTTTGGCGAATTTTTTTCCTATTTATTTTAATCGCTGTTGTCACGAGTTCAGGCTTGCTTGGTGGCTGGCTCTATCTACAATGGCGTTCTTTACCCTCAGTTACCAAATTAAAGCATTGGCATACCGCTTTACCCTTGCGTATCTATGCAGACAATGGCCAACTCTTGGCCACGATCGGACCCAGACTGCTGGATACCGTTAGTTTGCGGGAAATGCCAAGACAACTCGGTAATGCTTTCGTCGCTGCAGAAAGCGGCCATTTCTGGAGCCATAACTTATTATATTTCCCAGTCAATTACCCGGCGATCCTGCGCGCCGCCTGGGTGGATGTGACTCATCTGGCACCGGTGCAGGGGGCCAGTACAATCACCGAACAGGTTGCCCGGAATTTTTATCTCTCACCCCGAAAGACAATCGTACGCAAGATCCGACAGATCCTGCTGGCCTACAAGCTGGCCGAACACTTCAGTCATCGCCAGATCCTGGCACTTTATTTGAACAAGATCTATTTTGGCAAGGGTGCTTACGGAGTGGGTGCCTCGGCCCGGATATATTATGGAAAGGCAATCGATCAACTGACTTTACCGCAGATGGCGATGCTGGCGGCGCTTCCCGCCGCACCTAATTATTTCAATCCGCTGGCACATCCTTTAGCTGCCAGGAAACGGCGAAATTACGTCATCGGGCGTATGCTGGCGCAGGATTATATCACCCGCATACAGGCCATCCGGGCCGTGGCTGCCCCATTGACCGCCCGCTACCATTCGCCCGGTAACGATATTGCGCCCTATGCGGTCGCGTGGATTACTAAATGGCTGGAAAGCCGGTTCGGGCCGAATATGACCTACCGCGAAGGATTGCGGGTGGATACTGCGATCAATCCCCGATTACAGAAAACGGCCAATCTGGCGGTGAGCATCAGTTTGGAAAATTATGTGATGGGATTGGATAGCCTGGATCCACAGCGTTATGCCGGGCCCATCACCCATTTGAGACCACAGGAAATGCAAACCGCCTTGCGGGGTGGACGTCCCTACCCGTTGCCTTTGCATGATCCGGCCAATTTGCGTTGGGCCGTGGTACTGGCTGTCGGTAAGAACTGGGCCAAAGTTTCAGTGGAGGGTACCGAAACCACTCTTCTTGAGGGTAAGGCGGTAGCTTGGGCGCTGGGTCCTGATGGCCGACCCGACCTCAAGCGAGGTGATCTGGTGGGGGTGCGTCGCTATATCGCACCCGGCACCCCGCCCGGTGATCGGAATTGGATGACGGCAGTCTGGCGCATTCCTAAGGGTCACCGTGGTTGGCAACTGAGTAAAATACCCCGGGTTCAGGGCGCTTTGGTGAGTTTGGATAATTCTACTGGAGCAATCGTTGCGCTGGTCGGCGGGTTTTCCTATGAATTAAGCCACTTTGACCGGGCGCTGTATGCTTATCGGCAGCCCGGTTCAGCTTTCAAGCCCTTTGTTTATGCCGCTGCCTTGGATGGTCCTGAACTTCTGGCTGCGGGTAAGGCTGATTATCTCACCCAGGTGACCCCGATTCCGAATACCCCACTAACAATCAAGCTGCCCAATGGCAAGATTTACCAACCAACTAATTATTCCATGACTTTCAACCAACAGCCTATTCCGGTATGGAAGGATCTGGCCGAATCTATCAATGTACCCAGTGTACGTATTTTGATGCATATCGGTATTCCGTATGCCATCCACTATATCAAGCAGTTCGGCTTCCCCAAATCGCAACTGCCACCCGTTCCTTCCCTGGTGTTGGGTTCGGCCGATGTCACTCCCCTGCAAATAGCCCGTGCCTATGCGGTGTTCTCTAATGGGGGATTCCTGGTCCATCCTTATCTAATCACCCGGGTGATCACTAATACAGGGCAGAATCTGTCGTTAAACCATTGTGTCCTGTGCGCGGAACCCGACCCACCCAAGCAAGTGATTACCAGTGGGGTGGCTTATCTGATGACCCGGATGCTACAACGAGTCATTCGAGACGGGACTGGTGTTGCAGCTAGGCCGCTGGGTCATTATCTGGCTGGAAAAACCGGCACCACGAATGACCAGAAAAATGCCTGGTTCGTCGGTTATGGCCGACATTATATTACCGCAAGCTGGGTCGGTTATGATGATAATCAGCCGATGGTGCGTTGGGCGGCAGGCGCACGTGAGGCGCTCCCGATGTGGATCCATTATATGCAAGCTACGATTAAAGGTGTTCCGAGTCTGCCTTTCTTCCGACCACCGGATATCATCCAGGCTGCGGTCAATCCGAAAACCGGGCAACTGGTCGATAATGGTGGCCAGGTTTTCGACTTTCTGGCTGGTTTCCTGCCACCCGCACAGACGCCGCTGCCCACCGTGAATACCACAACTCCACAGCCTCCCAGCCAGTTTCTGCAGCAGTATTCAGGGAAACTGTTGAGCGCCCCGGAGAATTGAAGTTATTTTCCTTTTTATTGGCCTGGACTCTAGGCGACCGGGTTTTCGAGACCCGCTTTCATTCTGCCTATCTTCTCGCTAGGATGGCATTGAATCTGGAGTATTATTAAGGAACTGCTGCAACGTGAAAGTAAAGGTCTTGTTTGTATGCATGGGGAATATCTGCCGCTCACCGGCAGCGCAGGTTATGTTCGAGCGCCTATGCGAAGCGCAGGGATTAGCCGATTTGATCGAAGCGGATTCGGCGGGAACGCATGCCTACCATGTGGGTGAGCCACCTGACCGGCGCATGCAGGCGGCTGCCGGCCGTCGGGGAATTGATCTTTCCGCACCGCGGGCGCGTCCTATCGAAGCGGATGACTTTGACCGTTTCGACTATATCCTGGTCATGGATCGCACCAATCTCGCGGATCTCGAAGCGACTTTCCACGAAAGCGCTAACCGCCCTCGTTTATTGATGAGTTTCGCCAAGCAGCCGGGCATGGAAGAGGTACCTGATCCCTATTACGGTGGTGAACTCGGTTTTGAACGCGTACTGGATCTGGTTGAAGAAGCTGCGCGGGGCCTCTTGGAGAAAATATCCCGGGAGCGCGGATATTGAATGGCACTCAGTACATGCGATGACGGAACAGCCAGCCAGACCCTGCAAGGGTAACTACGCCGATTAGCGCCATGGGCCAGAACTGATTCAGCAACAAAGGTAACGGCATACCTTCTAAAAAGGTGCTGCGCACGATGACCAGGAAATAACGCAGTGGGTCGACAGTGGTGATGGCCTGAACGGCTGCGGGCATGTCGCTGACTGGCGTGGCAAAACCGGAGAGGATCACCGCCGGTACCAGAAACATGAATGCACCCAGCAGCGCCTGCTGTAGTGTTGCGGCCAGCGATGAGACCATGAGTCCCACACCGATTCCGGAAAGGATGAAGATGATAAATCCCAGGTAGAGCGTACCCAGGTGTCCGCGAAGCGGAATATGGAACCAGTAGAGTGCGATAAGTAAGACCAGGCTGGCTTCGATCAGACCGATGAGCATTCCGGGCAAAGCCTTGCCGATCAGGATTTCCATCAGGCGCAGTGGGGTGACCAACAACTGATCGAAAGTGCCCTGTTCGCGTTCGCGGGCGACCGATAAGGCCGTGGACATAACCACCACGACGAGCAGAATGATTCCGATAACCCCCGGCACGATGAACAACCCGCTTTCGAGGTTGGAGTTAAACCAGGCGCGATTGACCAGCCTTATGGGCTCATGGGGTAGGGCATGGGACTTGCGCCATGCGGTATTGAACCCGTTAATGATGGTATTCGCATAGTCCAGGGTAATGAGTGCCGTGTCGGAATCGCGCCCGTCCAGGATCACCTGCACTTTTGCCGGAATGCCTCGATACAGATTTCTGGAGAAGTCGGATCCTATATTTAATACTAGCAAAGCCCTGCGATTATTGATCATCGGCGCGATCTGGGCCTGGTTTTCAATATTACCGACCCGATGGAAGTTGGGCGAACCTGCAAAATCACTGATCAATGTTTGCGCAGCATTACCCGGATCCTGAGTATAAACCGCAAAGGGAATGTTGTGGAGGCTGAAGGTGGCTGCGTAACTAAAAATGATTACCTGAATGATCGGCGGGACAATGACGATGATACGCTGGCGCCGATCGCGTAATAAAGCCAGCAATTCTTTGACGACCAGAGCCAGGATGCGTTGCCACATAGTCTTACTCCAGCCGCTTATGCAGCTTGTATCGGCTCATGCCAAGGAAAAACAAGGCCATTAGGAATAATGCGAATGCATTTGGTAAAATGACCGCCCATACGTCGCCTGCCAGAAATATTGTCTGTAAAATAGCGACAAAATACCGTGCCGCAACAATATGAGTCAGCCATTGCAACCAGGTTGGCATGCTGCCAATGTAGAAAATAAAACCGGAAAGCATAAATGCGGGCAGGAAAGTGGTAATGATAGCGACTAGTGCAGCGAAAAACTGTTGCCGGGCAATGATGGAAATCAATAGTCCCATGCCCAGTGTAGTCAGCAGGAACAAGGCCGAGGCTAGTAACAGAACCCAGATACTGCCGCGTAACGGCACCTGAAATAGCCACAGCGCCATGGCGACCGACAGTCCCATACCGCCCATGCCGAGCACGAAATAGGGGATCAGCTTGCCGAGCAGGATTTCATACAAGCGGATGGGTGTGACCATCAGCGCTTCCAGCGTGCCACGCTCCCATTCCCGTGCCATGACCAGCGCTGTTAGCAGTGCTCCGATCAGCGTCATGATGACAACGATAAGGCCTGGAACCAGAAAATCTCGGCTGCGGACATTGGCATTAAACCAGATTCGGCTTTCCATCTGCACCGGAACACTCACGGGTAGACCACGTTGTCGAAAATGCTGCAAGATCCAGCCTTGAACGGTAGCACCGACATATCCCTGGACGATGCGCGACTGGTTGGCATTCACGCCATTGAGTAATAACTGGACTGGTGCGCTTCGCCGGGCCAGCAGACGGCGGCCAAAGTTATCCTGCAAATGGACGATACCCCGAATATTCCGGCGCAGCAGAGCAAGCTCGGCCGTTTTCATGGTGGGATAGCGTTGGGGCACGAAATAAGGGGAATGCTCAAATGCGCCGATCAGACTGAGGCTTTGTGGATCGGCGGGATTGACCACGAAGCCGATGGGTACATGGCGGGCATCCAGCGATACGCCATAGCCGAAAATCAAGAGCAACACGACAGGCATGACAAAAGCAATGGCTAGACTCGACGGGTCGCGTAGGATTTGCAGGGTTTCCTTGCGCAACAGGCCGTGCAGCCGCATGGCGCTGCTTCCGTGATCATGTGGCATCTGCCTGCTCCTGTTGCCGGGCTTTTTCGATCACTCGAAGGAAGGCATCTTCCATGTCGGGATGCGGATTGTCGGGCGTGGCGGCATGGGTACGGATCTCCCGGGGTGTGCCGCTGACTAAGATCCGCCCACGCGCCATGATCATTATGCGGTCACAGTATTCGGCTTCATCCATGAAGTGAGTGGTGATCATAATAGTGACGCCGCTTTCTGCCAGCGCATTGATACGCACCCAGAATTCCCGCCGCTCCAGAGGATCGACTCCTGATGTGGGCTCATCCAGAAACAGGATATCCGGCTCATGCATGAGCGCGCAGGCTGTGGCCAGACGTTGTTTGAAACCTAGCGGTAGTTCGTCGGCATTGGTGTTTACGTAAGATTCAAGCTGAAAATCATGAATTGCCCAGTCGATGCGTTCGCGTTGTTGGGTGCCGCGCAAGCCATAGGTGCGAGCAAAGAAACGGATGTTCTGAATCACGCTAAGTTGTCCGTATAATGCGAATTTCTGAGACATATAGCCGATGCGTGCGCGAGCGGTAGCCGGTGCAGTACGCAGATCGACGCCAGCCACCGAGAGATATCCCTCACTGGGCGGAAGCAAACCGCAAAGCATGCGGAAGGTCGTCGATTTTCCAGCACCATTAGCACCCAGTAATCCGAATATCTCGCCACGCCGAACCTCGAAATCGATGCCCTGCACGGCATAGAAACTCCCAAAACGGCGCTTGAGTCCGTGGGTCGTAATTACAACCTCCTGGGTTGAAATTGGGTATTGACGGGTATCTAAAGCAGTATCCACTGGTGTTTTTCCCCGCCCTTTCCGTGCCAGGGTTTGTTGCAGGCGGTCGACGAAGGCGTTTTCGAAACTAGGCGCCAGGGGTTCCCACCGGGTCTCTGGCAGGGTGGGTGGCCTGACTTGTGGAAGTAACATGACACGCACGCCATCAAGATAAATAATGGCATCCCCGACTTCAGGCAACTGGAGGAGCTGCTTTAGCAGTCGGCGCCGGCTGACGCCATCCTGGCGCACGTACCAGACCCGACCTGCCAGGGTTTTGGCCATCGCCCGCGGATCACCTTCGCCCAGCACCCTGCCTTCATGCATGAGTACCACCTTAGCGCAACGTTCGGCTTCATCCAGATAGGCGGTGGAAAGCAGGACGCTCATCTTCCCCTCGGCGACCCGATCTTGCACGATGCGCCAGAGTTCACGGCGAGACTCGGGGTCGACTCCAACTGTTGGCTCATCGAGTAATAACAGCCGGGGTGGACGAACCAAAGTACAGGCGAGCCCCAGTTTCTGTTTCATGCCACCGGAGAGATGGCCAGTTAGGCGACGGGTAAAGGAAGTAAGCCCGGTCATCTCCAGGAGCCTGGCGTAACGCGCCGGGCGCTCGCTATGCGCCACGCCTTGCAGATCGGCGTACAGATCCAGGTTTTCCTGGATGCTGAGATCTTCATACAGCCCAAACCGCTGAGGCATATAGGCGATGCTTGCCTGGACGCGTAAGGGCTCGCGGTGGACGTCGATGCCGAGCACATCGGTTTCACCCTGATCGGCCAGCAGCAGCCCGGCAATGATCCGCATCAACGTAGTTTTACCGGCGCCGTCCGGACCGATCAGCCCGGTAATCTGACCACTTTCAGCCTGCATGGAAACGCCACGCAGCGCCTGGATCGCCTGCTTGCCCTGGTTGAAATGCTTGTACAAATCACGTACCTGCAGCACGGGAGGCGGGAAATCGTTCATTGTTCCAGTTGCGTGCAGGGGGATTGCTTTAAGTTGACGCGCAGGGCGTGGGCATCGACGGTTACGGTGACGGGCATTCCCAGCCGCAGACTATTGCCAGTATTACAAGTATAGACGCGGACTTCGTAGACCAGCTCGGTTCTCACCTGGGTGGTTTCTACCGATTTGGGTGTAAATTCCGCGGTCGGCGAGATGAAGCCTATCCAACCGGGAAACCGTTTATTGGGGAAACTGTCGGAGGTGATCCAAGCGCGATTCCCCAGATTGATACGTCCCAGATCGGCTTCGTCGATATAAGCGCGCACCCAGAGAGGATTGGTTAAAGCCAGAGTATAAACAGGTACTTGTGGTGATGCCATGTCGCCTGGTTCCAGAATGCGATTGCGGATCACTCCGTCTGCGGGTATATAAAGGCGAGTATAGCCCAGGGTGATTTTAGCTAAATTCAAGGCGGCTTGATCCGCCTGTACCTGGGCGCGGGCCTGCTCGATCTCCTGAATACGCGGGCCGGCAATCGCCAGGGCCAGGGTGGCCTGATCGGCCTTGAGTTTGCCGGTGGCAGTTTGCATAGCCGCGCGGGCCTGATCGAGGCTTTCCTTGGAGGCGAGGCTTTGTGCAGCCAGCTTGCCGATGCGTCGATAAGTCAGTGTGTGCAGTTTGAGCTCAGCTTCATCGGTCTGAATCACGGCTCGCAGACGATCGATATCCTGCGGGCGGGTACCGGCAAGCAACCGTGCCAATACAGCCTTGGCAGCGGCAAGGCGGGCCTTGGCCTGGGCGACGCGTGCCGTGTACTGGTGTGCATCCAGGCTACCGACGAGGGCTCCCTTTTTCACCTGGTTGCCGGTTTGCAGCAGCATTTTCTGAATCCGTCCAGGTTCCTGGAAGGCGAGCTGCACCTCGCGCAAGTTGATGTTGCCATACAGGGTTATATCGGCCCCGGTTCGGGGTTTCCTACTAAACCAGTGCAGCTCGAAGGTGGCGATAATCAGTCCACTGATAGCGAGGATCACCAAAATGGGAAGAATGCGTTTTTTTGTAGAGAACGCAGGCATACGAAGAACTCCGGATCGGAATCGGGAACTGGGAATCGAAAAGGGTAAACCCGCGAAAGCATAGCATAGACACTAAAGCGCATTCGTCTGCAACGTTTGATTCAAGCCTGCGGGTAATGGCTACGTTGATAGCATTGTGATAAAAAGCCACCATGAAATGGTTTCCCAAAATCTCCGCACCTGCGGAATTCATGCCACAATTGACGAACGAGCTCTACCGGCGCAACGGTATCGCCCTGGGGTTTGGTGCGGGTATCGCTCTGGCCGTTTTTATGGAGCTGCTCATGGAGCACGGTTGGCACTGGGAATATGAGCTCTGGTTCGCTGGGCAGATGATTGTCGCCGGGGGTCGGATCGGCTTGGCAAAAATGTACGCTAGCGCAGCCACTAAAGCTTTAGCGTGGCGTTTCTGGCTGCGCTGGTATGCCTTTGGCTTGATCTTGAGTGTTGTGCTATGGGATATCCTGATTCTCTTTTTTTCGGTTAGTTGGCATCCTGCATTTCAGGTCTTTGTGATCCTGGTGCTAGCTGGCGTCGCTGCCGGGGGGAGTATCAGCAATACTTCTCATTTGCCCAGCGCAATGGGTTTTGTGTCATTGCTCATGCTGCCACTTGCCGCACGGCTTTTTTATACCGGGATCGACACCTATATTATTCTAGGCGGGTTGGTGCTCTGGTATGGTCTGGGGTTGATCTTATTGGCCAATTTGGGTCAGCGCGCCTTACTGCATGGCCTGCGCCAAAGCCAGCAACTGGAAGGCGCCATACGGCAACTACAAGAGGAACGTACGCATCTCCTGAATCTGGCTACCACCGATTTCTTGACCGATCTACCTAATCGTCGCGCTTTGGATGATGCCTTGGAAGCGGGCATAGCTCGGGCCCGGCGCAATGAGAGGGTGTTAGCCGTAGGCATCATTGATCTCGATGATTTCAAACCCGTGAACGATAGGTATGGGCATGAAGCCGGCGACGAGTTACTGAAGGTGCTGGCCAGGCGAATGCGCGAAGCACTTCGGCGACATGATTTTCTGGCTCGTCTGGGTGGTGATGAATTCGTTATTCTTATGGAAACCGATCGGAATCGTATCGAAGGGCTGGAACTTGCACTCAATCGCTTGCATGAAGCTATTACTCAGCCGATTGATCTTAACGAAGGCCGGCAAGCACAGATCGATGCGAGCCTGGGGCTGGCCCTGTTCCCGCTTAGCAGCGCCCAAACACAGGGAGAATTACTACATCTGGCCGATCAGGCGCTTTATACCGCCAAGAAGGATAAACTCAGGCGAAATCACTGGTGGGCACTGGCCGAAACCGAGCAACCTGTTTTTCCATACCCGGCGGATTCAGATGCAGAAACCCCATTGTCCGGCATCATTTATGGTGAGGCCGCTGCGCGGCGGCTGCAGCCATTATACGCTTGTATCGAAGTGAAAAAATCCTTGCTGGAGGCTGAGCTGTATCGCGCTATCGAAGAAGATTCCTGGATTGGCTCGGCACTAATCCCGGGATTGACCGCTACTGATCGGGTGGTTCTCAGAAAAAAGCTGGGTGATCATGCCCTAACGTTGCTCAAACCCGAACTGAAGCAGGCAGAACATCGACAAATGGCGTTGGCCCATGGTCGGATTCTTGCTGTCACCGGTGTCGAACAGGATGTGCTGATGCGCCTTTATGAGGTATTCATGGAGGCTATTCGTCGTCTGGATGAACGCGAGTCCTTGCATTCCCATCTCGCGTTACCCGTCCTCGGCGAACGTTGGATGCAGGAAGCCCGCTGGCAAGTGGAAGCCGCGGAAAGCATTGAGGTGGAAAGAGATACTGTGTTGCAGACGCTGGAAGATCTGGCCTGGCGGGCGTTTGGCTATACCGAGCTGATCGAGACTGCGGTTGAGAGCCTATGTCAGATCGATGGACTGGATGCGGCAACCTTGGCACGTCCGGATGAAACCGGTGCTTTGCAATATGAATCTATGGCTGGCGAAGCGTTTCTGCGCTACCTGGAAGAGGTCAAAGCGAAGCGGACGCCGATGATTAGCGTCAACTCCGCCAGCCTCTATGGCCAAGGACCGACTTCCCGTGCCTGGCGCACTGCACAAATCCAGACGGGAAGTAATTATCTGGCTGACCCTACGCTTGCGCCCTGGCGGGATATCACGCAGCACCTCGGGGTTCGCTCAATGGCTGCGGTACCGCTGTTGGTGAGTGGCCGGGTTAGGAACATATTAAGCCTTTATCTGCGCTATCCCGGCGGACTGGCAAGCCCCGGCCAGCTCCGGTTCCTGGGACATATACAGCGCTTGCTGTCCTTGGGTATTGCCCGATTTAGCGAAGGGGGTGAACCGCCACTCAAGGCCCTGGCTGAGCGACGACATTTCCGGCATTTATTACGTAACGGCGGCCTGTGCATGGTCTATCAGCCGATCATTCATTTGGATACGGGCAAACTGGCCAAAATCGAGGCATTGGCTCGTTTGCGGACGGATAGAGTGTGGGTTACCCCTGCCCAGTTCCTGCCTGTCTTTGATGCCAATGATTTATACGATTTGTATGCGCGCGGTCTGCATCAGGCGTTGGCTACGTTAACCGGGTTGTCTGCCCAGAGTGTCGATAGTGGACTGTCGTTCAATCTACCAGCTCCGGGGTTAGCGGATAGTCGCTACCTGGAAGCCACTCGGCAAGCATTGGCAGAATTCCCCTTGGGTACCCAACGCTTGTCCCTTGAGGTACTGGAAACCGAAGTACTGGAACTCGCACCACAATCATTGGCCGGTTTGTTTAAACCTTGGCGTGAGCTGGGCGTGCAATTCGCCGAGGATGATCTGGGTAGTGGCAATTCCAGTTTGACCCGCCTGCGCCATATTCCTTTCGATGTGGTCAAAATCGATCAGGGTCTGGTGCGGGATGCTGCCCGTGATCCGGTACGGGTGCTGGGTTTTGTGCGCGAGTTAACTCGGTTGGCCCATGAGTTGGGTCATCAGGTGGTGGTGGAGGGGCTTGAAAATGATGGCCTCATCGAGGCAGCCGCCGTCCTGGGTGCGGACTTTGGTCAGGGTTATGGCATTGCCCGCCCCATGCCTGCCGAGGCTTTACCGAAGTGGATTCAAACCCACCTTCCGATAATCATGCCCACCCGGGAAATCCACACTCCCCTTGGCGCATTGGCAGCCTTTCGGCGTTGGGAGACCCGTTGGAGCGGCCTGGAAGAATATCTTGATATCATCGATGAACAATTGCTCGCTCCCGTATATCTACAAGGATTTGCGCGGGCGCGCGCTAATAATCTACCTGATCTGGGTTCCCTGCTGGCCCAGCTTCGCCAGACTTTGCATGAATGCAAGGATTTCCGTCATCCAGACTATCGCCGAATCCGGGGGGAATTTATTGCCTTACTGTCGGCGGAAATAAAAACAGGGGTTGTGGAAAACAACGAATGAACGATTGGCGTATGGAACTTGCGATTGATCTTGCTCGACGAGGGCGGAATGGTTTGCGTCGCCGCTTGTATCCCCGCAGTGCTATACCATTTCCTTACTTTGACTTGCACGGCAAGCAGTTGATTAATTTTGCCGCTAACGACTACCTTGGATTATCCACTCACCCCAAGGTAGTCAGCGCACTGGCTGCCGGTGCGTGGCGCTGGGGCGCCGGGGCTGGGGCCTCTCATTTGCTCTCCGGACACACTCAGGTGCATGCTGATTTTGAACAGGCCTTGGCTGATTTTCTTGGCACCGAGCGATCTTTGCTCTTCTCTAGTGGTTATCAGGCCAATCTGGCAGTGATCGGTGCATTGGCCGACAGGAGGGATAGCGTGATCGAGGATTATCTGAATCATGCTTCCCTGATTGATGCGGCCCGTCTGTCTGGAGCTCGCTTGCTACGCTACGCTCATGCCGATGTCGAGGCTGCACGCAAACGGCTGCTCCAGGCAAGCGGGCGTCGCCTACTCGTTACCGATGGCGTGTTTAGTATGGATGGTGATCTGGCGCCTGTGGTGGCACTGGGGCGGTTGGCCGAGGAAACGGATGCCTTGTTGATCGTCGATGATGCCCATGGTTTCGGCGTGGTGGGAGAATCCGGACGCGGTGTGGCCCGCTTGCCTGGGGTGCCCGCCAGGGTGCTAGCCGCCCAGATAGTGACTCTCGGTAAGGGCATGGGGGTTGTCGGCGCTGCGGTAGCCGGTGACGAGATTCTCATCGACACTCTGATCAATCATGGGCGTAGCTATATTTACACTACGGCGTTGCCTCCCGCGTTGGCCGAGGCGCTGCTGGTCGCGCTGGAGGTGCTGCGCGAGGAAACCTGGCGGCAAATCCGGGTAGCTGAACATGTCGAACGCTTTCGCAGTCGGGCACTCGCAGTCGGTATGCACCTGGCCGATTCCAAAACGCCAATACAGCCGGTAATGATCGGATCAGTCACTCAAACGATGACTTTATCAGCCCGTCTGGAGCAGCGCGGTTTTTATGTTCCGGCTATTCGACCACCGACGGTGCCACAAGGTACGGCGCGCCTGCGAGTGAGTCTCTCAGCAGCACATGAGACGGGAATGATCGATGCACTGGTGCAAGCCTTGGCCGAGGAAAACGAACGCCTTGATTCCAGCGCGCCATGAGCCGCAAACGCTTACCTATCGTTGCTCTGCATGGATGGGGTATGAATGCTGCAGTATTCGCTACCCTCTCAGAACGCCTGGACAGACCTTTCTTGACGCTGGAATTACCGGGCCATGGGCAGCGCCCGTTCGAGGAACTGGCCGCTAACCCCCTGGAGGTGGCGGCCCATCTGCTTAAACGGGCGCCGCGTGAAGCCATCTGGCTTGGGTGGTCTCTTGGCGGTCTCTTGGCTGCGCAGGCCGCTTTGATGGCACCTGCGCGAATCAAGGCTCTGGTAATCGTGTCAGCGGCGGCGAGCTTCATTCGTCGCCCGTCCTGGCCAAAAGGTATCGACCTCCACCGGCTCGACGCACTTGAACTGATTCTCCGTAAAAATCCACAGGCTGCGTTGCGCCGTTTCATTGTGCTCCAATCCCTGGGTGGAAGACGTAGCCGATTGACCCGGCAGAGATTGGAGTCAGCTTTACACGCAGGTGGGCAACCCTCTCGGGAGGCACTTAAACGTGGGCTTGAACTTTTGCGTGCTATCGATTTGAGTGCTGCCGCACCAATTATGCAGATGCCGATTGCGGTACTCGCGGGCCAGGTTGATCATTTGCTGGTCGAGGATTCTGCTCGGCAATGGGCGGCTTGTTTGCCGAAAGGCGAATTCTATCTCATCAAGGATGCGGCTCACGCCCCATTTCTGAGTCATGAAGATCAGTTCATTACGATACTCAAGGATTTCCTTAAGCGGGTGGATGGATGAGCAAAATCTTAATTGATCGCCGGTTGATCGCTGCTAGTTTTTCCCGTGCTGCCGGTAGCTATGACCAAGCGGCACGGTTACAGCGTGAAGTGGGGGATATACTACTGGAACGACTGACCACCAGGGTTCCACAAGCCGAGCGGATCCTGGATTTCGGCTCGGGGACCGGTTTGCAGTTGCCCGGGTTGGCGGGCTTCTATAAGGGAGCGGAACTCACCACACTCGATTTGTCACTGGCGATGTTGAGGTGGGGTCGAAGGTACCAGGTTATGTTCCATAATTTTTTTTCGGTTGCTGGAGACATTAACGCGCTACCTTTCGCTAATGAGACATTTTCTCTTCTACATGGGAGTCTGGTGATGCAATGGGTGGCGTGGCCAGAAATGGCTTTTCGCGAAGCCCGACGGGTGCTTAAGTCCGATGGCTGGTTAGCCTTTTCCAGTCTGGGACCGCCAACCTTGGAGGAGCTGCGCCAAGCTTGGCGTGCAGTCGATCATGATATACATGTCAATCCATTTACAGAACAGGGTGTTCTCGTGGAGGCGCTTGAAAATTCGGGCTTTGCGCCAGTTTATGTCGAGCAAGAAACGAGACGACGTTTTTTCGCCGAGGTCACAGATCTGGTTCAGGAATTGAAATCCTTGGGAGCGCACAATCTCAATCCGGGGCGACCCCGCGGATTGATCGGACGCAGGCGCTGGCAGACTATGATTCAGGCTTATGAGCGCCAGCGTGAGCCTGATGGATTACCAGCCAGTTTCAAGGTAGTTTATATCGTCGCAAAAGCAGTTGATTCATGAGGATCAGACGATGATTGGTTGTTTCGTGACCGGTACGGATACGGGGATTGGCAAAACGGTGGTCAGCGCCGGGTTGATTCGAGGCTTTCGCGACCTGGGCCTGCGTACTGCGGGAATGAAACCCGTTGCGGTGGGTGCCCACTTAACTATCAATGGATTGCGTAATGAAGATGCCGAAATCCTGCTCGATGCCAGCGGGCTCAAATTAGCTTATGAGTGGGTAAACCCTTTTTGTTTCGCTCAGCCCATCGCACCCCACCTGGCTGCCATTGAGATGGGTGTAGCCATTTCCAGTGCACAGGTGATCGCAAGCGTCCAACGTCTTGCCGAGGTTGCCGAGGTGATTGTCATCGAAGGTGTGGGCGGCTGGAAGGTGCCTCTGGGGCGTCATCTTGATGTTGCCGGCTTGGCGCATGCCTTAGGCTTACCTGTGATTCTGGTGGTGGGACTGAGGCTGGGTTGCCTTAATCATGCTGTGCTTGCTGCCGAGTCCATTCAGAATACGGGCTGTCAGCTAGGTGGATGGGTGGGTAATACGGTGGATACGGGAATGGCTCGATGGTATGAAAATATAGAAACTTTGCGGCAAATCCTGCCTGTACCCTGCTTAGGGATTCTGCCGCATCTACTCGATCTACGGGAAGCGGGACGATACCTGGATATACAAGGAGTCAGTGATGTCCTTTCCGGAAAATAAACTAAAATCAATATCTGTAACGGCATCCCCCGTCATCAATACCTTTCCTCACAGCAACGCGGCCTTGAGTGCACGTGATCTGGCCGTGCTTTGGCATCCCTGCACGCAGATGAAAGATCACGAACATTTGCCGTTGATCCCTATCGTTCGTGGCCAAGGTCCCTGGCTTTATGATGCAGAGGGCCACCGCTATCTCGACGCTATCAGTTCCTGGTGGGTCAATCTGTTCGGTCACGCCCATCCTCATATCGCGCAGCGCATCGCTGAGCAGGCCAGAACTCTGGAACATGTACTGCTGGCCGGGGCTACCCATCCACCGGCGGTGGCCCTTGCGGAGCGTCTAGTTGCTTTGACGCCGCCGGGACTGACCCGGGTGTTCTATGCCGATATTGGTTCAGCGGCGGTTGAGGTGGCGTTAAAAATGAGTCATCACTACTGGCGCAATCAAGGGCAACCTGATAAATGCCGCTTCGTGACCCTGGCCAATGGGTATCATGGAGAAACGCTCGGTGCACTCGGCGTGACTGATATTGATCTTTATCGGCAATCTTATGCACCATTGATGCGTGAGGCTATTGTCGCACCCTCACCTGATGCCTGGCAGGCGGAACCGGGCGAATCCCCGGCAGATTTCGCTCAGCGCCGAGCTATCGATATGGAGGCTATCCTGGAGCGTCACCATAAGGAAATTGCGGCTGTCATCATTGAACCTCTGGTGCAATGTGCCGGCGGTATGCGCATGTATCATCCGGTTTACCTAGCTCGCCTGCGTGAATTGTGCGATCGTTATACGGTACATCTGATCGCAGATGAGATAGCGGTGGGTTTTGGCCGCACGGGCACCCTGTTCGCTTGTGAACAGGGCCCCATTACCCCGGATTTCCTTTGTCTCTCCAAGGGTCTCACAGGTGGATTCTTGCCGCTTGCAGCTGTGTTGTTGCGCGAGGAAATCTATGCAGCTTTCTATACGGATTATGTGCAGATCGAGCGGGCATTCCTACACTCCCACAGCTATACGGGCAACCCGCTGGCTTGTGCGGCCGCGCTGGCCAGCCTGGAACTATTCGACCAGGAAAATGTTTTGGAAACCAATCATGAGCGGGCTCGCTGGATGGCTGAGGCAGCAGCCCCGCTACGTGAACACCCCCATGTTGGCGAGGTACGGCAAACCGGTATGATTCTCGCTATTGAACTGGTACGTACGCGTCCGCACGAATCCTATTCCTGGCAGGAACGGCGGGGATTACGAATTTTTGAATATGCCTTGCAGCATGAATGCTGGTTGCGGCCCTTGGGCCATGTTATTTACTGGATGCCGCCTTATGTGGTCAGTCGGGAAAACATAGAGCATCTGGGCCAGGTGACCCGCAAGGGTATTGAATTGGTAACCCGTGAGTGAATAGCCACATTAGACATAGCCCGGAATTCTGCGCGCTATTTCCCGATCTTTCTATTGCTACGAGTGGGATACAATTGACTGGTATTACAGAAAATCGTTCCAGAGTATTCCAACTCGTTCCAGTGTATTTTTCTGGGTACCAGCCAGCCTCTCGTCTGCCCCTGTTATCCAGTCGCCTGGCGGCTGATTTATCCGGTAGGATTATTATTACCGGGGTTGTGGCGGTACTGGTCCAATCACTACTCGCTTACCAAATAAGTAGTCCGATTAAGAGTTACCAAAATAGGAGAGTGGTGCTCCCACGGGGACTTGAACCCCGGTTTTCGCCGTGAGAGGGCGACGTCCTGGACCGCTAGACGATGGGAGCACTTGCGCACCAATGCTTGAAGATTGGTATTATATCCCGCTTTACGATGATCTCAACCGATTTTCATATTGATCTCAAACAACCAATCAGAAACCACGTGCCCACATTGATTCCGCCAATGCAACATCTTCCACCTCTCATCGTGCCACGATCGCGGCACCTAATTTCTCGCCAACAGATCAGTCCGAATGCGCTGAAGGTTCTATACCGATTGAAAGAATCCGGATTTGCAGCCTATCTGGTCGGTGGCGGAGTACGGGATCTGCTGTTGGGACGGGAACCCAAGGATTTCGATGTGGCAACCAACGCCCGCCCCGAACAGGTGCGCAGTCTGTTCCGCAACTGTCGGTTGATCGGCCGGCGTTTCCGCCTGGCTCACGTGCGTTATGGACGTGAAATCATCGAAGTGGCCACTTTCCGGGCTCCACATGAAACCTCTGACGATGATCGTGCAGCAGCTCTCAGCGAAGAAGGTCGAATCCTGCGGGATAATGTCTACGGAACCTTTGAACAGGATGCGTGGCGGAGGGATTTCACCATTAATGCGCTGTATTATGATATCCGGGATTTCAGTGTGATCGATTATGTCGGTGGAATGATCGATCTGGAGGCAGGGCGAGTTTCTCTGATCGGCGAGCCGGAGGTTCGTTATCGCGAAGATCCGGTGCGTATGCTCCGGGCCATCCGGTTTGCCGCGAAACTGGGGTTTCGCATCAACCAGGGAACTGGGGATCCCATCGAGACTCTGGCACCACTACTGAGAGATGTCGCACCGGCGCGACTGTTTGATGAGATGCTTAAGCTCATGCATGGTGGAAATGCCGCAGAAACATTTGAACTGATGCGCCATTATGATCTTTTTCGACCACTTTTCCCCGCGACCCATGCTATCTTGAGGGAGGAGGAAGGCAATTTTCCGCATACTTTCATTATTCGAGCTCTGGAAAATACGGATCGCCGGGTGGTCGAGAACAAGCCGGTTACGCCTGCATTTTTGTTTGCGGTGCTGCTTTGGGAGCCGGTACGATGCCGGGCTCGGGCTTTGCTTTCCGCAGGTGTTCCAAACGAGCTATCTGCTTTACAGACGGCTTCCGCCGAAATAGTGCATGAATCTCTAGCATATGTGGGTATTCCCAAGCGATTCAGCTTACCCATGCGGGAAATCTGGATATTGCAACCCCGGTTCGAGCAGCGTCAGCAGAGTAGGGTGCGGCGTCTCTTGGCTCATCCGCGCTTTCGGGCTGCCTATGATTTTTATTGTTTACGGGCCGAGGTGGGCGATGCAGACGCCGACTTGTGTAGCTGGTGGACACAATTGCAGGAAACCGATGAATCAGGCCAGCAGACTATGCTGGCCGCGCGACAATCCTCCCACTTGCGCAAGCATAGGCGGAGAAGAAGTATGAAACCCTCCCCTGGATCAGTAGAATGACCTCGGTATCTGATGTGGGTCCTAATGAAAATATCGCCTACGTTGGACTGGGGAGTAATCTGGATGATCCAGTTATTCAGATTTTTCGTGCCTTGCAGGAACTGAATCAATGTCCTGACATTCGTTTGATTAAACGATCAGCGCTTTATCGTAATCCCCCCATGGGGCCGCTTGCTCAACCGAACTACGTCAATGCGGTGGCCGCCATCGAAACCCAATTATCTCCGTTGGAGTTATTGAGTGAATTACAACGGATTGAACTCAATCATCACCGGAAGCGTGAAATACGCTGGGGTCCGCGGACTCTGGATCTGGATTTGCTTCTGTTTGGTGAGATGGTCATTGATGATCCTCTGCTCAGAGTGCCACATCCAGGTCTGCATGAACGCGCCTTTGTCCTTTATCCCTTAAGTGAAATTGCTCCTTCGCTGTTTATCCCCGGGCGCGGCCGATTGCAGGGGCTGATTGCTCGCTGTCCTTTTGATGGTCTGGAGCGGATTGATGAGCATTGAAAATGAGGAATCCCATGAGCGATGACGTATTTGAGCGCATCACACTTTCCAGTTTGCGGCATCTGCGTAAGAAGGGGCAGAAATTTGCTTGTCTGACCGCCTATGATGCCACTTTTGCCCGCTTGGTGGATGAGGCTGGAGCCGAGGTGGTTCTGGTGGGGGATTCTTTGGGTATGGTCGTACAAGGCCAGGAAACCACCATTCCAGTCAGCATGGAAGAGATGATCTACCACACCCGGTTGGTGAGTCGGGGCCGGCGACATGCCTTGCTGATGGCTGATCTGCCCTTCCTGAGCTATACCGATCCTCTTCAGGCAATCCATAATGCGGGCAGATTGATGCAGGAAGGTGGCGCCGATATAATCAAGCTCGAAGGTGGAATCAAACAGGTGGAAATTGTGGCTCGATTGAGTGATCAGGGTGTGCCGGTTTGCGCTCATCTGGGATTGCGCCCTCAGCAGGTACATAAACTGGGTGGATATTACGTCCAAGGCAGAGCTCTTGAGTCGGCAGCCGCTTTGCGGGAGGATGCCAGAGCCCTGGAGCAGGCTGGCGCTGATCTGCTTTTGATCGAATCCGTTCCCGCCGTACTGGCTGCGGATATCATTACCCGATCGGCCATTCCAGTCATTGGTATTGGTGCCGGCCTCTCCTGTGATGGTCAGATATTAGTTCTTCATGATGTATTGGGCATTACGCCGGGGCATGTCCCACGTTTCGCACGCAATTTCATGTTGGGCCAGAATAGCATTCAAGGTGCGTTGAAAACTTATGTAGCGGCTGTTCGGGAAGAAAGCTTTCCTCGGGATGAGGAGTCCTTTTGATGCGCGAAACACAACGTGCGATTGAATTGCGTAGCATGGTTCGCGGATGGCATCAAGCCGGAGAGCGCGTCGCACTGGTACCCACTATGGGGCACTTGCATAAAGGTCATCTGCGTCTGATCGAAGAAGCCGGGCGTCGTAACGATCGGGTCGTCGTCAGTCTATTCGTCAATCCCTTGCAGTTTGACCGGCAGGACGATCTGGATACCTATCCGCGTAGCCTCAATGAGGATCGCAAGAAACTGGAAGCCACACCTGTCGATCTGCTATTTTTACCTCCCCTGGATTTAATTTATCCATATGGCCTCGAACAAACGACTCGTGTTCATATTCCGCGACTCTCGGAGATTCTCGAGGGCGAATACCGGCCCGGGCATTTCATTGGCGTGGCCACGGTAATCTGCAAGTTATTCCAGCTGGTTCAGCCGGATGATGCCTTGTTTGGTGAGAAGGATTTTCAGCAATTGCTATTGATCCAGCGGATGGTGCAGGATCTACATATCCCCGTGTGTATCCATGGTGTTCCGGTGGTGAGAGCCAAGGATGGATTGGCCTTGAGTTCGCGCAATTCAAGACTTACCTCGACACAAAAGTCGCTGGCATCCCATCTCTACAATGCATTGTCCAAAGCTCGGGATTTACTGCTGACGGGGGCGAGTGTGGATGCGGTTGAAAAGGCCGCTACAGAGCGATTGCAGCAAGATGGCTTCCGGTTGGATTACCTGACGGTGCGCCACGCCGAAGATATGGCTGTTCCCGCTCCAGATGATATTGAACTGGTTATCGTTGCCGCTGTCTGGCTCGGGCAGGTGCGCCTGCTCGACTGTGTCCGAGTCAAACTGATCAAGAACTGTGGTTGAGCCAACCTGTGGCGAACATCAGGTTACAGATAAGCCGGGGTCGCCCGTACCCTGGCATAGATTGAGGAATTGATTCGATCCTTGAGATAAATTAAGCGAATGACTGATGTAGTTAGATTGTTGTCGGCAGCAAGGTATCCTTTCGGTTCTATGGTGAGAAAGCTGCCGATTCTGCCGAGGGAGATCTGGGGAGTTCTGAATTTGGCAAATTGTAACCTCTGGAAATAACCCCTCCTCCAAGGCAGATCTCGCCCTGATAAAGAACTATAGATTGCCCAGGAGTGACCGCTCGCTGCGGTGAAGAAAACCTGACGTCAATGTCTTTCCCTTGAACTCGAACAAGGCAATCTTGAGGTTTTTGACGATAGCGAATTTGTGCGGTGGCGCGAAATTCAGATTTTAGAGGGGGAGAGGCTATCCAGGATACTTCATCGGCTTGTAATCCATTATTAAAAAGCAATGGATGATCATGCCCTTGAACAACGATAAGCCGATTGGTTCCGAGGGATTTTTCAGCCACATACCAAGGCGCCCCCAGCTGATTAGCCAGACCACCAATACCAAGCCCCTGGCGTTGGCCCAGAGTATAAAACATTAATCCTTGATGTCGGCCGATGATTGTGCCATCAGGAGTGATGATGTCTCCAGGTTGTGCGGGTAAGTAACGGCCCAGGAATTCCCGGAATCGCCGTTCGCCAATAAAGCAGATACCGGTACTGTCCTTGCGTTGGTAATTGGGTAGGCCGGCCGTATAGGCTATCGCACGCACTTCGGATTTATGTAAATTACCTAATGGGAACAGGCTAAATCTGAGCTGATCTCGATTCAAGGCATAAAGAAAATAGCTTTGATCCTTGCCTCGATCGATACCTCTAAGTAAAATATATCCTGTTCCGATGCGCGCATAATGCCCGGTTGCGATAGCGTCTGCCCCCAGTTTGATGGCATAGTCTAGAAAAACCCGGAATTTGATTTCCCGATTGCAGAGTATATCGGGATTCGGGGTTCTCCCGGCTTGATACTCGTATAAGAAATGGCGGAAAACCCGATCCCAGTATTGACGAGCGAAATTTACCTTATGTAACGGTATCTCAAGGGTTTCCGCAACGCCCATCGCTTCCTTTAGGTCTTCCGCGGCAGCGCAGTAACCGATCTCATCATCTTCTGCCCAATTTTTCATGAACAAGCCTTCTACCTGATGGCCGGCTTCCAACAGCCGCAAGGCTGCAACAGCAGAATCTACGCCGCCAGAAAGCCCAACAATAACCTTCATGCGAGTGTTCGCCATATTTTCAGGATTTCCAGGGGATACTGCTTGCCAGGGCGATAGCCCTGCAAAGATTGTACATCAGTGGACTGTGAAATTGAGAGGATTTTGGCATAATCTGCTCCAAATACAACCACTCTACTGATTCGATTTCCTTATCTAGAGATCGGAGCAAAGGATTCTCAGAAATTTTTTCCGTAAAAGTGAAGTGAATAAAGTACCCATCTTCAGGGCTGTCCACGGGTAGATACCGATCAATATGAGAGGACGAAACTCATAAGCGCTTTCCTCAAGAGTTTCCCTAATTGCCGCTTTGATAAGTATTTCATCTGGTTCCAGGTGACCCGCAGGTTGATTGTAGTAGATTTTTCTACCAACCCGTTCCCGGAAATGTGGGATACCTACCATCACTCTACAACAGCGACAACAGTGCTATAGGGGAAGAAGCGCCTTTCTATGGGTCGAGTCATGCAATCTAAGCTAGGGTACAAAAATAAGTACTGATATATCATTTAGTTACTCTATAGGGAAGAAAAACAATCTGCCATGTGAATTTAGGGCAGTTCACTCTATTGTTCGGTGTAAAAGCATAATCCTGTCTTATCTGTAACCCATGTTAGCGAATTCGAGGACAGGTTTTCAAGTAGGGAAAGTGTGATTATCAGGGTATGATGAGAGACACTAACCCGGCAAAGCCTGTTCATCACCATGCTATCAATTCGTCTCAGGTATACTTTTATAGGCCACAAGCTAGATCCAAATCATCTCATGCAACCTTCATTCAAGTCAGAGGTCTTCATATGAAATTCCATCAGATTTGTATCCCAGATGATGGAGAAAAGATTACTTTTTCTGCAGATGGCCGACTCAACGTGCCTGATCACCCTATTATCCCGTTTATCGAAGGTGATGGTATTGGAGTGGATATCACTCCGGTTATGCGACAGGTAGTTGATACGGCTATTGATAAATGTTATGGGGGCTCCCGCTGTTTGGCCTGGATGGAAATTTATGCCGGAGAAAAAGCTACGCGCGTGTATGGCGAGGATACCTGGTTGCCGGAAGAAACGCTGGAAGCCATTCGTGATTACGTTATGTCGATTAAAGGGCCGTTGACGACCCCGGTAGGAGGGGGTATTCGCTCTTTGAATGTTGCTTTGAGGCAACGGCTGGATTTATATGTATGCCTTCGCCCAGTCAGGTACTTTGTCGGTACTCCCAGCCCTGTATGTCAACCTCAGAATATTAACATGGTCATCTTTCGGGAGAATTCGGAGGATATTTATGGAGGTATCGAGTGGGCCGCACAAACACCTGAAGCGCGAAGACTCATTCACTTTCTGCAGCAGGAAATGGGTGTTAGCAAAATCCGTTTTCCAGACACATCCGGTATTGGCATCAAGCCGGTATCCCGGGAAGGAACCCAGCGCCTGATCCGCAGAGCGATTGAGTATGCAATTGAGCACGATAGGCGTTCGGTGACTCTGGTACACAAGGGTAATATTATGAAATTTACCGAAGGTGCCTTCAAAGAATGGGGCTATCAGCTGGCTAGGGATGAATTTGGTGCCACAGCAATTGATGGTGGACCTTGGTGCCGTTTCGAGAACCTTAAAACTGGCAACGAAATCATCATCAAGGACGTTATAGCCGATGCTTTTCTTCAACAGATTCTGCTTCGCCCTAAGGAATACGATGTCATCGCTACCTTGAACCTTAATGGAGATTATATTTCCGATGCTTTGGCGGCCCAGGTCGGTGGTATTGGAATCGCGCCTGGCGCCAATCTGTCTGATACAGTTGCCCTGTTTGAGGCAACCCATGGTACGGCACCACATTATGCGGGACAAAATAAGGTCAACCCCAGTTCATTGATCCTTTCAGCGGAAATGCTATTGCGCCGTATGGGCTGGGTAGAAGCCGCAGATGCGATTATTCGCGGCATGGAAGGCGCAATTCAAAGTAAGCGGGTCACCTATGACCTGGCGCGTTTGATGCCGGATGCAAAAACATTATCTACTACTGATTTTGGGCGAGAAATCATTGCTCATATGTAGAATTAAAAATTTTTCTTAACGACTTGATATTAAATGGTGTAGGCGGAATATTTAGCTTATGGGTAAGAAACAGGATGCTTCGCATGAAGAGGTGTCGGTTGAAACCGCACGTCCTCGATTGCAACCGCCCCCACAGTACAAGGTGATTATACTTAATGATGATTTTACCTCGATGGAGTTTGTAGTCGAGGTGTTAGAGCGCTTTTTTAGGATGAATCAGGAAGATGCGACCAGGGTCATGCTTCATGTCCATACTCGTGGGAAAGGAATTTGTGGTGTTTATAGTCGGGATATTGCAGAAACCAAGGTGGTTCAGGTCAACGGCTATTCCAGACAACATGAGTATCCATTGTTATGTGTGATGGAAGAGGATTGATTGGGTGTGCTTTGGATAGCCAGGCTTCACCTGATCCTTATTCCATTTTCGACCGTGAATTATGGTGTATCTATTGTGTGAGGTTTGTTTAATGCTGGATAAGGGACTTGAGTTTACTTTAAATATGGCGTTCAAGCAGGCGCGTGAAAAGCGGCATGAATTCATGACCGTTGAGCATCTCCTGCTGGCCCTGACAGATAATTCCTCTGCCGTGGAAGTGCTGCGCGCCTGCGGGGTGGATATCCTAACACTCAAACGTGAGCTAGGGGATTATATTGAAAGGAATACGCCGCTGCTGGGAGTCGAGGATGACCGGGATACCCAGCCGACGCTAGGATTTCAGCGCATTTTACAACGTGCCGTTTTTCATGTTCAATCATCAGGTCACAAAGAAGTCACCGGGGCCAACGTATTGGTCTCTCTTTTTGGGGAGCGCGATTCTCAAGCGGTATACCTGCTCGCCGAGCAGGATATAACGCGACTTGATGTCGTCAATTATATCGCGCACGGGATTTCCAGTGTGAGTGATGAGCAAGAAGGTACACAAAATGGTGACGCAGGAGAGGGTGAGGTTCCCACCCAGGAGGTGAGCCGACCCAATTCATTGGAGCAATTTGCCACCAATTTGAATGAGCAGGCTCGTCAGGGTCATATTGACCCACTCATTGGCCGTGACCAAGAGATTGAACGTACCGTTCAGATCCTGTGCCGTCGCCGAAAGAATAATCCTCTTTATGTGGGTGAAGCTGGGGTAGGTAAAACGGCCCTTGCGGAAGGCCTTGCCAAAAAAATAGTTGAGAGTGAGGTGCCTGAAATATTGAGGGCTGCGATTGTTTATTCACTTGATTTGGGAGCGTTGGTAGCAGGAACAAAATATCGCGGTGATTTTGAAAAACGCCTTAAAGGGGTGCTTGCGCAGCTGAAACGCCAGCCTTCTGCTATCCTGTTTATTGATGAGATCCATACGCTAATTGGTGCTGGAGCCGCGTCAGGGGGGGTTATGGATGCTTCCAATTTGATTAAGCCCATGCTCGCTAATGGGCAGCTGAAATGTATTGGTTCAACCACTTATCAGGAATATCGCGGGATATTCGAGAAAGACCGGGCCCTTGCCCGTAGGTTCCAAAAAATTGATATACGCGAACCCACCGTAGAGGAAACTTTTCGGATTTTGAAAGGACTCAAAACTCGCTTCGAGCAGCACCATGATGTGCGTTATACGAATCCCGCCCTGCATGCCGCTGCTGAATTGGCTGATCGTTATATTACGGATCGTCACTTGCCCGACAAAGCTATTGATGTCATTGATGAGGCAGGTGCAAGGCGTCGCTTGCAGCCGACCACTCAACGGCGTAAAACTATCTCCACCAAGGATGTTGAGGAAATAATTTCCTGCATTGCCCGCATTCCGTCGAAACAGGTTTCCACCCCGGATCTCGAGACCCTGAAAAATCTGTCCCGCGATTTGGAAATGGTCGTATTTGGGCAGAATGAAGCCATTGATGTGCTGGCCAGCGCCATCAAAATGTCACGATCTGGTCTTGGAAATGTAGACAAGCCGATCGGCTCCTATTTATTTACAGGACCAACCGGGGTAGGTAAAACCGAGGTGAGTCGCCAGTTGGCGCTCCATCTGGGAATCGAACTTATCCGTTTCGATATGTCTGAATATATGGAACGACATACCGTATCCAGATTAATCGGTGCTCCACCAGGATATGTAGGGTTTGATCAAGGAGGATTGCTAACGGATGCCATCCTCAAAAACCCTCATGCAGTTCTTTTGTTGGATGAAATCGAGAAGGCACATCCAGACGTATATAATTTACTACTGCAGATCATGGATCATGGTATTTTAACGGATACCAATGGACGGCAGGTCGATTTTCGTAATGTCATCTTGATCATGACAAGCAATGCGGGCGCCCGGTTTATCGGTCGAAGGAGTATGGGCTTTACCGAACAAGATCATATGACCGATGGCATGCAGGAATTGGAAAGGATCTTCTCACCGGAATTCAGAAATCGTCTGGATGCAGTTATTCAGTTCAAAGCACTCAATCAATCCACCGTTGCGCATGTAGTCGACAAGTTCATCATCGAACTGGAAGTCCAGCTGGATGAGAAAAAGGTACATCTCAGGGTAGACAATGAAGCCCGCGCTTGGCTGGCTGCAAAGGGATACGATCCTTTCATGGGAGCTCGGCCCATGTCTAGAGTCATCCAGGAGTACCTCAAGAAGCCTTTGGTCGAAGAAGTGCTCTTTGGCAGATTACGCCAGGGTGGCGAAGTCCATGTGCGGATCAGAGAAGGTGAACTCGATCTGGAAGTCGTTGATATCAGAGTAACCTGATCTAGGTAAATATTTATTTCTTGCGGTAAATAATTCGTCCTTTACTGAGATCATAAGGTGTCAGCTCAACCGTGACCTGGTCTCCCGTAAGAATACGTATATAGTGTTTGCGCATCTTCCCTGAAATGTGGGAAGTCACAATATGCCCATTTTCCAATTCTACTCTAAACATGGTGTTTGGTAGGGTCTCAATGACCGTGCCTTCCATTTCTATTGCATCTTCTTTGGCCATTATATCTCCTGAGAATATAAGATGTAGCTAATCTGTTTGATGGCTGTTCATCCAAACTGGTGGTGTACAGCAGACCATTATCAATAATTGATAGTATAAAACAAGACAGAGTCTCTTCCAATGACACATAAACCCGAACAGAGGGCGTCATTCCAGGCGCATCCGTGATCGCCGTGGCTTGGCTGCACTCTAAAGTTGTGAGTTACCATACCGAAGAGAGGACTGGGTAGAAACTTTTGGGTTCGAATTCATGGTGGACACCAACCCACTGTGAGTGATTCTATTAAAAGCCCAGTCCATTTTTGTGAATTGATAGAGCCGCTTAGTTTACTCAATGCTCCTAGTTTGCCTAAACTAGCCGTTTTTATCCATGAGGAGTTTTATTTATGAGCTTTGCCGCTGTTTTCCCCGGTCAGGGTTCGCAGTCTCTGGGAATGCTTTCCGCGTTGGCGGATAGCTATCCGCAGGTTCGTGAAACTTTCATGGAGGCCTCTGATATCTTAGGGCAGGATTTGTGGGCTATTGTACAAAATGGCCCTATTGAAGATTTGAATCAGACTCAAATTACTCAACCCGTGATGCTGACAGCCGGTGTAGCGGTATGGCGCGTATGGGATGACGAAGGCGGATGTCGGCCGGAAATGATCGCAGGTCATAGCTTGGGTGAGTACACCGCATTGGTTTGCGGAGGGGCTTTGCATTTTGCCGATACGGTTCGCCTTGTGGCTGAGAGAGGGCGGCTGATGCAGGAGGCCGTCCCTCAAGGTGAGGGGGCGATGGCTGCCATTTTAGGCCTTACCGGTCCGCAGATCGGTGAAATTTGTCATCGGATAACGAGTAAAAAAGCACTGGTCGAACCAGTAAACTTCAATACGCCAGGTCAGGTCGTCATCGCTGGGCATCAGGCTGCCGTTGTTCTGGCCATGGGATTGGCGACTGATGCGGGAGCCAAGAAGGTTGTCCGTTTACCCGTCAGCGTCCCCTCCCATTGTGCCTTGATGAAACCGGCGGGGGATGCCATGCGAGTCTTGTTGGCAGAGGTTGGAATTAAAACTCCAGCTATTCCGGTGGTGCATAATGTTGACGCCATGACTCATGCCGATCCAGGAGAAATTCGGGAAGCACTCATCGCGCAGATGGATCATCCTGTACGTTGGGTGGATATTATTGAGAGCTTTGCTGACGAAGGCACCTTCGTGGTTTTTGAATTTGGGCCAGGCAGGGTATTGAGCGGTCTGAATAAGCGGATAGACCGAACGCTTAAGGTAGCGTGTATTGAAGACCCCCAAAGCCTTAATAATGCTCTTTCTTTATGTGAGGAATTTGGTATATGAACCAGCCGATTAGTGGTGAAATCGCATTGGTCACCGGTGCGAGCAGAGGTATAGGCCGAGCCATCACAATCAAACTGGGCCATCTTGGTGCTACGGTGATCGGGACGGCTACGACGGCGACAGGTGTCGAGGCTATCAATCGCTATTTTAATGACATGAATCTACCCGGAGCGGGTAGAGTGCTGCGCGTTGAGGAGCCCAAATCTATTGATCGATTGATGCAGTCTGTGACTGAAGAGTTTGGTACGGTGGCTATTTTGGTCAATAATGCAGGCATCACTCGCGATGCACTCCTGATGGCGATGAAAGATGAGGATTGGCAACAGGTCATTGATGTTAACTTGGGATCCGCCTTCCGCATGAGTCGCGCATGCATTCGCGGGATGATTCGCCAGCGCAAGGGGCGCATCATCAATATCGCGTCCGTGGTTGGATTTTCTGGCAATGCAGGGCAAACCAACTATGCCGCTGCAAAAGCGGGTATGGTCGGCTTTACCAAATCCCTGGCCCGAGAAGTAGGTTCTCGTGGAATTACGGTAAACGTGGTGGCTCCGGGGTTTATCGAAACTGATATGACCCGGGTGCTGAAGGAAGAGCAGAAAAATGGGCTGATTGCACAAATTGCACTGCGTCGGCTGGGATCGCCCGAGGATGTGGCCCATGCCGTCACCTTTTTGGCCTTACCGGATGCGGCCTATATCACAGGTGAAACCATTCATGTCAATGGCGGTATGTATATGGCTTGAGCTGCACTATTTCCAATAGTGGCGATTCCGCCAAGGTTACAATAAAATAACCATCGCAGCCGGTGGCTGGTTTTTTTACACAAGGGAACAAGAACAATGAGCAACATTGAAGATCGCGTCAAGAAAATAGTTGTAGAACAGCTTGGAGTTAAAGAAGATGAAGTCAAGAACGACTCATCATTCGTCGATGATCTTGGAGCCGATTCTCTGGATACTGTCGAGCTGGTCATGGCTCTGGAAGAGGAATTCGAATGTGAGATTCCAGATGAGAGCGCCGAAAAGATCACAACTGTTCAGCAAGCTATTGATTATATCAATGGTCACCTGAAAAAAGACTGATGAGTTGCCAGTTACCGGGATGGTGAATCGACTTTGTCGCCCATTCTCATCTCGGCAACTGGATTATCATTTAGCTTAGGAGGATAGAACCTTGTCCAGACGACGTGTGGTCGTTACCGGACTCGGGATAGTTTCGCCCGTTGGCTCAGCCGTTGAGAAGGCCTGGGGAAACATTCTGGCCGGCCGTAGTGGAATAACTGCTATCAAATATTTCGATGCATCGGCATCACCGGTTCGCATTTCCGGGGCCGTGCATGATTTTAATGTAAGCGAATACGTCCCAAAAAAAGATCAGAAAAAAATGGATATTTTTATTCAATACGGGATGGGTGCTTCTCATCAGGCCATTCATGACGCCGGCCTAGATAACTTTGCTTTTGAACCGGACCGGGTTGGAGTCTCCATTGGGGCGGGAATAGGCGGATTGCCAGGGATCGAGCAGGGTCATTTGGCCATGATAAAAGGTGGCGCCAGGAAGGTTTCCCCATTCTTTATACCGGCAAATATTATCAATATGGTTTCTGGAAACCTTTCCATCATGAAAGATTTTCGTGGACCCAACATTGCTATTGTGACGGCCTGTTCAACCGGTACGCACAATATCGGTACAGCAGCCAGGCTGATTGCCTATGGAGATGCAGACATCATGATCGCCGGTGGTGCTGAAATGACCAGCACACCATTGTGTGTTGCTGGTTTTGCAGCAGCCCGTGCGCTATCTACTCGTAACGATAATCCAGCCGGTGCCAGCCGACCTTGGGATCATGATCGGGATGGGTTTGTGTTGGGCGATGGGGCAGGTGTGCTGGTTCTTGAGGAATATGAGCACGCTAAATCTCGGGGGGCACCTATTTATTGCGAATTGGCGGGGTTCGGCCTGAATTCCGACGCCTATCATATGACTCAACCGATACCAGGTGGTGAGGGCGCAGCCAAGTGTATGCAGCGGGCCTTACAGGATGCCGAGGTTAATCCGGATGAGGTGGATTACATCAACGCGCATGGTACATCAACACCTACTGGTGATCGGGCGGAGACCGAAGCCGTAAAGCTGGCTTTTGGTCGGCATGCCTACAAATTGGCGGTAAGTTCGACGAAATCCATGACGGGTCATTTGCTTGGCGCAGCAGGTGGCGTTGAGGCAGTATTTTCTATTTTAGCCTTGCGAGACCAGGTTATTCCACCGACAATTAACCTGGAAAATCCGGATCCTGACTGTGACCTTGATTATGTTCCGAACACGGCCAGGGAAGCTAAACTTCGTTGCGTACTGTCGAATTCCTTCGGATTTGGGGGGACCAATGGGACTTTGTTATTTAAACGGATTCAATCAAATTGATGTGCCATTCTATGGTATCCGCCATAGAGCAAACGCCACTCACCAATAATTGGGATATTCTTGCGCTGCATAGACACAGCCCACTCCGATATCCTCACCTCCTGGAAAGTGCAGTCTCCGGAACTCGTCAGGGCCGTTACGACATTCTATTTGCATGCCCTGGCGTATTTCTGACGGGTTCCTTGCAACAATTTATTTCTTTAGTCAATGAAGTGGAGGTTTCTTGCGAGAAGCGGTCCGATTCATCGGACCTTCCTTTCCAGGGCGGATGGTTTTTCTATTTGGGCTATGAACTGGCACATCAAATCGAGCCAGTTCTGGGAGTGGCTCGTTCCCATCCCTGGGGATGGGAAACCCTCTGGATGCAATATTTTCCAGCCGCGGTCATTCATGATCATGTCACTGATAAGCGTTACCTTATATCTCCAGCCAATGAAACCGCGCTGCGTGACCGCGTTCTGGCTGATATTCACTCTTGCGACAAAGCCACTCCTCCGGGTTTGAAAGTAGCTGTTGACCAATTACAGGAAGAATCTGCTGAACATTTTATCGGTGGTGTCGAGAGAATCAAGTCCTATATACGAGAAGGAGATATATTTCAGGCCAATTTATCCCGTTTATGGACAGGGGGCTTTTCTTCCACCCCCTCGACCGCTGATGTGTATGCCGCGCTACGCAAGCATAATCCGGCGCCTTTCTCCGCATTAGCTACCTGGAAAAACCGGGCAATTATTAGCTCTTCTCCAGAGCGGCTGGTTCTCTGTGATGATGGCTGGATATCTACTCGGCCAATTGCCGGAACCTATCCTCGCCATGACGATCTATCGCGGGATCAAGCACTTCTCCGGGCCTTACTGAGTCACCCCAAAGAGCGCGCCGAACATGTCATGATGATTGACCTTGAAAGAAATGATCTTGGCCGAATTGCCCTACCCGGGACAGTCGAGGTTGATGAATTCATGGTGACAGAGACCTATGCCCACGTTCATCATATTGTATCCAATATCAGGGCGCGCCCAAGAGCAGATATCAGGATGGGAGACTTATTGGCTGCACTTTTCCCCGGGGGGACCATAACCGGTTGCCCTAAAATTCGTTGCATGCAAATCTTGAGTGAGCTTGAAACAGATGCCAGAGGCGCCTATACCGGCTCATTGGGTTATGTCAGCCAGCATGGTCGCTTAGATATGAATATTTTAATCCGGACCCTGGAAAAAGATGGGGAACAGTTCCGTTTTCGAACCGGGGCAGGGATAGTGGCTGATTCTGTTATCGACAGGGAACTCGCCGAGACCCGACATAAAGCTGAAGGCATTTTGCGGGCTTTGCGGTGAATACTTGTCTGGTGAACGGGAAGCCGGATAAAACTATTTCGATTCTAGATCGTGGACTGGCTTATGGGCATGGGCTGTTTGAAACCCTGTTAGCTGAAAATGGGGATCTTCCACATTGGGATAGGCATTGGAGACGATTGGTTAGTGGGTGCCAAAAACTCGGATTCACCCTCCCTGATGAAAAAATTATTAGAAGAGAAGCCGAGCAGCTGATTGGTGGCCAGAGGCGCATAATCCTGAAAATCATATTGACGGCCGGGAATGATGGAAGAGGATATCATCTCGATTGGCCTATTCGACCACAACGTATCCTATACACGCGCCCTTGGAGCATGCGTTTACCTTCTTCGGGTGGTGCTGTTCTGAAATTATGTAAAACCCGCCTCCCCATTGATCCCTGGCTGGCAGGCCTCAAGCACCTCAATCGCCTACATTCTGTACTGGCACGCGCTGAATGGCAGCAGAGATATGACGAGGGTTTATTGAGAGATGTTCAAGGCCACATTATCGAAGGTACGATGAGTAATGTTTTTTGGGTGGAAGGTGGTGTTTTGTATACACCGGATTTAAACCGGAGTGGAGTGGCCGGAATCATGCGCGAACGAGTTCTGGAGAGAGCCTCGGGACTGGATACCGAAGTTCAGGTGGAAGATTGTTCTCTTGAGCGATTGCTGGCGGCTGATGGTATTTTCGTTTGTAATAGTATCATCGGCATCTGGCCGGTATCTAGAATTGAAAACATGGAAATAAATGATTATTGGCTTGTTGGGCAGTTAGTTAATGATTTAGCGGCAGGTCGTATCTAGTGATGTGGCGGCGTATAATCAGTGTGGCGGGTCTATTAATGCTGGGCGTTGCCTTTTTTCTGGCGATGATCTGGAATCAATTGAACTCACCACTACCCTTACCACAGAAGGGCATGGTGTTTACCATTCCTTCCGGGTTATCAGCACGACAGGTTGCCAAACGACTCCACCGGGCTGGGGCCCTGCCAGATCCTGCTAGTTGGATCGGGTACGCTCGCTATTCCGGTGGGGCTCAAAAAATCAAGCAAGGCCAATATTGGCTTACCCCGGGCATCACCCCGATTGGGCTGTTGGAGTTATTCATTTCCGGGAAAACTATTCAGTACCGGTTTATGCTGGTTAGCGGGTGGACATTCAAGCAAGTCATGCAGGCATTGAACCGGAATCCTCATATTCACCATACATTACATCCCTCGGATGATGCAAAGCTCATTCAGCGGTTGGGCGGTCCACCCCATATGTCTCCCGAAGGCTGGTTTGCCCCGAATACCTATTTTTTTACTCAGGGGGTAAGTGATGTCAGTATCTTGCGGCGTGCCTATTCGGCCATGCGTCATTACCTGAACAACCAGTGGAAAGCCCGTGCACCAAATTCGCCACTGAAAACTCCTTATCAGGCATTGATTCTGGCCAGTATCGTGGATCGGGAAACAGCTTTGCCCGTAGAGCGTGGACTTGTGGCTGGCGTATTTATCAATCGCTTACATAAAGGGATGCCTTTACAAAGTGATCCAACTGTAATCTATGCATTAGACAATCAATTCAAGGGTAATTTGACCTACAAGGATTTGCGGGATCCTTCAGTTTACAATACTTACGCCCATCGTGGATTGCCTCCTACGCCTATTGCCATGCCTAATCTAGCTGATATCCATGCAGTTTTGCATCCAACTCATACCCGGTATCTTTATTTCGTGGCAACCGGGAAAAGAGGGCATGTTTTCTCGATAACCTATGCGGAACAGAAACGTGCTGTTCAAAAATATCTGTTACTGAGCCGAGCTATCCCTTAACGTGATCGACCTTGGATCCAATAGATGTCAGCACGCCCGTGGTGCTTTCATCACTCTGGAAGGTATAGATGGCGTGGGCAAAACCACGCAAATAGAAGTTGCTCGAACTATTCTGTGTTCTCTGGGTATTGATATCGTTGTGACGCGCGAACCAGGCGGTACACAAATTGCTGAACACATCCGTGAGTTGCTGCTGGCGTCATATCCTGCTGAGTCCCTGCATGAAGATACTGAGCTATTACTTATGTTCGCTGCACGGAATCAGCATTTGACACAATTGATTCGACCGGCTCTGAGCCAGGGGAAATGGATTTTGTGTGACCGGTTCACTGACGCAACCTACGCTTATCAGGGTGCGGGTCGCGGAATAAATAGAAAAAGAATCGCTCAATTGGAGCATTGGATCAAGCCAGTGCTACAGCCGGATTTGACTTTATTGTTGGATGCCCCCGTCGAAGTGGGCATGGCACGGGTAACCGAGCGAAATCAGAACATCAATCGATTCGATCGGGAGTCGTTAGATTTTTTTAACCACATTCGAAGCGAGTATCTATATCAAGCGGAATGTTTCCCGCAGCGCTTTGTTGTGGTCGACGCCTCACAATCATTGGCAACGGTGAGTCAATATTTACGTACAATCCTGTTGGAATTTCATGATCAATGGATCGACAAAAAATGAATGCTCCATACCCTTGGCAAAATAAACAATGGGAAGCTTTGCGTAGGATGAAACGGGCAAAGCGCTTGCCACAAGCGCTTATGATTGCGGGCCCGAAGGGGATTGGTAAGCGTGCCCTGGTTCAGGCTTGGGCCGCATCGCTTCTCTGCATAAAACCGCTTGCCAATGAGGAAGCCTGTGGCGAATGTATTGCTTGCCGGTTATTGAAATCGCATTCACACCCGGACTTTCTTCAGCTTAAACCACCGGCGGCTGAAAAAATGATTCCTATCGATGAGGTAAGGAATTTGATCGACTATCTCAACCTTTCCCGGAATCTGAGTGCGTATCGGATAGCCTTGATTTATTCTGCCGAGAACATGACGATCAATGCGGCGAATAGTTTGTTGAAGACTTTGGAAGAGCCGGTTGAACATGCTTTATTGATCTTGGTGACCACGAGTGCGTCGCGATTACCTGCTACAGTGCGTAGCCGTTGCCAGATTTTGACTTTTCCGGAACCAGAGAGTGAAATGGCCTGCCGGTGGATCGGCACACAACTGGGGACGGTGAATGCGGGTGTCGTACTTTCATTGGCCAGTGGCGCTCCTCTGCATGCATTGATTTATGCGCAGGGTGAATATTTGCAACTGCGCGAACAATGGTTGAATCTGATCCTTACTAGAGGTTTTGATGTCACCAGCCTGAGTCAATCTATGGCCATAGAACATATGAATTGGGCGTTGATCGTCTTGTCCGCCTGGATGAGAGATATCATACGGCTTGGCATGGGCGGTGGGGTACGAGAGAATCCGGATTATGCTGATAAATTAGGTATATTTTCAAAGCGAGCTAATTTGCAAAAGATGATGTTGTGCCTGGATCGGCTGAATTACCTGCAATCGAGTTTAGGCGCTGGCATAAACCGCCAATTACAACTTGAGGCCATTCTGCGGTGTCATTTATTGGCTACCGGGACTTGAAGGAGGTTAACGATCATGTCGTTGGGACGTGGAATTATGACAGTCACGATTCGTGACAAGAATGCTCTCTATCAGGCTTATATGAGTTTTATCAAAAATGGCGGCCTGTTTGTACCTACACCAACCGAATACAATCTAGATGACGAAGTGTTTATGCTGGTTTCTCTGCTGGATGAACCGGAGAAATTACCCGTGGCTGGCCGAGTTGTCTGGATTACACCCAAAGGCGCCCAGAATGGTCGTTTACCGGGGGTTGGTGTGCAATTTTCCGATCAGGATCAGGGTAAGCTTCGCAATCGAATCGAGGCAGAACTTGCCGGTATGATCAATTCCAATCGCCCGACGCACACGCTTTGATAAAGATAGTAGGCACCACTTCTTTACACTTCGACGCTATTTTGAATAGCTAGTTCATGAAATTCAATTTTCCGATATCGTTAACCTGGCTCCGCATCCTGCTGATACCCGTACTTGTGGCCATCTTTTATATCTCCTGGTACTGGTCCCAGCCCCTGGCCTCACTAATCTTTACGCTTGCTGGAATAACCGACTGGGCAGATGGCTATCTCGCTCGCAAATTCAACCAGACTTCCCGTTTCGGTGCATTTTTAGATCCGGTAGCTGACAAACTTCTGGTCGCTACGGCCTTGGTTATCTTGACTCAAACCTATAACGCACTCTGGATGACTATTCCTGCCATCATTATTATTGGGCGGGAGATCACTATTTCTGCATTGCGTGAGTGGATGGCCCAGATGGGTCAGCGCAGCAAAGTATCGGTGGCATTTATCGGAAAATTAAAAACTGCCACTCAAATGCTGGCCTTGGTATTGTTGCTCTATCACCAACCCGTTTTTGGCTGGAGTCCGGTGATGCTGGGCATCGTGTTGCTGGATATCGCCGCCGCCCTGACCTTGGTTTCCATGCTCAAATATCTGATCACCGTATCCAGAGGGTGAGTCCATCGGTCTGATGCGTCAGTCATCATGTTAGAATAATCCAATTTTGAGATGGAATCATCATGCGATCCAGGCAGGTACTTTTTGCACTTCATGACTGGGGGTTGGGGCATGCGTCTCGCAGCCTTCTGCTAATTCGGGCCCTGTTGGCCAAGGGTGACAGGGTATTGATTCTGATGGCCCCCAGCAGTGGGATGACTCTACTTAAGTCAGAGCTTGGCAACACTTGTGAATTTTACCCCTATTCTGACATTCCCAAGCCGTTTAGCCGCTGGCCATTCATGTTTTATATACGGATGAGTCTGGCCATGCCCGCTGTTTGGGCTCGCTACAAACTTGAGCATATCTTGACCGAGAAACTGGTCCGAGAACGGAATATTGACATCGTTATATCCGATAGCCGTTTTGGAGTTTGGTCAAAACGGGTTCCCAGTTATTGTATTTTGCATTCCTTGCGTCAGATTATTCCGGGGCGTTCACGGGCACTGGAAACTCTGGTTGAATGGGGCCAGCGCAATCTCCTTAATGGCTTCGACAAGGTACTAATTCCGGATGTAGGAGAAAATGATGGGTTATCCGGTGATTTGGGGCATCATCCAGCCTTGAATTGGGGGGAGGATCGTCTTTGTTACATAGGACCACTATCCGATGTCAGACGGCCCGGGTTACCAGAAGATGTCGATTATTTTTTTTCAATTTCCGGAATTGAGCCTCAACGAACGTTATTAGAGCGCAAGGTCATGGCTGCTTTGCCAAAACTGACAGGTCACATCGTGGTGACTCTTGGCAGGCCGCAACTAGATACCGCGCCGCGCCAAATAGGAAATGTGACAGTCTACAATTATCTGAATCGTGAACAGCAGGCTCGCATGCTCAATCGTGCTCGTCTGATTGTTAGTCGATCGGGTTATACGACGCTAATGGAGCTTGCCGAGTTGGGCAAGAAGGCTTTATTCATACCAACACCAGGGCAAAGTGAGCAGGAATATCTAGCGGATTTTCACCGGACAAAAAAACATGTCTGGAGCACAACACAGGCCCGTCTCGATTTATTGGTGGACCTGGATCGTGCCCGGGCAGCCAACGGAGTTCCCCGCCATTCAAGCACAGAATCACCAGCTCGTTTTCTCGAGGTCATTGATTCGTAACGGTAATTACTTATCCTGTGGGTATTCTGGCTTGCGCAAGGTATGCCACAATGCAAGGACAATAGGTAGGTTGAGCAACCAGATGGATCCGGTCCATACCAGGCGAAAACCAAGCATCAACGCGAGCCCATCGGTAAAATCGATACCCCAGGCCTTGGCGGCAGTCATTCCCAGTATTTCCATTGTACCAAGCTGACTCACGATTCCGCCAAAAATCAGAATGACAGCCAGTGAAAAGGCATAGATCGTGGTGGCATCCAGGTAACTAATGTGAACTTCGTCTAGACTATTGCCTACCCAGTAAAATGCAGCTGACAAGGCGGCCAAGTATAGTCCCGCAATAACTAGATTAACTACAAGGACTCTCGGGTTGGTCAGACGTCGCAGCCCACTCATCATTCCAATGGTCTCAGTCAGAGTGCGCACCAACCAGGGCCTGTTTATCTTGTGGGTCCAGTCGATAATTAGATTTTCAAATTTGAGTAATATAAAAACAACCAGGGCCATTCCGATGAGAACAAGAACAGCAACGGGCCGAACTTCCGGCCACCGTGGAATACCAGTGACCGCCAGATAAAGCAAGACGGCTGCGGTTTCAAGTAACAACATCATGATGGTAGCGGCTGAACTGCGGCCAAAATGCGCAGAACCAGTCACACTCAATACCCAGTTTTGCAGGAAAACGCCTAAGGGTAAGGTTACGGCCAACTCACCAATCGAGTAGGCGAGCAGGAAATGTTTAGTATTGGGATGCGCACCCAGATTGTCCAACAATAAATGTAACTGCAAACCTTTCAGAAACAGATAGGTAGCCGCCATTACCAGCGCAAAACAGATAATCCAAAGCGGCATGGTTCGCATTCGTGGAATAACTTGGCCCACATCGCCAATTTTTAGTGCAACCGTCAGTAGAGCTACCGTTAAAAGCAGTGGCAATATAATTTTTGGACCAAGTAGCCAGGAAAGCTCACCCCACAGGATATTTTTTTTCATGGATAAAGCTGATTTGTAAGGGTTGGTTCCAATGCGCAAATATCAGAGAGAGCATTATCCAGATAAGCGACAATGGCAGCAGGTTTGAGCCAACCCGGAGGATGATCTTTAGGCCATTGATTGCGCCATCGAGGAGGCACTTCTTTGACCAGCTTTCGCTTTTGTAGCCAGCGCAGACGTTTGGCAACCAGTTTCTGGATTGGAATCCTGGTTAGCAGAGGATCGATAGAAAGATCTACAGCTTGCAAGGATTCAATACTTCGCACCATCCAACAACAAAATTCCCGATCAGTAAATTCTATTGGCCCATGCCGCAAAAATCGGGCGATCAGATGACTTGCAGTCACGCAATGTAGACGGAGCAGAGAGTTCCGCAAGAATGCGTTAAAGAGGCGGGTATTGGTGGGTTCAGGGCAATCCAGTAGATTGCCGATCTGGATGACTACTCGGGGTCTGCTAAATCCGAGTACGTCATAAGCCAGAGCAATGGGCATGATGTTAGGAGGACTGGAGATGCTCAAGCATAAACTACGGATTCCCCCTCGAACAGTTCCAAAATGTCCATTTTCTGAAGTAGCGCCTTCAGGGGCCATATAAATGATTCGACCATCACCGAGCAATTTGCGGAATTCCTCAAGATGGGTAGATACCTCTTGCATATATAATGGATGCAGCTGCTTGAGGATATTTCGGCGAACTCGCCGCAATCCCCAGAAGCGCTGTCCACTTTGCTTTAAATCAGTGGCTAACAGGCTACCGAAATATTTGGGAAGATATCCTAAAGTCAGATTAATTTCGCGCTGTCCTCGTGGATGGAGGATATCCTGGGTAGGGGTAGTTTCCGGTAGCAGAGGGCGCAGTAATCCCAGCGTTTCTTTCAGGGTAAATTCCCTGACTCTACGAATGGGTTTAGCTCGAGATAATTTAAACAGCCAATTCAAGGGAACTTTCCCGAGCAACTGGGTAAATAGGGATGGCCACCCGGCATCCTTAAGTAAGTTGCCCAGAAAGTTCGGATAGAAAAGATCTTCACGGGCTGCATAAAAAGGTAACGGCCAGTAAATCTTCCGGCCATCGCGAATACAGGTGGTAGCAGTAAGGAGGGGAACGTCGGAATCGCGCTGATGATTGGAAATGATTAGAGTTCCGGGAGGAAGATTATAGTTATCCGGTCTGATTTCCTCCATTTGGAAAAAAGTTCTTAGGGCGACATCGAATGTGAATTCCACCAGCCAGGTTAGATTAGGATGGGAATCAAGATGGGCATCTGGTATCTGTAAAAAACTCATGCAGTATAAGTCCGGTTGCAACCAGCAATACCCAAGGGGTCGTTACTAAGTAAATCCCTTGTTCAAGGACCAAAAGCTTAATTAAGCCGGTTAGCCCTGATCAGCGGGATGAGTCTGTTTTAATTTCTCTCGGTTCAATCTGGATTGGCATCTTTACAGTGGGGGATTCGGATCGGGTTTCCACTAAGGGTAAATCTTTAGCCATAGCTCCTTCAATCCGGGGTCCGCGCAAGCTAACTAGTAAAGCCTTCAGGGGATGATCGAAGGCATCGCTGGCCGCAGTACCCTCGAATCCACAATGAGCCATACAATTATTACACTTTGGATTGCGCCCAACCCCATATTTATCCCATGGCGTTGATTCCATCAGTTCACTAAAAGAGGTGGCATAACCTTCGTCGGCAAGGAGATAACAGGGTTTTTGCCAACCAAAAATGTTGCGCGTTGGACTGCTCCACGGCGTGCATTGATAACTTTGGTTGCCTGCTAGGAAGTCAAGGAACAGGCTTGAATGTGACAGCGGCCATTTACTATTTTTATGCTGTTTGAAAATATTACGGAAAAGCTGTTTGGATTCCTTGCGTCCGATAAAGACATCCTGACGAGGTGCATATTCATAACTATAGCCCGGTGAAACCGTGATGCCATCTACTTTGAGTTCATCAGTAGCAAAATCAAAGAATTCCGCTACCTGCTTGGGATCGGCATCGTTGAAAAGAGTCGTATTGATGTTGACTCTGAAACCTCGTATTTTAGCAGCTTTTATGGCTTTAATGGTTTTTTGAAAAGTTCCTGGGCGATCCACGCTATGGTCATGCACTTCCTCGAACCCATCTAGGTGGATTGAAAAGATCAAATAAGGAGAAGGTGTGAAAAGATCCAGCTTCTTTTCCAGCAGGATAGCATTGCTGCAAAGATAGACATATTTTTTGCGCGCGATGATACCATCGACGATCTGCTTTATTTCTTTATGGATGAGAGGCTCCCCACCAGGAATCGATACAATTGGCGCGCCACATTCGTCAACCGCTTGCAGACATTCATTTAGAGATAACCGTTTCTGAAGAATATCATCTGGATATGCAATTTTCCCACAACCCACACAGGCAAGGTTGCATTGGAATAGGGGCTCTAGCATAAGCACTAAAGGGAATTTTTTTTGTCCTGTAAGCTTTTTACGTAAGAGATATGCTGCGATTTTTACTTGTTGTCTAATTGGAATAGCCATAATATTTTCTCTCGTTAGGAGGTTAGTGCATAGAGGTGGATATGTAATTCATTCAGAACATGGAAAGACACTCGCTCATTCCTCTTAATCTAATAGGATGCCACATTCCCAGCCATTCGATAACCTGTTGGATGAGAATTTCAGAGATTGATGCTTAGGCAGTTATTTTGATCCTGTTGGCTTTATCAAAGTACTGTGACTATCCTTCCTATTTTTCCGAACTTCGGATGGGAATGATGCCGTTAAGAGAGTTATAACCGGATCCGGTGTTTGAGGAGTTGAAAAAGAGCGGCGTATCGGGT
>CAZUKD010000008.1:0-47133 GCA_964620825.1 uncultured Ectothiorhodospiraceae bacterium
TGAACAGGAAAGTACACCTTAACCCACCTTAACCCACTGTCCTGCTTTTGGGGGCCACTTTATTTCTTTATCTGGCGAATAAAAATTATTAAGATACTCTGTAGAAGCAATGACCAGCCAAGGGGGTGGCGAGGAGTATGCTGAGCCGATATCCTCGTAGAATATCCCCATCTCGTAGTAGTTTCCACTCACCTGTCAATGGGTTGGTAAGTCACTTGCGGGTGATTCTTCCTCTTCGAGAGTTCGTAAGCCCTTGAACTGGGTGTGATTCCACAAATTGATCACTGAACAGAACAAGGCTGCGGTTTGTTCTGCATCGTAGGTTGCGCTATGCGCCTGTTGGTCATCCCATTCCAGGCCAGCGGCTTGTGCGGCGCGAGCCAGCACGGTCTGGCCGTAAGCCATGGCGGACAGAGTCACCGTATCAAAATTGCTAAAGGGATGAAAGGGGTTGCGTTTGATGCCGCAGCGCTGGATAGCTGTGTTGAGAAAAGCCAGATCAAAAGCGGCATTATGGCCAACCAGAATCGCTCGGGTGCATTCATTTTCTCTCACCGCCCGGCGAACCTCCTTGAATAGGTCATTCAAGGCGTTGGTTTCCGGTATGGCGGGACGCAGTGGATGCCATGGATCAATGCCATTGACAGCCAGCGAAGCGGGTTCCATGTTAGCGCCTTTGAAAGGAATAACGTGGCGGGAAATGGTTTGATCAAGACTGAAAAATCCTTGCGAATCCATCCGCAGCATGACCGCGGCGATCTGTAACAGGGCATCTGTCCGGGGATTGAATCCTCCAGTTTCGACATCGATGACCACCGGCAGAAAGCCCCGGAAACGCAGTTTCATCGGAGTGAATTCAGGTAGAGCTAAAGGATCAGGCAGACCGGACATGGATTTAGCTTAACGCATGCCAGCCGTTCCGGCGAGCCCATTTTTATTTCTAAGGGCGCCGAATTCGTACGAGTACGATTTCAGCGGGAGATCCCAACCTCAAGGGCGGGCCCCAAAAACCGGTTCCCCGGCTGGTGATGACCCATAGTTTTCCCAATTGGTGAAAACCGGTTGCAAAGGGTTCAGCGCGGCCTACGACCCAGGTCCATGGCCAGAATTGCCCTCCGTGCGTATGCCCGGAAAGCTGGATATCAAAGCCGGCATCGACGGCAGAGAAGGCGGTTTCGGGTCGATGGGCCAACAGGATTCTTAAGGTGGCATCTGCTGGCGCCCCTTGTAACGCAAAATGGGGGTCAGGACCTCCAGAGGGATCCTGGAAACGTTCGGCCAGCGGATCGTTGACGCCGGCAATCACCAGAGTGGAATCAAGCCAGACGCGGGATTCATGGGTATTTTGCAAGACCCGGAAACCCTGTCTGCGAAATACTTCAAGCCACTGCTCAGCGTTCGAAAAATATTCATGGTTTCCAGTGACATAAAAAACTCCCAGAGGAGCGCGCAATGCGCTCAATGACGCAGTCGCGGTAGCCAATTCAGTGACGCTTCCATCGACCATGTCTCCCGTCAAGGCAATTAAATCCGGCTTGAGCCGATTCGTTTGTGCCACGATATGCGCAATACGCCTCTCGCGAATGAGTGGGCCAATGTGCAAGTCGCTAATTTGTGCGATCCGCAACTCCTTCCATGATTCAGGCAAACTGGAAAGGAGAATATCCACAAAAGTAATACGTGGCATACGCCAGGCGTTGACAAAGCCGAGAATAAACAGACCTAGCATGAGCACGAGTGATCCCAGCGCAGTCCAGTAAGCGTAGAGAGAGAACAGTCTTTCGTTCACCCAGGGGGCGAGGATTGCTAGCACAATCTCCCGCAGCAGTACCCAGGGCAGGAGCACGGAAAACAGCCCCATGCAGATCGAACCCAGTCCATAGAGTGTGTGAGCCAATAGGCGGGAATGCAGATGGCGGCTCAGGAAAAAGCCAGGCATAGAGAGCCAGGAAACAGCCAGTATCACCATCCCGGCGATCAGGCTGGGCAGAGAATAGGCCAGTGGGGGTAATAATTGCCAGCCCACCCAGACATGAGCCAGCCCGGTCAGGCCCACAAAGAAGGCAAAGAAGCGCAACGGAATCCGAGTGTTACCCATATCATGCCTCGGTGCTGACGTGTTTGACAGGTAGTAATATGACGATTCCGGGCAAGGATGAAGGTACAATCCATTCTCAGCAAGCCCTATTCAAGAGGCTATGAATAGCATGAATCAACAGCGCTCGGCTTATCTTCGGGCATTGGGAATACAGGAGTGGGTAGCGCGAAAGCCGGCGAATACCGGACCAGGACCCATCGAAAAAAAGGTGGTCCATCCGGGGAATTCAGCTCTGTCAGGCTGGGATGATCTGGAGCAACGAGTTGCCGTGTGTGAGCATTGTAAATTGTCCTGCCAGCGTACGCATACTGTCCTTGGGAGCGGCGCCCACGATGCACGTTGGTTGCTAGTCGGTGAAGCGCCAGGAGCGGAAGAGGATCGTCAGGGGAAGCCTTTCGTTGGCCGGGCGGGGAAGCTCCTCAACAATATGCTGGCTGCTATGGGTTTACAGCGTGAAAATGTTTATATCACCAACACGGTCAAATGCCGCCCACCCAATAACCGCAATCCAGAGGCGGAGGAAATTGAAGCCTGTCGGCTTTATTTAGAAACTCAGATCACCTTGCTTCGTCCTGCGCTGATCCTCGTGTTAGGACGTATTGCCGCCCATGCGCTGCTCGAAGTTCATACGCCTTTGGGAGCACTACGTGGAGCCAAGCATGTCTATCGGCAGGGTAATCTGGAAGTTCCCCTGATCGTCACTTATCATCCCGCCTATCTACTGCGCCGGCCAGAGGATAAATCCAAGGCGTGGGTTGACTGGTTGCTCGCCCGATCGATTGTGGAGGCCAATGTATGAGTGCTCAACTGCAACCTGCCTTATTTTTTTTCCGCGATTTGCTGTCGTCTGATCTCGATGCGATCATGGCCATCGAAATACTTGCATACTCGCATCCATGGACCCGTAGTATCTTTCAGGATTGCCTTAAGGTCGGCTATGATGCCCGGGTTCTATGTGACGATAACCTGCGGGGGTATGCGCTATGTTCCGTGGCGGTCGGCGAGTGCCACCTGCTCAATCTGACCATTGATCCGGCTTATCAAGGGCTGGGGCTGGGGCGTAGATTGCTGCGTGAAATGATGGATCGTGTCACTCGGCAGGGTGTGGAAACCCTATTTCTGGAGGTTCGTTACTCCAACGAGGTGGCGCGCAGATTGTACTGGAGCGAAGGATTCAACGAAATTGGCTGTCGGCGCAAATATTATCCAGCCACTAGAGGACGCCGCGAGGATGCTCTGGTCATGGCCAAGACGCTATGAAGTGAGCCGGCCCCTATCCGCCTGACAGCTGCATCCATCCCGACAATTATGGTGATGATTGAGGTAGCTGGTTTATACTCCGTGCCAGGGGATTTGTGAATAACCCTTTTTATTGCAGTATAAATCATTAACACTACGGATGACCTTGGGCTTATAGCGCTTGCCAGATCGTGACGGATCAGAGGTCTTCCGAAGCAGAAGCAGCGCCTGCCCGGGAATTGGGGTTAGATCATAGCGGGGATGGCTATCAAGGTTTGGCTACATGCTCTCATCCGCTAGCCCGATCATGGGCGCAAATAATCACTTCTACGCTTTTACGACGTGGTCTGGACATGGTTCAATACCTATTCATCTAGACAGATGGCGGCCAAATAATGATGGAGGTTTGCATGAATGCTTTGAATCTGATGGAAGATGCAGATGCCCTGGAGACCCAGGAGTGGATGGAGGCACTTGATGCGGTTATCGAACGCGAGGGCATCGAACGGGCGCATTTCCTGCTTGAGCATTTGTTCGACAAGGCGCGCCGATCAGGTGCCTATCTGCCTTATTCAGCCAATACAGCTTATGTCAATACCATTCCACCTCATCGGGAAGCCATTCTGCCTGGTGATCCGGCCATGGAGCGGAGGATTCGCTCGTTGATCCGCTGGAATGCATTGGCCATGGTGGTCAAGGCGAATCGTCAACACCCGGAGCTGGGCGGACATATCGCCAGCTTTGCTTCAATCGCAACACTTTATGACGTTGGCTTCAACCATTTCTGGCATGCGCCGAGTCACAGACATCATGGGGATCTAGTTTATTTTCAGGGTCATTCCTCTCCGGGAATCTATGCCCGCGCTTTTCTCGAAGGTCGCTTGACCAAGAATCAACTGGATCATTTTCGCCAGGAAGTGGATGGTCACGGGATACCATCCTATCCCCATCCCTGGATGATGCACGATTTCTGGCAGTTCCCCACCGTATCCATGGGGTTAGGCCCGATTCAAGCCGTCTATCAGGCGCGGTTCATGAAATATCTGCATGATCGCGGTCTGGCCGATACGGTGGGACGCAAAGTTTGGACTTTCGTGGGCGATGGCGAAATGGATGAACCGGAAAGTATGGCGGGTCTATCTCTCGCTGGACGGGAAAAACTCGATAACCTGATCTTTGTCGTTAACTGCAATCTACAGCGCCTGGATGGTCCGGTACGAGGCAACGGCAAGATCGTTCAGGAACTGGAGGCATTGTATCGCGGGGCGGGTTGGAATGTCATTAAAGTGCTTTGGGGGCGTTACTGGGATCCTCTGTTCACCCGGGATCACGATGGTCTGTTACAGCGGCGCATGATGGAAGTCGTAGATGGCGACTACCAGAACTATAAATCCAAGGATGGCGCTTATGTACGTGAGCATTTTTTTGGTAAATATCCAGAGCTCAAGGACATGGTGGCCACCATGTCCGACGAGGATATCTGGCGGTTAAACCGTGGGGGACACGATCCTTACAAGGTTTATGCAGCTTACGCCGAGGCAGCCAGGCATACGGATCAACCTACAGTTGTTCTTGCGCAGACGGTCAAGGGATATGGGATGGGTGCGGCGGGGCAGGGTAAAAACCGCACCCATTCCCAGAAAAAACTGCACGATGATGATCTGCTGGCCTTCAGGGATCGTTTCAATATCCCGCTCTCGGATGAAGAAGCTATTGCCTGTAAATATGTTCAGCCTGCAGAGGACAGTCCGGAGATCCAGTACTTACGCGGTCGACGGGAAGAACTAGGTGGCTATTTACCACAACGAAAGACAGCCGCGGCACCACTGGAGATTCCCGAGCTAGGGATGTTCAAGCCCTTACTGGAGGATTCAGGAGACCGGGAGATGTCGACCACGATGGCTTTCGTGCGCATCATTTCTATTCTTACGCGCGATAAAAAGATGGGTCGGTATGTCGTACCCATTGTGCCCGATGAGGCGCGAACTTTCGGTATGGAGGGCCTGTTCCGACAACTGGGTATCTACTCCTCTGTGGGCCAGTTGTACACCCCGGAAGACAAGGATCAGATCATGTTTTACAAGGAGGACAAGAGTGGCCAGATTCTGGAAGAGGGGATCACTGAAGCCGGCTCCATGGCCTCATGGATTGCCGCAGCCACGGCCTACAGTAATCATGGGATCAACATGATCCCCTTCTATATCTACTATTCCATGTTTGGATTCCAGCGCTTCGGGGATCTGGCCTGGGCGGCGGGAGATATGCAGGCCCGGGGGTTCCTGATTGGCGGCACGGCTGGCCGCACCACGCTGGCGGGTGAGGGTTTGCAGCATCAGGATGGACACGGTCCTATTCAGTTCGGTCTCGTTCCAAACTGCGTCAGTTATGATCCCACTTTTGCCTATGAGCTGGCGGTCATCATTCAAGATGGTATGCGACGCATGTTCCATGACCAGGAGAATATTTATTACTACATCACGGTCATGAACGAAAACTACTCTCATCCTGGTATGCCCGGGGGCGTCGAGGCAGATATCATCAAGGGGCTGTATCTTTTCCACGAAGGTGGGCGCAAGAAGAAAAAGGTTCAGCTGATCGGTTCTGGCGCAATATTGCGTGAAGTCATTGCGGCCGCGGGGATGCTGGAGCAGGAGTTTGGGATCGATGCCAATATCTGGAGTGCGACCAGCTTCAATGAGCTCTATCGGGAGGGTGATCGGACTGAGCGCTGGAATCGTCTCCATCCCGAGGAATCGCCGCAGCAATGTCATGTAGAACGGACGTTTGCCGGGCAATCCGGCCCTTTCATCACGGCGACTGACTATGTAAAGACCTATGCGGAGCAGATTCGAGCCTGGATTCCAGGACGTTATGTCGTCTTGGGCACCGATGGTTTCGGGCGCAGCGATACCCGCAAACAGTTGCGCAAATTTTTTGAAGTAGATCGCTACCAAATTGTTATTGCTGCCTTGAAAGCCCTGGCTGATGAGGGGGTCGTTGCTCCTGTCGAAGTCAGTCGAGCGCTTTCCCGATATGGCATCGATTCTTCCAAACCTCATCCGATCACGCTTTAATCATCCGGGAGTGCAACTATGTCAGAATTGAAGGAAATCCGGGTTCCGGATATCGGTGATTTCAACTCTGTGGAGGTCATCGAGGTTCTCGTGGCACCCGGCGATGTGATTGCTCCTGAGGACTCGCTGATCACCCTGGAATCAGATAAAGCAAACATGGAAATACCGGCCCCTGAAGGAGGGGTCGTTCGTGAGGTGAGAGTCAAAGTGGGGGATCGCATAGCTGAAGGTTCTCCGATTCTGATTCTTGAACCCGTGCTGGAGGAAGCCGTTCCAGAGGTGCAAAAAAAAATATCTACTGCCCCAGTGACGCTCTCAGCCGCAGGGCAGGTGGCAACCCTTAGCGCTGATACGCAATCTTCCCCGCTCGCTCAAATACCGCCTGTTCAGCGCCCTTCGCCTACCGCACATTGGCATGAAGAGCACTTTCGCAAGGCGCATGCCAGTCCAGCCATTCGCCACTTTGCGCGCGAATTGGGCGTTGATCTGAGTGCAGTGCATGGAAGCGGCCCGAAGGGCCGTATCTTGCAGGATGATATCAAGACATTTATCAAACAGGCGTTGACCAGCGGTTCTTCCGGCAGTCTTGGCGTAGCTAGCATGCCGGAAGTGGATTTCAGCCAGTTCGGCGAGATCGAACATCAGCCATTGACCAGGATCAATCGCTTGACAGGGAAAAATCTACACCGCAACTGGGTAACGATTCCTCATATCACTCAGTTCGATGAAGCCGATATCACTGATCTGGAGGCTTTTCGTAAGCAAATGGTCAAGGAATATGCAGCTAAGGGAGTAAAGATTACCCTACTCGCTTTCCTGATGAAAGCGATAGTCTCGGCGTTACGTGAATATCCCCGTTTCAATGCATCATTGGATCCATCCGGCGAGCAATTGATCATCAAACAGTATTTTCATATCGGTATCGCTGTGGATACCGCCGCTGGACTTGTCGTTCCGGTCATTCGTTATGTTGACCGGAAGAGCCTCGTTGATCTGGCTACGGAATTAGCCGAAGTCTCCAAAAAAGCGCGGGACCGCCAACTCAGGCCAGTCGACCTGCAGGGGGGCTGCTTTTCCATTTCCAGTCTTGGTGGAATCGGTGGTACTGCGTTTACCCCTATCATCAATGCGCCGGAGGTGGCCATTCTCGGTGTTTCGAGAGCACGCTGGCAACCGGTCTATCAAGACGGAAAATTCGCACCTCGCTTGATGTTGCCGTTGTCCCTATCTTATGATCATCGCGTGATTGATGGCGCACTGGGAGCGCGATTCACCACTTTTCTCAGCAAGCTGCTGTCAGATACCCGCCGGATGCTGCTCTAAAAAGGATTTGCGACATGTCAGAACTCGTTACGATCAAAGTCCCCGATATCGGGGACTTCAAGGAAGTGGAAGTGATCGAAATTCTGGTCAAACCGGGTGACCGGATTGCCGAGGAAGATTCCCTCATGACATTGGAATCTGACAAAGCAAGCATGGAGATTCCTTCTCCGCAACTCGGCATGGTATGTGAGGTGCTCGTCAAAGTTGGAGATCGGGTGGCCAAGGGTACGCCCATAGTCCAGCTCGAAACGGTTCCTTCCGTTACTGATTCATCCACGGACAAGCCACCCGACAATACGGCGAAGCCATTGATCTCTGCGGAGAATCCGGCATCCGAGCCGACCGCATTCGATCTGGAAACTGAAGTTCTCGTCCTCGGTTCCGGACCAGGAGGTTATACTGCCGCGTTCCGTACTGCCGACCTGGGCAAGCGGGTCATTCTGGTCGAGCGACATGCGGTGATTGGTGGTGTATGCTTGAATGTTGGCTGCATTCCTTCGAAGGCCCTGCTGCACACAGCACAAATTATCACTGAAGCGGAGGCATTTGCCGCTCACGGTGTACGTTTCGGCAAACCGGAAATCGAGCTTGCAGCGATTCGCCAATACCAGCGGGGGATCGTGAATCGCCTGACGGGTGGATTGACCCAATTGGCCAGGCAACGCAAGGTTCAGGTCATCCAGGGAACTGGACGGTTTATTTCCCCACACGCCTTGCATATCGACTCACCGGATGGCACCAAGACCATCCATTTCGAGCAGGCTATCATTGCCGCCGGTTCTCGAATATCCAAACCCAACTTTATACCCTGGGACGACCCACGGGTTATGGACTCTACCGATGCTTTGGAATTACCGGAAATCCCTGCCCGTTTACTGGTTATCGGGGGAGGGGCTATCGGTCTTGAGATGGCTACCGTGTATGCCGCGCTGGGGAGCCGGATTACCATTGTCGAATTATCCGACGGGCTAATCCCCGGGGTGGATCGAGACCTGATCCGCCCATTGGAGAAACGCATTCGGGCACGCTATGAAAACATTTATCTGGGCACTCGGGTCGATGCTATCGAATCCAGGGAAAATGGATTGTTATGCCGGCTCAAGGGAGAGAAAGCGCCGGCGGAGGATCGATTTGATGGTGTCTTAGTATCAGTGGGCCGCAGCCCGAATGGACATTTGATTGGTGTGGAGGCGGCGGGGGTCCTCGTCGATGACCAGGGATTCATTGCTGTTGACAGTCAGCAACGCACCAATGTCCCCCATATTTATGCCATTGGCGACATCGTCGGGCAACCTATGCTGGCGCATAAGGCGACCCATGAGGGTAAGGTGGCCGCAGAAGTCATTGCCGGTCTGAAAGCGCATTTCGATGCCAGGGCGATTCCTAACGTGGCCTATACCGATCCCGAAGTCGCTTGGATGGGTCTCACGGAAACTGCGGCCAAGGCTCAAGGTATGGCCTATGAAAAGGGTGTTTTCCCTTGGGCAGCCAGTGGCCGCTCCCTGGCTTTGGGGCGGGATGAGGGGATGACCAAAATACTTTTCGATCCCGAAACGCACCGGGTTCTGGGAGCTGGAATCGTTGGACCTAATGCCGGCGAGCTGATCGCCGAAGCTACGTTGGCGTTGGAGATGGACGCTGATGCCCAGGATATAGGGCTCACCATTCATCCTCATCCGACGCTTTCGGAAACCTTGTGTTTTGCGGCGGAAGCTGCGGAAAGGACAATTACGGACTTGTATATTCCTAAAAAAACCCGTTGAAACAGCTTGTTTACTATTTAGTTTCGGTTTTGACTGCTATCTGCTTATTCCTTGTTGCCGCGCAGGAATCGGTAAGTAAATTCGATGGCGAACTTCAGTACCTATTGAGTCTTGCGTGAAAATACAATACTAAGCAGGTCAAAGATATCACCACCTTTTTGTTCAGCACCTTCCATAGCCTTGAGCTGTTCGTTGCTTGGCTCGAGTGCAGCTAATATTATATCTATTACATGTTGCTCAGACGAATATCCGGGAAACCTGTGACCCCTCTATTTTCTCAAGTTTTGCCGTGATTGGCCGATAAATAGAAATAGGTAAACAGATAATATCTTCATATTCGGCCGTGCGATATTCAGTGATACGTTTTCTCCTATTCTCGATGTTGCTCTGGATACCCCGGGCAACAGCTTCAGCCGCTATTTTGCAGTTTGCTGCCAGTTCAGCCCGGATCAGCTGGCAGATGAAACATACAGAGTTTACCTGCCAGCTGATTCAACATATTCCAGATTATGGTGAGGCAGGGCTGATTCAGCTGAAGAATGGGCGGCTTCGATTTTTTATCCGGTCCAGACCCGGATTGTATCTGGGGGCGTTACGACAAATCTCTATCATCACGGCACCCTGGCAAGCAAGATCAAAACCCAGGGTGGTTGGACTGGGTAGCGGCGGGGAGAATCGTCCCGTCAATTTAGGTGATAATGCAGCCCGCAAGGTACTGCTGGCCCTGCAGGCCGGCCGGTTTATCTCATTGACCTACCCGATGGATTCCAGCCCTCAGATCCGAGTGCTTGTCTCCTCGCTTTTTTTTCGCCGTGCGATGGGGAGATTGCAACGTTGCGTGGGTACCTTGCCGGTGGTTAGTTTTTCTGAATTTTCGAGGATCTTGATTTATTTTGCCACGAACTCGGTACAGTTGAGCCAATTAGCCCAAAAGCACCTGCATCGGTTGGCACGGTATATCAAGGCTTATGGTGGTATTCGGCTCATTATCGGTAGGGGTTATACTGATCGTGTCGGCTCGATGAAATACAATTTCAAGTTGGGGTTGCGCCGCGCAGAAACCGTGACCCGATTTCTGCGCGAACAGGGCGTTGTAGTACCTATCCAGGTGGCTTCCCAGGGAGAAATGCACCCTGTTTCCAGCAACCAGACGGTTGCTGGTAGAGCCCGGAACCGCCGGGTTGTCCTGATTCTCAAGTCGCGGGGAGATTCCGACAAAACCCTGGTTCCATGAACTTTGTTCCCCAAAACCGGATTGGAGCGGATATACTTGTTTCGTTTATTCGTCATCGATTCCGATGGCTGCCCGTCTGCTTCTGGAGAATGTGATTCATGACCAAGATTAACAAGGTCGTTCTGGCCTATTCCGGTGGGCTCGATACGTCGGTCATCCTTAAATGGTTACAGGAAAACTATCATTGTGAGGTAGTCACTTTCACTGCCGATCTGGGGCAGGGCGAGGAGGTCGAGCCGGCCCGTGTCAAGGCGCGCAGTCTCGGGGTGCAGGAGATCCATGTCGAGGACTTACGCGAGGAATTCGTAGGTCATTACGTCTTTCCGATGTTCCGCGCAAATGCTGTGTATGAAGGGGAATATCTCCTCGGCACTTCAATTGCAAGACCCTTGATCGCGAAACGGCTGGTGGAGATTGCCGAGCAGACCGGGGCTGATGCCATCGCCCATGGTGCGACTGGCAAAGGTAATGATCAGATCCGCTTCGAATTGTGCGCCTATGCCCTTAAGCCAGGCATTCGGGTCATTGCACCCTGGCGAGAATGGAGGCTAAATTCGCGTGAACATTTACTGGCTTACGCTGAAAAACACAGCATCCCGGTTGGGAGGCAAGGCCGGAAGTCCCCCTACTCCATAGATGCCAACCTGTTACATATTTCTTATGAGGGGGGAGTTTTAGAAGATCCCTGGGTGGAACCCGAACCCGGAATGTGGCAATGGACCGTCTCTCCTGAGCAGGCCCCCGACCAGCCGACCTATCTGGAGATTAGCTTTTCACGTGGTGATGCCGTGGCAATCAATGGGAAGAAGATGAGTCCGGCGATATTGCTTGCCACCCTCAACCGGATCGGGGGCAGGCAGGGAGTGGGTCGCCTCGATATCGTCGAAAATCGTTTTGTCGGCATGAAATCCCGCGGTTGTTATGAAACTCCGGGCGGCACGATTTTGTTGCAGGCTCATCGGGCTATCGAATCCCTCACCCTGGATCGGGAAGCTGCACATCTCAAGGATGAGCTTATGTCGCGCTATGCCACTCTAATCTATAACGGTTTCTGGTGGAGTCCCGAACGGCGTATGTTGCAAAGCCTGATCGACGAGTCACAGCAGTATGTCAATGGCGTGGTACGACTCAAGCTATATAAGAGTTCTATCGGAGTGGTGGGACGCCAATCAGATGATAGCCTGTTCGATACCGGAATCGCTACTTTTGAAGATGATGCCGGTGCCTATGATCAGAAAGATGCGGAAGGCTTTATTAAATTGAACGCTCTGCGCTTGCGTATTGCAGCAGATCGTGGCCGTAAATTGTGATACGCAGGCGGCTGAAATGGTGGAATGAGCATTTATCTTGAGGGATCATCTACAATTATTCGCGGAAGAGGCCATTCTCGAGGTTGGTTGCCCATTGGGTTTGGGGGTTTTCAAAAGTAATGGAAAAAGGAAAGTCTGGATGAGTTACCTTAACAAAATCGTCCGATGCATGGGCGCGGGGATGTTCCCGATTTTGCTTTCTGCCTGTGCCACGACTCATTATTCGCCTGATCCGAGTGATCCTTGGCAGGGCTACAATCGTGCCATGTTTTCATTCGACATGACGATGGATAAAGCAGTTTTTCGCCCAATAGCCGAGACTTATGTACACGTCACACCGAAATTTGTTCAGTACAGGGCCAGTGACTTCTTTTCCAATCTCAACCAGGTTTCGGTGACCGTCAATGCCACCTTGCAGGGAAAACCGCGGGCTTTGGAAGATCTGACCCGTTTTCTATTTAATACCACATTTGGGATCGGTGGCCTCTTTGATGTGGCCACTCCGCTCGGATTGCCGAAACACAACGAAGACTTCGGTATCACTCTGGCCGTCTGGGGAGTCCCACAAGGGCCTTACGTCGTACTGCCCTTATTCGGGCCCAGCACGTTACGAAATATTCCATCGCTAGCTGTGGATGGCTGGGCGCTCAACCCGATCACCTATTATCCTTACTCCCAGATAGATCTCATCTCAACTACTTTGAAATATACTGTCGAACGTGCCCGGCTGCTACCTTATGATTTCATTATCGATACCGTACCGGATGCCTATGCTTTCGTACGGAGTGCTTACTTGCAGCATCGCAACTATCTGATCACCAGGAATTTACCTCCCAAGCCGAAGAAAAAGGCGGTACTCAATCCTCTTCAGCAAGAATTGTTGCAGATGAATCCATCAGATAAAGGATCCTGATTTCATGTTCATAAACTAAGCCATACCTGGTTTCTCGGATCAACTATCACTTGATTGCTCGACGCGGACTTCTTATATTCGTTAAACTTTACAAAATCTTTATTGTATTTATTCATGACCCAGCGAATATTGATTACCGGCGCTAGCGGATTTATCGGCTCAGCTATTGCTCGGACCTTCCTTGGCCACGGGTATACCGTGCGCGTACTCGTGCGCCCGCAATCAGATCTGACCAATATCCAGGGTTTGCCGGTAGAGCGGGTTACTGGTGATTTGCAACAATTTGATAGTTTTGCCGCAGCCCTGGATGGCTGCGACGGGCTGATTCATGCCGCAGCGGATTATCGCTTTTTTGTTCCCAATCCCGAATATATGCAGCGGATCAATGTCGAGGCCACACTGCGTTTGATTAAAACAGCCGCTCGAATGGGCGTCAAACGCATGGTTTATACCTCTAGTGTGGCCACTCTGGGACATCGTTTGGATGGTGCGCCTGCTGATGAAACTTGCGAAGCGCATATTGAAGAGATGATCGGCCATTATAAGCGCAGCAAGTTTCTGGCCGAACAGGCGCTTCGGCGATTGATTACCGAAGCCGGCCTCAATGTGGTGATCGTCAATCCTGCAGCGCCGGTGGGGCCGCGAGACATCAAGCCCACACCCACTGGCCGCATGGTTTTCGATGCAGCCAGTGGGCACATGCCGGCCTATGTCGATACGGGGTTAAATATCGTCCATGTCGATGACGTGGCCAATGGTCATGTGTTGGCCTATGAGCATGGCCTGGTGGGAGAACGTTATATTTTGGGGGGTGATAATTTGTCCTTGGCAGAAATTCTATCTTTGATTGCCCGCTTGAGCGGGCGCAAACCCCCGCGTTTCCGGTTGGCGCCCGGCTTGTTGTTCCCGGTAGCCTGGCTGGCAGAGCAATGGGCCCGTTTGACTGGGAAAACCCCATTATTAACTCGGGATGAGTTGCAAATGGCACGTCACTATATGTTTTTTTCTTCGGCAAAGGCCGAGCGGGAGCTGGGTTACTCGCATCGGCCGGCCGAACAGGCTTTTATGGATGCCTTGCAATGGGCGGGGGAACTGGGTCGGTTGGGAACGGCCTTTCGTCTGCATGATATCTCCCTCCCGGCACATTGGGGGGATAAACGTCATGAGAGAAACTGACTCAAAGGCTTCATCTTTGCAACAGGAATTACTGGATGGGGTCTCCCGGACATTCGCGCTGACCATTCAGGCTTTGCCGCGTAAACTTGAAACCGTGGTTGGTAATGCTTATCTGTTATGTCGTATCGCGGATACCATTGAGGATGCCAGTGTGCTGGATGCCGATGGGGTGGAGGAGTATTCCGAACGATTTATTCGTGTCGTAGCAGGCAAGGATGATCCCGCCGCTTTTGCCCACGACTTTTTACCTTTATTGCGAGAGGATGCTCATTCGGATGAGCGTCACCTGATTCGGGAAACCACCGTGGTGATCGGGATTGCCCATCGGTTCGATGAATCAGACCGAGATGCGATCCTCCAGTGCGTTACCGTAATGTCCAGAGGGATGGCCCATTTTCAGCGGTGTGAAAATATCGGCGGCCTGTGCGATCTGGGTGAACACGCGCAGTATTGTTATGTCGTCGCGGGCTGCGTCGGAGAAATGCTTACCCGGTTGTTCATCGGGTACCTACCGCAACTACAAGAACGCGATGATGAGTTGTTGCACCTTTCGGTATCTTTTGGACAAGCCTTGCAGATGACCAACATTCTCAAGGATTTCTGGGAAGACCGCCAACGAGGGGCTTGTTGGCTGCCCCGGGATATTTTCCAGGCCTACGGCCTGGATCTGGCGGAAGCCATGCCGGGTGATCCACGATTCCAGAAGGGCCTGCAGGAATTGATTGGTATCGCTCACGGCCACGCGCAGCGGGCTTTGAACTACACGCTGGCATTACCACGGAGTCAGCCGGGCCTCAGGAATTTCTGCTTGTGGGCGTTATATATGGCACTTCTTACTTTGCGCAAACTGACCGCAAATCCTTCCTATGCGTCTGGCCAGGAAGTCAAGATCAGTCGACGCTCGGTGAGGGGAACGGTTTTATGGTGTCGACTTGCCGCCCGGGAGAATAGCTTGATTCGTGCCGGTTTTGCCTTGCTTGCAAAAGGTTTGCCGGCTGTTCCGGAATCACTTAAGACTGATCCTCCGTTAAATAGGGAAGATAAAGACAGAGGCATGCGGTAATGAATTGGACTAAAGCCCTGCAATCTGCTGAGATTTTTCTGGTGCAGGTCGAGAAATCAATCAGCAAGGCACGTAATGCCCTCCTGTCACAGCAGCACGAGGCGGGACACTGGTGCTATGAATTCGAGGCAGATTGTACTATTCCTGCAGAATACATCCTGATGATGCATTTCATGGATGAAATCGATTCTAATCTGCAGGAGAGGATTGCCCGCTATCTGCGCGCGAATCAGCGGAAAGAAGGTGGTTGGCCTCTGTATCCGGGGGGGGCCATGAACATCTCCTGTTCGGTCAAGTCCTATTACGCACTCAAACTGGCGGGGGATGATCCTGAAAGTGATCACATGCGTTATGCTCGTAAACAGATCCTTGAAGCGGGCGGGGCTGAGCGCTCGAATGTTTTTACCCGTATCATGCTGGCGCAATTCCAGCAGATTCCCTGGCGTGGGGTGCCTTTTATCCCGGTCGAATTGATGTATGCGCCCCGCTGGCTCTTTTTTCAAATCTATAAGGTATCGTACTGGTCACGCACGGTTATGGTACCGCTGTTTATTCTCGTCAGTTTGAAGCGTACCGCTCACAATCCGAGTGGCACGGATGTTCAGGAGCTGTTTCGTCAGTCTCCGGAAGCTGTACGTGACTGGTTCCCCGTTCGATCGCTACTCAATCGGCTGTTCCTGATGGCAGAACGCACCTTAAGGCATGTCGAGCCCTATATTCCGGATAAGATTCGCGCGCCGGCTATTCGCAAGGCCGAACAATGGATGGTCCTGCGCTTAAATGGAGAAGGGGGGTTGGGGTCAATATTTCCGGCGATGATTAATGCTTATGAGGCGCTGGATACCTTGGGTTATCAGCCCGGTCATCCGTTGCGGCAACAGGCTAAAAAGGCACTTGAACTGCTGCTCGTGGAGCGGGGTGACATGAGCTATTGTCAACCCTGCGTGCCACCTGTTTGGGATACCGCGCTTGCGGTACTGGCGTTACATGAGGCGGGTAACGCCGATGATGCAATCCGGCGTTCTTGCGGCTGGCTCTGCGAGCGGCAGTTACTGGATCAACCGGGAGACTGGCAGGTGGATCATCCGAATTTACCGGGAGGAGGCTGGGCATTTCAGTATCGCAATGACTATTACCCGGATCTGGATGATACCAGCGCCGTAGCCTGGGGTATGCAACTCACAGATCCGGAAGGATTGCGTGAACCCATCCGGCGAGCCGCTGACTGGGTAGCCGGCATGCAATCAAGCAATGGCGGGTTCGCCTCTTTCGATAGCGACAATATCTCCCTGTACCTGAACGAAATTCCATTCGCAGATCATGGTGCATTACTGGATCCTCCCACCGAAGATGTCACCGCCCGCTGCGTGGCCCTGTTTTCATTATTGGGAGATCGTTACAGGAAGCCTCTGGATCGGGCTATTGACTACCTGACCCACAAGCAAACGACTGCGGGCGCCTGGTGGGGGCGATGGGGAACCAACTATATTTATGGCACCTGGTCAGTCCTGATAGCGTTTGAACTGGCTGGTATCCCCCCAGCTGATTCCCGAATCCAAAAGGCTGTGGCCTGGCTTAAATCCATCCAACAACCAGACGGTAGTTTCGGGGAAAGCAATGATACCTATAACGTGCCTCCGGCTCTTCCAGGGACAGGGTCTTCAACCCCGGAGCAGACCGCATGGGCGCTGTTGGCGTTGATGGCCGGTGGGGTGATTCATGATGATGCCGTCAGGCACGGTATTCAGTGGCTCATGGCGCAACAAAATGAAGCCGGTACCTGGGCTGGCCCGAAGTTCAATGCACCGGGATTTCCTAGAGTGTTTTATCTGCGATATCATGGATATAGTGAGTATTTCCCCTTGTGGGCATTGGCACGATACCGCAATCTTGCGTGTTGACCGGCCTGATTGCGCCCCTGGCGGTTGAGGCCCGCACTGCTGCTGCGCTACGCCGGGCAGGATGCCCCGTGTGCCAGGGTTACGGTCCTGCGGGAGCGACGCGGGCCGCCGAGCGGTTATTCGCCCAGGGTGTTGACAGATTATTGGTCTGGGGGACGGCGGGCGGACTCAAACCCGAGACGATGCCGGGAGATCTGCTGTTACCTGGCGAGATTATCGACGAAGCGGGCTCTACCTGGCTGGTTTCTCCGGAATTCCACGCCGAACTTCGGCGCCTCCTCGACTTTCGCTGGAGCCCCGTCGAGGGGCGTTTGTTGAGTGTTCAGGCACCACTATCCGAACCTGCCGAAAAGCGTTTATTGGCCTGGTCCAGCAAGGCGGTCGCTGTCGACATGGAATCAGCGGCAGTTGCCCGTTTTGCTCATCGTGTCGCTATTCCTTTCGCGGTTGTTCGCGTGATCGTGGATGACGTCACCACCCGGTTACCCCGGGTGGTGACGTCCGTTCGCTATACCCATCTCATGCCCATCGAGGTGGTGTTGCGTTTGCTTGTCCGACCCTCGGATTTGGGGTCGGTGCGTCAACTGGCGCGTAGCGCCCGGAAAGCGCGACGGACATTAGCCGGATGCGCTGTAGATTTAGCTGCAGCTTTTCGCGCGAGTTGATCAGATAGTATTTGGAGGCACTTTTATGTCGGCCTGGCGCAGCATCGCACACAAGCGAATAAGCGGTAGCCCGATCAGGGCGGTCGGATCATCGCCGCGCATGTATTCGAGTAAAGAGGCTCCTAACCCTTCCGATTTGACGCTTCCGGCGCAGTCATAGGGATGTTCCAGACGTAGATAGTTTTTGATAGTTTCTTCATCCAGCACGTGAAAGCGCACCCTATAAGGCACGACCTCATGTGGACACGCACCGGATTCTGTATCCAGCAAACACACACTGGTCAATATCCGGAGTGCTTGGCCGGAAGCTGCACACAGTTGGGCGTGGGCAGTCTCATAGTTTCCTGGTTTGCCGAAAATACGGCCATTGAGTACGACGCATTGATCCGAACCGATAATCAGGGCGTGCGAATGGATTTGAGCGACTGCATGAGCTTTGGCTGTCGCCAGACGCACGACCAAATGCCGAGGGGTTTCTCCGATCCGGGGGGTTTCATCGACGTCCGGAGAACTACTGGCAAAGGGTAGTTGCAACCGGGCGAGCAATCCGCGGCGGTAGGGTGAGGAGGAAGCGAGGATCAGCGGTTTCATGATGAACTGATATCGATTAGAGTTTCATCTGGATTGACACGATCACCCTTTTGCACATAAATCTGCTCGACCACTCCGCTGATCGCGGCCTGAATCTCAGTTTCCATCTTCATGGCTTCGATAACCAGCACCGGATTACCGGCGGATACGGTCTGCCCAGTTTCAACCAACACTTCGATGACAGTCCCCGGAATAGTCGTGCTGACCTGTCCCGGGCGGGTGGCCCGGGGGCGCTTACTGCCGGCAGGGCGGGCCCGTGCGGGGAAAGCCGCTGTATCAATACCGGTTTCATCCAGTACTTCAAGCATGATTTCTTCGGGCATGCCATCGACGGTGATGTAATAGGGACGGATGGTATCGCGTCGATGGCCACTGCCGGTGATGTGGATGTGATAGGTTTCCCCATGCAGGGTGGCGTTGAATTCGACCGGTGCGCCGCGATTCACCTCGGTCACATTTTCAACAGGTTCCAGGGGTTCCGGAATCAAGTGATTTTCTGCCCGTGCGAACAGGAATTCTTTACCGATTTCCGGAAACATGGCGTAGATCAGTACGTCTTCCTCATTGTGGGCAAGCGTTCCGATCTCTGTGCGTAACCGGCCCATCTCCAACGGCAATCGATTGGCCGGGCGTCCATCTATGACCTCATAATTGCCGATTGCTTTGCGCCGGACAGTCGTATTGACCGGCCCGGGCGGACAACCATAGCGCCCTTGCAGATACATCTTCACTTCATTGGTGATGGTTTGATAGCGCCGACCGGTGAGTACATTGAGTACTGCCTGAGTGCCAAGGATTTGTGAGGTCGGAGTCACCAGAGGAGGATAACCCAGATCCTTGCGGACGCGCGGGATTTCCGCAAACACTTCATCGAGCCGGTTAAGCGCCCCCTGTTCACGTAGCTGGTTGACCAGATTAGAAATCATGCCCCCGGGCACCTGGTTGATCTGAACCCGAGTGTCTATGCCGGTATATTCACTTTCGAACTGATGATATTTTTTTCGTACGTCGCGGAAATAGAATCCCAGTTCCTGGGCCAGGCCCAGATCCAGACCGCTGTCGAAATCAGTATCCCGCAAGGCGGCAATCATGGCTTCCGTGGGCGGATGGCTGGCGCCACCGGCAAAAGCGGAGAGTGCGGTGTCGATGTACCGACAACCATTCTGGATTGCCTGCCACTGGCACATTTCCGCTTGTCCCGCAGTGGCGTGAGTATGTAGATGGACAGGAATATCAACCGCCTGGGAAAGGGCAGCATAGAGTTTACCGGCAACATTCGGGGTCAGCAATCCGGCCATATCCTTGATGGCGATACTGTCGCAATTCAGAGATTGTAACTGGCGGGCCTGCGCCACAAATTGTGGTATCGTGTGGATCGGGCTGACGGTATACGAAATCGTACCTTGGGCGTGTTTACCGGTTGCTTTGACGGCCTCGATGGTGGTGCGCAGATTACGTAGATCGTTGAGCGCATCGAAAATACGGAAAATGTCGATACCATTAGCTGCGGCGCATGCTACGAAAGCCCGCACGACATCATCGGCATAGTGCCGATAGCCGAGCAGGTTCTGACCGCGCAGCAATATTTGCAAACGGGTATTGGGCAAGGCTTTACGCAGTTTTTGCAGCCGTTCCCAGGGATCTTCTTTAAGAAAACGCAGGCAGGCATCGAAAGTGGCCCCACCCCAGACTTCCAGCGACCAGTACCCCATTCGGTCCAATCGCTCGCAGGCCGGCAACATGTCTTCGGTGCGCATACGGGTGGCGATCAGGCATTGATGGGCGTCGCGCAGAATGGTTTCGGTTAGGTGTACCCTGTTCATCGTTCACCTGTGAGCGGTGGGGTGGAAGAGATTAATTGAAAGGAGGCTAATCCTGACCATGAGTGGTTGGTCAGGCGGAGTCTGATCAGTTGGCGAGCTAGCGGGATAGTCATGGGTAGGTGAGTTATAAGTTCCAGTGTGCGGCGAGGCTAGCGGCGATAACCGCAGCCAATTCTGATGAGTCGCGTTTGAGGGAATAGGCGGTCAGTTCCGGATGGGCTTCGACAAAACCGGTATCGAAAGAACCAGTGCGGAATTCTTGCGTGGCCAGGATTTCTAAATGATAAGGAATGGTCGTCTTGACGCCATAGACTGCAATATCCTGGAGAGCTCGGCGTCCGCGGTTCACCAGCATATCCCAGTCAAGCGCCCAGACAATTAGCTTGGCCAACATGGAATCATAATGTGGTGGGATGACATAACCGGTATAGAGTGCGCCGTCGATCCGCACTCCCGGACCACCCGGTGCAAAATAGTGGGTGATTCGTCCAAAGCTTGGAAGGAAATCATTTTGTGGATCCTCGGCATTGATGCGAAATTCCATCGCGAAGCCGCGGCGCATAATAGCGCTCTGAGCATAGGTGAGGGGCTGATCGCTGGCAATACGGATCTGTTCCTGTACGAGATCGACGCCGGTTATCATTTCAGTAACCGGATGCTCCACTTGCAGGCGGGTATTTATCTCCATGAAATAAAATTCTCCCATCTCATCGAGCAGAAATTCTACTGTTCCGGCATTGGTATATCCCACCGCGCGACCTGCCAGCACCGCCAGCTCGCAGACTCGCTGGCGCCGGGTTTCGTCGAGTTGGGGAGAAGGCGCGATTTCCAGCAGTTTCTGATGGCGTCGCTGGATGGAACAATCGCGTTCATATAAATGTATAACGTGACCAAAATGATCTCCAAGGATCTGCACCTCGATGTGGCGTGAGTTCAGGATGGCTTTTTCCAGGAAGATTTCCGTTGATCCAAAAGCTTTGCTGGCCTCAGAGAGGACGCGTTTAAAATTCCGCTGCAATTCAAGGGGGGAGTCGCAGCGGCGAATACCTCGCCCGCCACCACCCGCGGTAGCTTTGAGCATAATCGGATAGCCGATCATGCCCGCTATTTCCAGGGCTTCCTCGGCGCTCTTAAGACTATGCTCGCTGCCCGGTATTACAGGTACATTGGCAGCTTGCATCGCGGTACGTGCCTCCACTTTGTCACCTATTCGGCGAATGATTTCACTCCGGGGGCCGACGAAACGAATTCCATTTTGTTCGCAACAACGAGCGAACAGTGGATTTTCCGACAGAAAGCCATAACCCGGATGAATGGCATCGCACCCTGTGGCATGGGCAAGATTGACCATCCTGTGGATGTTCAGATATCCACCTTGACTGTCGGGACCGATATAGTAGGCTTCATCGGCTTTTTTTACATATAAGGCATAGCGATCCGCGTCAGTATAGACAGCGGCTGCCTTAATGCCGAGTTCAGCACAGGCGCGAATGATGCGCACCGCGATTTCCCCTCGATTGGCGATCAATAGTTTACGGATCATTGCGGTTCCGTTTAGTTGTTTTTTGCCAGACCGGCAGGATTAAAAGACAAGATTATCCTCCTGACGAATGGTGGGCAAGGATTTAGCCGGCTGGATTGGAAATCCTAATCTAGAATCCCAGAGAGGAGGTCGGTTGAGTATGGAAAATACTGGCTGAACATGTAAACTTCGGACTTTATTGTAATCGGTAGCGAAACTACGCTCATGTTGGATATTAGACTGTTACGTACTGATCCTGAGGCAGTAGCCAAGGCGCTGGCGCACCGGGGATTTATCTTTGATCTGGAGCATTTTGGCTATCTGGAAAGACAACGTAAACTACTTCAGACAGAAACCCAGTCCCTGCAGCATGAACGCAATGTCCGGTCGCGTGCTATTGGACAGGCCAAGGCGAAAGGTGAAAATATCGACCTCCTCTTGGAAGAAGTGGCCACGCTGGGCGATCGCCTGAATCAGACCAGCAGACAAGCCCAAGCGGTACAACAGGAATTAGAAGAAATGCTTCTGAGGATACCCAATCTGCCGCATGAAAATGTACCGGAAGGTGTCAACGAGAGTGATAATGTGGTCGTACGCCACTGGGGGCGGTTACCGGAATTCACTTTCCCACCCCGGGATCATGTGGATATCGGGCAAGCGCTTGGAATGCTGGATTTTGAAGCAGCAACCCGGATCTCCGGAGCACGCTTCGCCGTTCTTCGGGGCGATCTGGCACGCCTGCAACGCATCCTGATTCAGTTCATGCTTGATCTGCATACCGCTGAACATGAGTACCAGGAAGTCTACGTGCCTTATCTGGTACAGGCTCAGGCCTTGCGGGGAACAGGCCAGTTGCCAAAATTCGAAGAGGATCTTTTCCATATCTCCGGCAATCCCGGTTTCTATCTCATTCCCACCGCAGAGGTGCCGATGACCAATCTGGTACGAGAGCAAATCCTTTCGGCCGATGATCTGCCACTGCGATTCGTGGCGCATACTCCCTGTTTCCGTTCCGAGGCCGGGGCGGCCGGGCGCGATACTCGCGGATTGATTCGCCAGCACCAGTTCGAGAAGGTTGAGTTGGTACAAATGGTTCGTCCCGAGGATTCGTGGTCTGCCCTGGAAACATTGACCGGACACGCCGAGCGGGTACTGCAAAGACTGGAGCTGCCTTACCGGGTCGTGAGCCTGTGTGCGGGCGACTTGGGATTTTCCGCGTCCAAGACCTATGATCTTGAAGTATGGTTGCCGGGACAGCAGCGCTATCGGGAAATTTCCTCCTGCTCAAACTTCCGGGATTTTCAGGCTCGCCGGATGGGAGCACGCTATCGCCATCCGGGTACGGGCAAACCGGAATTACTGCATACACTGAATGGATCCGGCCTGGCGGTTGGACGCACGTTGATCGCTGTGCTGGAAAATTATCAACAACCCGATGGTCGCGTCCGTATCCCGGAAGTTTTGCGTGCCTATCTGGGCGGAAAAGAGTATCTTAAATGAGATGGCAGGGTCTTTGCCGACTCGCAGGAGTCGGATTAGGGTTCCTGCTAGCATTATCGTTGGCCCATGCGGAAAACCTGCTTCATCTGAGGAGGCTCGTCGGGCAGGGTGCTGTAGTCAGCGCACGCATCATTGATCTGCGTACCGACCATACCCTCGCCGCTCTGAATCCAGGTCAGGCTCTGATACCGGCTTCTGTGAGCAAGCTCTATCCGGCTTTGGCGGCACTTAAGATATGGGGTGCGAAATACAGGTTTACCACTCGGGTGTTACGTCGTGGAAAAGTCGTTAATGGCATTCTAAAGGGCGATCTTATTCTCCGGGGTAGTGGCGATCCGGGACTCACTAATGCTGAGCTCTGGTTGCTAGCCCGGAGAGTACGGGAAGCGGGTATTCGCCGGGTCGAAGGCGCGATAATTATCGATCAGTCGAAATTTGGGCCTATCCAATGCCAGACAGCTGATCGTTGTGCTGCGCTACAGTGCACACGGAATGCCTACAATGCGCCGCTTTCCGCGGCGGGATTCGATTACAGTAATGTGTGTGTGCGCCTATCGCCAGCAGAGGGGCCGGGTATTCCAGCCCAGGTTACACTGGAGCCTTTTAACTTGCCTTTGTTCATTACGCACGGGGAGGTGCGCACCCTGCCTGCGGATGCGAAAACACATATCCACGTTTTACGCACGACTGCAAAGGGCCGCGATGAATTATCTGTTGATGGGGGTATCGCCATGAACAGCTCACCACAATGTATCTATCGCTCGGTATCGCATCCAGCCCGCTACACGGGTCAGGCTTTTCGTGTTTTCTTACGGCAAAACGGAATCGATACCTCAGGAATCGCAGTGCGTATTATTAATCGCCCTTTCGTGAACACTCAGCCGGTGACTGAGGTACGCGGTCTGGTATTGGGTTCTGAATTGCGGGGTATGCTGACTTACAGCAACAATTATATGGCCGATATGCTGGCGCTAGACCTCGCACGAACCCAATATCAGCCGCCACTATCCCTGCGGCAGGCCGGTGCCTGGTTAACCGATTTTGCACGCAGGGTAGACGCCGAATCACCCTGGACCGGCGCCCACAACAGTCGCCCCATTCTAGCGAGCGGTAGTGGCCTGACGCCTGCCAGCCGACTTTCAGCCAATGATGTGATTGCATTACTGGCCTATGCCAATCACCAATATGGTGATTATCCTGCTTTTCTGAGTGCGTTGAGTATTCCGGGGCAAACGCCTGTAGCGATGCTAAAGGGGGGTGATCATGCCTGGATGACCCGCGTCATGGTCAAGACCGGATCACTCTCACGGCCCGTTTCGGTGTTTGCGCTGGCAGGCTATTTACGCCTGAGAAATGGCGACTGGGGGGCTTTCTCGGTTTTCATCAATGGCAGTCGGCACCAGCCTGACGTACCTCTCCAAAGCGCAATCGACGCAGTCCGCGCCGATCTCGAAGTCATACTTCATCCCGCGCCGAAAAAATCATCATGATTCTCCTTCGTTCTCCTAGCCGGGCGGCCAGCACAGGGCTCGACCACCCAAAACATGCAAATGTAAATGAAAGATGGTCTGGCCAGCTTGTGCGTTGCAATTGAAGATGGCTCGATAGCCCGCCTCGGCCACCCCGGCTTCATTCGCAATCCGCTTCGCGACCAGCAGCATTTTTCCGAGCAAGTCGGCATCTTCACCTTGCACATCGTTGAGAGTGGGGATATGCCTGCGAGGAATGATCAAAGCATGCAATGGTGCCTGAGGATTGATATCATTTAAGGCGATCATATTATTATCCGCATAAATAAATTGCACCGGGATTTTACCCGCTATCATTTTGCAAAAAAGGCAATCGTTCATCTTGAATTCCTCGATATATTTTGTTTAATAAGTGTGGCGCAATGCCATGGCGTGGGATAAGGTGCCGCTATCTAGTGTCTCCAGATCTCCTCCCATGGGTACACCCTGAGCGATGCGAGTGACGCGCACCCCTAGAGCGCGGCCCATTTCTCCCAGATAATGGGCTGTAATTTCACCTTCGACCGTCGAGCTGATAGCCAGGATCAGTTCATGTATTACACCTTGTCGAAGCCTGATTTCCAACTGATCCAGGCCCAGGTCTTTCGGACCGATACCATCGAGCGGGGAAATGTGTCCCATGAGAATATAATAGGTGCCAGAGAAGTGGGTGGCTCGATCAATGGCTGCCAGTTGGGTTGGTGTCTCCACGATACAAACGATGGATTGATCCCTTTTGGGATCCCGGCAAATCTCACAGAGCGGCGTTTCGCTAAAATTCCGGCAGCGGTGGCAATGACCAATATGCTTGACAGCCTGTTCCAGGGCACGAGCGAGATGGATCGCACTTTCCCGGTCCCGTTCAAGCAGATGGTAAGCGCAGCGGATGGCCGATTTTGGACCGACTCCTGGCAGGCACTGAAGTGCCTGGATCAACTGTTCCAGCAATGGGCTGGTTCTATATCCGGCCACGGCGTCAGTATTCGAAGAATTTGCATGATAAATTCATGGTGTTTAGCGGAATGATTTCGTAAGGGTCATCTCCCTGGATTGAATCCAGGGTCAAAATGGGAGATTCATACCCGGTAGAAGTTGCACGCCTGATGCCATATTAGCAAAGCGTTCCTGCGTCATTGCTTCGATTTTATGGGTGGCATCATTAATGGCAGCGGCCACGAGATCCTCCAGCATGTCCTTGTCATCCGCCAGCAGACTCGGATCGACACTGACCCGGCGCACTTCATGCTTGCCGGTCATAACGATCGACACCAGCCCACCGCCGGATTGTCCAGTGACTTCCATGTTGGCCAGCTCCTCTTGGGCCTTCTGCATCTCAGCTTGCATCTTCTGGGCCTGCTTCATTAAGTTGCCAATTGCGCCTTTCATGGTTCTTTCCTCCGGGATTTGTCTTGCTGGGGTTGAATGGATTTGATGGAACCGGGAATAATTTCGGCGCCGAAATGTGTGCGTAACAAGCCGATCGTTTCATCAGCTTCAATGGCTGTTTCCGCTACGTGCTGACGTTGTTCTTCGAGCTGTTTCTGTTTTGCCGCAGGCGTAGCCACCAAATCATCGACGATTTTAAAATCGATTTTGATAGACGAACCAACGAATTCCTGTAATGCCTCCAGGAGGCGGTTTTTTGATCGATCTGTGCATAACTGTTCATGCGCCTTGTCGATATAAAGGCAATAATGTTCCGGAGCAAGTAGCTCAAGATTGCTATGGAAGGCGAGTTGCTTCGCTATACCCGACAGGGCCAGTCGGCTTGCGATTTTTTCCCATGATCCAGTCAAGGAGTCAGGTTGTCTGGATGAATCGTCAGCTATTTTCTGTTGACCGAGGGGTGCATTTTGTGTTGTGACATTGCGGGGTGATGTCGGATACCCGTGATCATTCAAGGGAACTGAGGCATCGGGCACGTCAAGTGATGATCCGGCAGATCGTTTAGCAAGCTGCCGGGCAGAAAGCGTGCCTCCTGAGTCGACCGAATGGGAGGTGGAAGATTGTGGGCGGAAAGCCAGCATGCGCAAAAGAATCATTTCAAATCCATTGCGTGGTGAGTCGGCATAAGATAAATCACGCTGGCCAAGCAGTGCGATCTGGTAGTAAAGCTGAATATCTTCCGGGCCGATAGTGCGGGCCAGCTCCCCAATCATTGGATCCTCTTCAACGGCTTGAGGAATAATCTGGCGAATGGCAATCTGATGTAGCATATTGAGTACATCACTCAACAAGGCGCTGAAATCACCACTACTTATAGAAATCCTGGCAGTTTCCTCAAGCAATTTTGCACCGTCCTGATGGGCTAATGCCTGCAACAGGGAAATAGTTGATTCTCTGGGGATGCTGCCCAGCATGCTGCGCACATCCGTTTCACGGATCACGCCATCACCAAAGGCAATAGCCTGATCGAGTAAACTTAACGCATCGCGCAGGCTACCGTCGGCGGCGGTAGCGAGCAGGCGCAGGGCGGCGGTTTCTCCAGTCAATGATTCCAGTTCCAGAATATGATGCAGATGATCGGCAATCCTGATCTCCGGGATTCGTTTGAGGCCAAACTGAATACAGCGAGAAAGGATTGTGGCTGGAATCTTTTTGGGATCTGTCGTGGCCAATAAAAACTGGACATGCGGGGGAGGTTCTTCCAGGGTTTTTAGCAATGCATTGAAACTATGTCCCGAGAGCATATGCACTTCATCGATCAGATAGACCTTGTAGCGTCCATGGACCGGTGCATATTGGACGTTTTCCAGCAGCTCCCGGGTATCCTCGACTTTAGTGCGTGATGCGGCATCTACTTCAATAAGATCGATGAATCGGCCGGCATCTATCTCCTGGCAGGCCTGGCATGTTCCACAAGGCGTGGCAGTAATGCCTTGCTCACAGTTCAAGCATTTAGCGACCAGCCGGGCCAGGGTGGTTTTGCCTACTCCGCGTGTTCCCGTAAACAGATAGGCGGGATGAATACGACCACTGGTAAGTGTGTTGACGAGAGCCTGGCGAATGTGATCCTGGCCAACCAGTTCGGCGAAAGAATGCGGGCGCCATTTGCGCGCCAGGGCCAAATAGGTCATTTCCAGGTTGACCGTAGTTTCTTCATCAATGACGGGTAGCAATTTAGTGGCGGGTAGCGGGAGGGACCCATGCCGGTAGACCTCGGCACCCGAGTCCGCCGTTACCGTTGCTCCCTTCCGGGCCTGGCGGGGTTCACAGCCTGTCGTTGCGAGGGACCGGCATGGATCACCATTCAAGGTACGTAACGCACCTCAAATACTATCCTACTGATAAGACCCTTGCGGGTCAATTTCTTCCGGGTGACGAACTTATCTTTCCAAGATATGCGTCATGAAAATTATGAAGGTATTTATGCACGCGAATTTTTTATCCTGGCCAGGTTTTCTGCAAATTTGCCGGTGAGTTTTTCCAGGCTTGTTTTCAATCGAACTGCGGCTTGATTGGAATTGCCCAGTATAACAGCGGTTATCTCAAGGAGATTCGATCCCTTGCGGAGGTGTTTAAGGCTATTGGATATACTGGTTTCGATTTCCTCGGCATCATGATTGATGCTAATCGCCGATTCCTGAATATCGGCGGCGGCAGTCGATGAATTTTGCGCCAGTTTCTTGACTTCATCGGCTACAACGGCAAATCCGCGGCCATGTTCACCCGCTCTTGCTGCTTCAATTGCTGCGTTTAAGGCTAGCAGATTGGTTTGCTTGGCAATTTCCTGGACCTTAACGGCCAGGTTGGTGATGGTTTTGGTTTGTTCGGAAAAATCCAGGGCAATCTTACCCATGTGGTTAATGGTTTGCTCAACTACATCCATTTCGCCGATCAGTTCAGCAATGTGTTCATTCCCCCTGCCTTGCAGCTCCGCCACTTCGCCCGATAGTTTCAGGTTTTCATTAAAGGATTCGCGATCAGCCTTCTCCTGCGCAGGCAGGGTGGCAGTCAATTGCTGTAAATGGGCAGTGGATGAGTGAGCGGTTGGTGCTGCAGGATTAGTGATCAGGGTGCTGTTATCTGATTTATCAGGCATGGTTGTGATCTCCATTTATAATTTGAGCGATTTCCTGTGCCAGCTCGTCAGGCACAAATTTGGCTACATAACCATCGGCGCCCACCCGGTTGGCGTGCGACTCGTTAGCCGACCCGGAGAGAGATGAGTGGATAACTACCGGGATACTTTTCAGGGTAGGGCTTTCCTTGATTTTTCGGGTCAGGGTAAAGCCATCCATTTCCGGCATTTCAAGATCGGTGAGAACCAGAGCAATCTTGTTTTTAATGGGCGTGTTAGTCGCTTGGGCTTCAGCATCCATCTGCAGTAAGCGTTCCCAGGCCTCCTTACCACTTTTTGCACCGATAAAAGGTAGCCCCAATTTCGTAAGCGTGGCCTCAATCTGGCTGCGCGCCACGACAGAGTCATCCGCATACAGGATGACTGATCCTGAAGGGAGAGTGACTGTCGGGACATGAGTCATGTCTTCCGCCAGCTTGAAGCGAGAGGGTAATACTTTGCGCAGGATAGCTTCTACGTCAAGCACCAGCGCCAGACGAGAATACTCTTCATCTTCATCCAGGCGCGCCAGACTGGTTACCATCCCGCCTACCGCAGCACCTTCAGCCGACATAACCTGGCTCCAGTTCAGGCGCACGATCTCATCGACATCCTCGACGGCAAAGCCCTGGGTGGAGCGTTCATATTCGGTCACCAATAAAATATTATGATGACCGTTCTGGATGCCGACGACTGCCGGCAAATCAATCACGGGGATGATCTGGCCGCGGATGTTGGCCACCCCCATGACATATTCAGGTGCGCCTGGCATTGGCGTGATTTTAGGCATACTCAGGGCTTCTCTGACCTTGAATACATTGATGCCAAAAAACTCTTGTGCAGCTTTACTGTCGGTAGCATTCAGCCGGAATACCAGCAGTTCAAACTTGTTCGTACCCGCCAATTGAGTGCGTTCATCGACTTCATTCATGCGCTTGTTCATAACTGCAGTCCCTTAAATTTTAAACTGATTGGCAATTGATTTGAGTTCGGCAGAGAGCTGGGCCAGCTCATTGCTCGCCACGGTTATCATTTGCGCACCAGATGCCGTCTCATCCGTATTACTGCTGATGTTGAGAATATTCTGATTGAGATTTTGCGCGATTTCCGATTGATTGTTGGCAAGCTCTGCTATTTCACTATTCAGGGTCTTGATGTTTGACACGGCTTGACTGATCGAATGGAGCGCAGTATTCGCCACCTGAGCCTGATTGACGCCAGCCTGGGCCTTTTCTCTGCCTTGATCCATCGCCATCACGGCTTTTCGAGTGCCCTGCTGGATGCGCTCGATCATCGTGCTGATTTCCCCGGTGGAATCCTTGGTTTTTGTGGCCAGAGTGCGCACTTCGTCGGCCACGACGGCAAATCCGCGCCCATGCTCGCCCGCTCTGGCGGCTTCAATGGAGGCATTTAAGGCCAGCAGATTGGTCTGTTCCGAGATACTGTTGATGACTTCGATGACGCGGCCGATCTGATTGCCATCATTTTCCAGCGTCTGTATTATCCTGGCCGTTTGGTCGACCTCCGTGGCCAGTTCATGCATCATGCTGATTGTTTGTTCTACAACTTTTTGCCCTTTTTGAGTGGTATGATCCGCTTCATTGGCAGCATCCAGGGTATTTATCGATTTCGATGCGGCTGTTTTTGCGCTTGCAGACATACCTTCGGTCGCGGTGGCTATTTGCGCCGTTTCGTTTTGTAATTGTTGGGTGAGCTCCATGGTTTTTTGGCTGGAAACTGAAAATTTATCGGCGGCATCAGCCAATTGAATTGTCGTATTGACTACCTGATTGACAAGCGACTGAATTTTTTCAACGAAACGATTGAAGGCATCGGCGATGAAGTCCAGTTCGTCACGATGACGGGAAGGCATGCGCTTGGTCAAATCACCTTCTCCCTCGGCAATATCCTGTATTGATTGTAGCGTCAAATGCAGTCGCTTGTGCAAACTGCGGATAATAGAGCCCATCAATAGGCCGCCTAACACCAACGCGAAGATCAGCAATCCCAGGCTGACAGCTCTGGATGTTTGCATGTTTTTAAACATCATTTTTTCTTTAAGGTATAGGCCATGATTAATGTCATGATTAATGCGCGTGAAGGAAGTTTCGGTATGCTGGGTTAACAAATAGGACCGGTTTACGAATAGATTTGTTGCGCCAGCAAATTTAAGTTGTCGGAGCAGATCAATAATGTTGGCGCTATTTTGTCGTAGTAATAGCCAGGATTTATCAAGGGATTGAACCGCCTCCGTGAGATCTGGACTTTGTCGACTGAGCATCTTCGCTTTTATGTAGGCGGCATCGGCTACGGAGAATTCCATCACTGCTTGATTTAAATATTTACCCTTTAAGGTTACTGTCATCAGTTTTCTGGCTCGCTTTGGACTCACCCCCCCGATCACATTAAGGTTCATGTTCACGATATTGTCTCTAATCGCTACATCCATGCCAAGTATGGCAATATGCATTTTCATTACCTGTGTGGCTATGACCTGATCCCGAGCCATAGTTTTTATATCATGAGTAATGCGCTGACCAAGAAAATAAGGAACCAGCACAGCGATGCTCACCAGGATGCCGATCACAATCATGCTTGCGGAAATCCGGAAAGATATGGCAGATAGTTTTTTCATGGCAGCCTCTATTGAGTAGCGTTATCCATTGATTCAGGCAACACCTATGCCGACGTTTAAGTTTCTGAACCAATCCAGGAATCGAGGTATATTTTCCCCGGTATAAATAGCACCATGTTGAGGGCACAGGTAATCGATTGGTAAGCGGGAAACCCGATCAATCCAGTCATTTTTAGCCCTGTTTGAAGGCATCCAGCGCTGATGGAAGTACTCGGCCTTGGCAATATGCTCGGAAAATGTCCGCTCGGATCCATCCCGGCGATCCAGGAAAGCCCCGTGTCCTGGTGGCAACAATGCCGCTCCCACATCTCCAGAGAACAATACCTTCGCCTGTGGATCGTAAACACTGAAGTTACCTGAGGCGTGCAGATAATGGGCGGGGATGAATTGCAGCGTTTTGTCGCCAATGATGACTTCGCCACCTTCGTCTGGAATGTTATTGAAAGGTGTTTCCAATGCACCGTAATGGCGGATGAATCCTTCCCATATCTGCGGAATATACCATTGCAGATCCGGTTTACAGGCAGCCCACAGCGGCAGGCTGGAGGCAATATCGGGATCTTGATGGGATACAAAGGCCGCAGTCAGGGTGTTGGGCTCGATGATATCGATCAAAGCGGAAAAGACTTGTGGAAAAATCTCAAAACCGCTGGGATCGAGGATGATTGCCTGGCCTTTTGACTCCATGACATAGACATTGGAATCAATCACCCGGTGTTCATCCTGGTCATAGATAATCCACCAGCGATGATCGCCCAATTCAAATACGGGTGCTGCTTTCATGCGCAAATTCCTCCAGTTGGTTGCGATAGATCCAGACTGCTTTCCGGATAGTGGCGACAGCCGTGCCCATGTCTTTGGAAACGCGCATCAGGGGAACCCCGGTCCCTTCCAAAAGAGCCGCTTCAATGCGGGCATTAACGACGATATATTCTTGTTCTTCAATGATGTCCTGTAGGGATTCCATTTGTCTGACAACCTTCTTGAAGGTTTTCCGGGAATCCCTTTCTTCCTGCTCGATGCGGGTTTGCCATTGGTCCAGTGCATGTTCAAAATTGTGTTTGACGGCGTCATCATGGATCAGCAGTTTCTTAAGGACGCCCATCTGTTTAACATGGTGTTGATGTTTAAAGATACACATCTGCGCGTATATCAACGGAGACATAACTTCCGGTAGGCTGGCCGCCGCACGCTTGAGGCGAGCCGCCTGTTCCCGAAAGGATTGGGCAATCACGCCATAACCGGCCAATGCCTTGCCGTGGCGCTTGACCAGAATCATGGCGTTCAGTGCCCGGCGATCAATTTCCCGCAAAGCGGTATCCATGGTGTGCCGGGCGCGATAGGAGGACTCCACGATATACATGACCTGGTTGACGTCCATCAATCATTACCTCCCATACGTTCTAACGAAAGCGCCACTAAGGTGTTTGGATCCAAAATCAATACAACCTCTCCCTGGCCCGAAATAGTGGCTCCCTGATACCGGTTGCTGTTTTTGTCATCGGCCAGGAAATCAATCGGTTTGACTACGGCATCTTCGTTACCGAGGACCTCGGAGACCATAAATAGCCCTTTTTCCGTGAGTACGCCTTCTATGGGTTCGCTTCCCAGAGATAAAGGACGTTCATAGAGCAGTTGGCCCAAATTGACCAATGGGACAACCTGTCCGTTGCTGATTTGGAAAACCGATCGCCCTTTGATGGTATGAATTTTTTGTGGAGTGATATCGACCAGACTTTCGATCGAGGAAATGGGCAGCGCATAGATATCGCGCCGGATACGCAGATAGAGTACCGGCAAAATAGCCATGGTCAACGGGAATTCCATGGCGATGGTGGTACCCAGCCCCAATTGTGTTTGTAAATCAATCCGGCCCCGTAGATCCCGTACGGTTTCCTTGACCACATCCATGCCGACGCCGCGTCCGGATAAATCACTGGCTTGATCCTTGGTTGAGAACCCAGGGCGGAAAATCAGTTCGAGCGCTTCCTGATCGCTCAAATGAGCCGCTTGTTCTGCGCTAATCACATCTTTCTCAATCGCTTTTTGGATGACCAGATGACGGTCAATACCACGCCCGTCATCTGCCACTTCAACGCGTATCTTGTCCCCCAAATGTATAGCCGCAACCCGCAACGTGGCTGTTGTTGGCTTGCCAGCCGCCTTGCGATCTTCCGGATTCTCGATCCCGTGATCAAGGCTATTGCGCACCAGATGGATCAGCGGAGCAGAAAGGGCATCCACGACGGATTTATCGATTTCAACTTCCTCGCCTTCGATGGAGAGCTCCACTTCCTTAGCCAGATTTCGCGATACATCCCGAACCACGCGCGGCAATTGTTGAAACAGCCGTTTGCAGGGCTGCATGCGTAATTGCATGGTCGTGTTTTGCATGTCATTGACGGCAAGATCTATCTCTCTGGCTATCCGTTTTAGCATTTCATTCTCTTTGGGCAAGGTTGAAATGGCTGTATTCAGGCGGTTACGCAGCAGTACGATCTCCCCTACCTGATTCATGGCCGCATCCATACGCACAGCATCGACGCGCAGAGTTTTGTCGGCCAGCCCTGCGGAGGAATGAGAGCGAAATTTTGGCCTGGCAGGTGATTGGTTTTTTGGGGCGGGAGAAGCTCGCGTGTTGTGCACGAGAGGAGGCGGGGCTACCGCCGCCGTTGGCGTATGCGCTTCAGCCACGGTTGCCGCAGCCGATGGCCGCGCGGAGATCGAAGGGCCATGCAGGGCATCTAGAAGTGCTTCAAATTCATCTTCTGTAATTTCACTATTATTAGTGGCAGAGGAAGGCATCCCCGCAGCCGCAGTTTTTTGCTCCATATTGTCAGATTTTTCCGATGATTGTGCCGCAGTCAGTAATGCCTCGAATTCGGCATCGACTTCATCAATGGGTTGCAATTCCTTAGGGTCAACATCAGCATTGACAGGGGATGATGTGGGCCCGATGACTGGAGTTGAAGGTGCTTGATGGCCGGCTGCAAGATCCCGGATCAGTGCGCTCAATTCAGCCGGACCAGCTTCCGGATCACGCCCTTCGGCAAGAGAGTTGAACATTTCATCGACAACATCCAGTCCCTTTAGAATAGTGTCGATAGCCTCACTGGTGACCGGCAGGGTGTGCGAGCGCAATTTATCCAGTAAATCTTCCAGATGATGGGTCCACTCGACCAGATTGTCAGCCTCGATAAAGCCGGCACCCCCTTTGATCGTATGAAAGGCACGAAATACTGAAGCCAGGATTTCGTTGTCTTCCGGGTTACTTTCCAGCCTCAGCGCATCTTCCTGGGCTTTTTCCAGAAGATCACGTGATTCAATCAGGTAATCCTGCAAAATATCATCATCTTGCATTTATTTTGGCTCCATTTGATTTGCCTGGTTTGGGCCGGGGAATCAGTTTTATTTGAACCTCAACCAAGATAACGGCCAGAGTTGGGAAAACTTTAGGGTCATGACAAAAAGCTCACACTTGAATCATCGGATATCATTCTTCAACAACAACCATACCCCCTTGCGTAGCTTACAATGCGTGGAGAAGGCAGTTTAGGAACCTCTCATGAAAACCAGTGATTTCTATTATGACTTACCCGCTGAACTTATCGCCCAAAAACCATTGACTCAGCGGACCGCCAGCCGCTTGCTGGTTCTTGATGCTCCAACCGGGGATATTGAAGATTGTTTTTTTACCGATATTACTGATTTCCTGACTGCGAATGATTTACTGGTATTCAACAATACGCGCGTCATCCCGGCGCGCTTGCATGGACGCAAGGCGAGTGGTGGGAAGGTGGAGGTGCTGGTGGAGCGGATTATTGGCGAGCATCAAGCATTGGCTCACTTACGCGTCAGCAAGCCACCCAAGATGGGCAGTAATTTATGGCTGGAAGATGCACTGAAAGTACAAGTTTCCAGCCGGAAGGCTGATCTTTTTGAGCTTCAGTTCCCGGCGACTGCTCCCGTATTGAGTTTGCTCGAGCGTTATGGACATATCCCTTTGCCCCCTTATATTCAGCGCCCGGATACCGCGCTCGACAAGGAGCGCTATCAGACTGTTTATGCGCATAAGCCCGGAGCAGTCGCCGCACCTACCGCTGGATTGCACTTCGATGACGCTTTACTGACCAGGCTCCAGAGGCAGGGTATCAATAGGGCATTTGTTACCTTGCATGTCGGCGCCGGTACTTTCCAGCCTGTGCGGATGGAAAATCCAGCGAGTCACGTCATGCATGCCGAGCGGGTGGAAGTTGACGAAAAGGTTTGCCTGGCCGTCGCGGAATGCCGAGCGCGGGGCGGGCGGGTTATCGCCGTGGGCACGACCACGGTGCGTAGTCTTGAAGCGGCGGTGAGCCAAGGCCGGCTGGAGCCTTTTAGCGGTGATGCCCGCTTGTTTATCTGCCCAGGTTATGATTTCAAGGTTATCGACGCCATAATTACCAATTTCCATTTACCGGAATCGACTCTGCTGATGCTCGTTGCCGCGTTTGCGGGTTACCCGAAAACCATGGCAGCCTATTGTCATGCAGTGCAGCAACACTATCGTTTTTTCAGTTACGGAGATGCCCTGTTCGTGAGGCAACGCCATGCGTTTTGAATTGATCGGCACCGAGGCAAAAGCGCGCCTGGGGCGCCTTTATTTTACACGGGGAGTGGTAGAGACGCCGGCTTTCATGCCGGTAGGTACTTACGGGACTGTGAAGGCCATACTGCCTGAAGAACTGGAAAACCTGGGCACCCAGATGATCCTCGGCAACGCATTCCATCTGATGTTGCGCCCAGGAATAGATATTATTCAAAAACACGGTGACTTACATGATTTCATGCATTGGCACCGACCAATTTTAACTGATTCCGGTGGATTCCAGGTATTTAGCCTGGCCAAGCTTCGAAAACTGACAGAGAAAGGAGTGATTTTTCGATCTCCGATCAATGGAGACCGGATAGAATTGACGCCGGAACGCTCAATAAAAGTCCAACGTGCGCTTGGCTCCGATGTCGTCATGTGTTTTGATGAATGCACGTCTTACCCGGCCACTGTAGCGCAGGCCGCTCAATCCATGCGCCTGTCGATGCGCTGGGCGCTACGATCCAAAGAGGCGCACGGTGGTAACCCGGCGGCTTTGTTCGGCATTGTTCAGGGTGGCATGGATGAAGCCTTGCGCCTTGAATCGTCTGCAACCCTGCGCGAGATCGGTTTTTCCGGTTATGCCATCGGCGGATTAGCTGTGGGGGAGCCGGCTGAAACGCGCGCCCGGGTACTGGATTTTACCGTACCCGCGCTACCGCAGGATCGCCCGCGGTATTTGATGGGGGTGGGAACACCCGAAGATATTGTTGAGGCGGTCTGGCGTGGTATTGATCTATTTGATTGCGTTATTCCCACGCGCAATGCACGCAATGGATTCCTGTACACCAGCGCGGGGACGCTTCGCATCCGTAATGCGCAATATGTCGAGGATACGCGCCCACTAGATGAATCATGCCCCTGTTATACCTGTCGCAACTACTCCCGCGCCTATCTGCGCCATCTGGATCGATGCAGAGAAATTCTTGGCGCCCGGTTAAACACGATCCATAACCTGCATTTTTATCAACAACTCATGAGAAATATCCGACAGGCCATTGCATCCAATACATTTGCAACCTGGCGGCGTACTTTTCATGCTGGCAGGACGCATTTGGCGCCTCATGCTCCCTGATGTAGGATAATCTTTTAAATTGAAACCCCTGACGGTAAGGAGTACGGATATGGCTGTAATTGAGCTGACCGAAGAGAATTTTGAGAAAACTACAGTAGAAAATGATATTGTTATTGTCGATTTCTGGGCTACCTGGTGCGCTCCCTGCCGCGCTTTTGCACCAATTTTCGAGGCTACCTCTGCAACCTATCCGGATATTGTTTTTGGAAAGGTCAATACGGAAGAGCAACAGGGGTTGGCGGCTACGTTCCAAATCCGCTCAATTCCTACCTTAATAATTTTTCGTGAGCAGATTATCCTGTTTTCCCAGCCCGGAATGCTTTCGCCAGCTCAGCTGGAAGAGGTTATCTCCAGGGTCAAGGCAATCGACATGGCGCAGGCCCATAAAGATATTCACAAGCAACAGGAGGAGCAACCATAGGAACGAGCTGACGGGCAGGGCGGTTTGGTATCCTGAGATTTTACCTCAATGGGTTACGGGAAAGAGACTTCGATGATCACCGATAGAACTTCCCGGCTTTAGTCCTTCCGGGTAAATCGCAATCAAGATTGAAAAAATCATACGCCGTTGCTGTGGTTTCGTCGGCTACTATTCCGGCCGGGCGGTGCAAGGCTGTTGCCACTGTTTCTAGTATATAGGGCAGATAAGCGGGTTCGTTTCTGCGAGAGGCTGGTTTGGGACATTGATCCCTGGGCAGGAGATAGGGCGCATCAGTTTCGATCATGAGTCTGTTTGCGGGGATCGAAAGCAACAGGTCTTTGAGATGGTGCCCGCGCCGTGGATCGCAGATCCAGCCAGTGATACCGATATGCAGATCGAGGTCGAGATAGGCTCGCAATTCGTTTTCGGTTCCAGTGAAACAGTGGATGACTGCCTTGTTCAATCTTGACCGGTATCTTCCGAGGATGCGCATGAATGATTCATGCGCATCGCGCTGGTGCAGAAACACTGGAAGTTCGAGTACTGTGGCGATTTCCAGTTGCGCTTCAAAAACCCGCTCCTGCGCAGAGCGGGGTGAATAATTCCGGTTGAAATCCAGGCCCATTTCGCCCAAAGCCTTTATCTTTAAATGGGTTCGTGCCAATTCATAGAGATCCATGGCGCTGTTTGCCTGCCAGACTGATGCCTGGTGGGGGTGAAATCCAGCCGTGGCGGTTAAGTGATCCGGCATTTGTTCGGCCAGAGTGACGGAGCATAAGCTGTCTTTTAGATCGGCTCCGGTACAGATCATTTGGGTGACCCCTGCGGTCACGGCCCGGTCGATCACAGTTTCCCGATCGGGATCGAAGGCGTGATGAGTAAAGTTGAATCCTATATCGACAAGTTCCATGATAATGGTCAGCAATCCAAAATTGATGTAATTATGGTCTGCAAAAAGTTTTTGAGGTAGCCAGCGAAAGCGTATTTTGTAGTCCGATAGCTTCCAGGGTATGCGGAGTGGTTCTCAAAACGCCATTATAAAGTTAACCCGTATTGTATGCTTGGCAGCTATCACGCATCGAAGATTATCGAGAGATGCTTATCTTATCCAGCCCAGTGTATGATTATTTTTTTTCGGGTCGGAAATAATGAAAAAAGTAGCAGCTAAAACCATTTATCTTAGTGACTATTGCCCGCCTGATTTTCTAATTCTGAAGACTGAGTTGCATTTCGATCTCGGTGATTCGGCCACGCGCGTAAAATCACGGCTATCTATGCGACGCCATCCACGGGCACAAGTCAAGGGTTCACCTCTGGTTCTAGATGGTGAGGATCTGGAGCTTGTCTCTCTTGGTCTCGATGGGAAATTGCTGCCCCCAGATGCCTATCACCTGGATAAAATATCCCTTAGCGTGGCTGAAGTTCCGGATGAATTTATCCTGGAAGTGGAAACCCGGATCAATCCAGCGGCCAATACCCGGCTTGAGGGGCTTTATCTTTCTTCTGGTAATTTTTGTACGCAATGTGAAGCGGAAAGTTTCCGGCGTATTACCTATTTTCTCGATCGCCCGGATATCATGAGTATTTTTACCGTCACACTGGTTGCAGATACCGATCGTTACCCGGTATTGCTTGCCAATGGTAATCCGGTAGCGCAAGGTGCGATTGGGGATAATCGTCATTTCGCCACCTGGAATGACCCCTATCCCAAGCCCGCTTACCTATTTGCCCTGGTGGCCGGCAAGCTTAATTTCATCAAAGATACCCATACGACGGCCTCGGGCCGCAGCGTACAATTGCGCATTTATGTCGAGCCACACAACATCGATAAGTGTACCCATGCTATGGCTTCCCTCAAGAAGGCGATGCGCTTCGATGAGGAAAGGTTTGGTCTGGAATATGACCTTGATTTATACATGATCGTCGCTGTAGATGACTTCAATATGGGCGCGATGGAAAACAAGGGCCTTAATATCTTTAATTCCAAATACGTGTTGGCCAGACCGGATATTGCCACCGATGAGGATTACATCAATATCGAAAGCGTGATCGCTCACGAATATTTTCATAACTGGACCGGTAATCGGGTCACCTGCCGCGACTGGTTCCAGCTGTCTCTGAAGGAGGGGTTGACTGTTTTTCGCGATCAGAGCTTTACGGCTGAAACCACGTTAGGTGCGTTGAAACGCATCCAGGACGTGCGCTTGCTCCGAACACATCAGTTCGCTGAGGATGCAAGTCCTATGGCGCACCCGATTCGTCCCGCATCGTATATGGAGGTCAATAATTTCTATACGTTGACCGTCTATGAAAAAGGTGCGGAAGTTGTGCGTATGTATGAAACCCTGCTCGGCCGGGAAGGGTTCCGCCGGGGGCTGGACCTGTATTTTCAACGCCATGATGGCCAGGCGGTGACAACCGAGGATTTTCTCCAGGCGATGTCTGATGCCAATAGTGAGAATCTCCAGCAATTTCAGCGCTGGTATGACCGGGCGGGTACCCCTGAGGTCATCGTGCAAGATGAATGGGATGAAGCCAATGGTCGCTATACGCTTATTTTGCGCCAAATCGACTCATCGACTCCGGGGAAAACGGAAAAACAGCCCTTTCTGATGCCCTTTGCTGTGAGTTTACTTAATCAGCACGGCCAGGAGATGCCATGTAAACTGAGCGGGGATGATCATCCAGCATCCAGTATGCAGGTTTTGCATCTACAGGATGCCGAGCAGCGATTTGAATTCGAAGGTTTATCTGCCCGGCCATTACCTTCGCTCAATCGTAATTTTTCCGCGCCGATCAAGGTGGTCTATCCCTATACCGATCAGCAGCTCGCCTTTCTTGCCGCTGAGGATAGCGATCCCTTCAATCGCTGGGATGCCGGGCAACAGTTATACCAGCGACTATTGCACGCGGAGATAACCAACGCATGGACTGAAAACCCCCGGGCTATTCCGCAAGGATTGTTCAAGGCCTTTCAGGGTGTGCTGGATGATGACAGTTTGTCACCTTCGATAAAAACAGAATGCCTAATTTTGCCGAATGAATCGTTGTTGGCTGAAGACATGATGCCTACCGATCCGGATGCTATCCATAATACCCGGGAACGCATGCGTCTGGCGCTGGCGCATCATTTCAATCCGCGCTGGCATGAAATATATGTACGTTATGGTGTTCCTGCGCCTTATCGTTTTAATGCTGAAGCAGCAGGTGGTAGACGCCTGCGCAATCTTGCGCTGGCTTATCTGGCATTAATCGAAGACGATGACGCACAAAAATTATGTTGGCGACAATTCAAGAGTGCAGACAACATGACCGAGAGCTTGGGTGCCCTGAGCGCGCTGATCCAGATCGGTGGCGAACAGCGCGCGGAAGCCTTGCAGGAATTTTATGCCCATTGGCACAACGAGCCTCTGGTACTGGATAAATGGTTTGCCTTGCAGGCCGGTATCCAGGAATCCGGTACGCTTGATCGGATTAGAGGTTTAATCAGACACCCGGCTTTTTCCATGCATAATCCCAACCGGGTGCGCGCTTTAATTCACACATTCGCGCTACGTAATCCTACTGGATTTCATGCGTTGAATGGTTCTGGATATCGTTTTGTCGCCGATCAGGTATTGGCTATTGATCCGGATAATCCCCAGGTTGCCGCCCGCTTGGTTAAGGCTTTCACCCATTGGCGTGATTATGGCCTGCATCGGCAAAATATGATGCGCACCGAACTGGAGCGTATGCTCAGCGCTTCCTTGTCCCGAGGCGTGTATGAGATCGTCAGTAAGAGTCTGGAGAATCAAGATGGGTGAAGACCAGAAAGTGCATTTTGATATCGACCTGATTCGCCGTTATGATCGTGCGGGGCCGCGTTATACCTCTTATCCCACTGCAGTCCAGTTCAATTCTGAATTTTCCAGCACGGCTTATCGTGAAGCGGCAGCTCGCAGCAACGATGGTGGGCGCGCTTTGTCGCTCTATTTTCACCTGCCCTTTTGCGATACGGTTTGTTTCTATTGTGCTTGCAATAAAATTGTGACCAAGCACCGCAGTCGGGCACAACCTTACCTGGAACGATTGCATCGGGAAATTGAAATGCAGGCTCGATTGTTCGGCCATGATCGAAAAGTTGAACAGCTACATTGGGGTGGAGGAACGCCAACGTTTATATCTCATCTTGAAATGACAGATTTGATGGAGAAAACGCGCAGTCATTTTGACTTCGTCGAGGAAGGTGAATACTCCATCGAAATTGATCCCCGTGAAGTGGGTAATGAAACAATCACACTATTGCGCCAATTAGGCTTCAATCGTCTCAGTATGGGTATTCAGGATTTCGATCCACGTGTACAAAAGGCGGTCAACCGGATTCAGAGCGAAGTCCAAACGCTGGCAGTCATCGACTCTGCGCGCAACGCGGGCTTTAGTTCGGTCAGTGTTGATCTGATTTATGGTTTGCCCTGTCAAAGTGTGGCTAGTTTCGCTGCCACCGTGGACAAGATCATCCGGATGCAACCTGATCGTGTCTCAGTTTTTAACTATGCCCATTTGCCTGAATACTTCAAGCCCCAGCGGCGCATCCATATTGAAGATCTGCCTAACCCGGCAGAAAAACTTGCCATCCTGGAAGATACTATCAGCCGTTTGGGGCAGGCGGGCTATATTTATATCGGCATGGATCACTTTGCCCGACCAGAAAACGAGTTGGCCATAGCGCAGCGCGAAGGTACGCTGTATCGGAATTTCCAGGGTTATTCAACTCATGCTGATTGCGATCTGGTGGCTATGGGAATTACGGCTATTGGCATGCTGGCAGACACTTACAGCCAGAACGTCCGTACGGAAGCAGAATATTTTGATCGAATCGATGCTGGACAACTCCCCGTATTTCGTGGCTTGCGTCTGAGCAAGGATGATCGTCTGCGGCGCACCATCATATCTGATCTGATTTGCCACTTTCGCTTGCGCTATACGGATATTGAAGCCCGTTATGAAATTGATTTTCGAAACTACTTCACTAAGGAAATTGAGGTATTAGCCAGTATGGCGGAAGATGGCTTATTGGCTATGGATTCGACGGGGATTGATGTCAGTCCGGTTGGACGACTGCTTATTCGAAATATTTGTATGGTTTTCGATCGTTACCTAAGTACCCAGCAGGGTGGATACTCCAAGGTCATCTAAACAAGCTATAGATCTAAGGGCTACAGAAATACTGATGCCATGCCCCTGATAGATATTGACCTACCAACCACTATCACCATATATTTCAATAGCTTATACTTAGTCTATTCATACAGCTTGCCCCTGGAGTGGGACACGAGTGGTAATCAGCGATGCTAGATCATCCTGATCTACGCGGATCAAATCACCTGGCTTCTCTTCATTGTGGATCTGCCCCACTCTAGGATTGAGGGCCATCCCATTGCTCTTGGGATCTCAGAAGTATCCAGGGTTTTCCAGCCAGCTTCCCTTCCTCATTTACCTATACCATTCGCTTGAATCCGTACATGGGTACGGTGTCATTCTTAGTATCTATAGGATCCATTTTAATAGGTAACGGTATGGCGAAGCATGTACTTAGAATTCTGGGCATGACCTGTAATCATTGCGCGATAACCGTGGGCGAGGCACTTGCCGAGTTACCCAATATCGAGGTAGAGGTCAGTTACCATGCGGGGCTGGCACGAATATCCGGTGGAGAATTATCCGTGTTGATAGACCGGATTAAAAACGCCGGTTATGACGCCTATCCCTATCCAGTGCGATTGATCGGCCAGGAACCGGGGCCACGCCTGCGGATAGTCACTCTGGGTTCGGGTTCCGCTGCTTTTGCCTGCGCCATTCGCGCTGCGGAAAAAGGTGCGGTGGTGAAAATTATTGAGGCAGAAACGATAGGTGGCACTTGCGTCAATGTAGGATGTGTTCCATCAAAAATTTTCATTCGGAATGCCCGGATTGCTTATCTGGCGGCCAACCATCCATACGATGGGCTATCCCGCTGTAGACTTTCCGTGGATCGTAAAGCGCTGCAGGTGCAGTTGCAGCGTCGGGTGGATGAGTTGCGACAAGCAAAATATGAAGACGTCCTCAAAACCAATCCCGCATTGCAATTGATTCACGGTTTTGGAAGATTGATCGGCGCCCATCTGATCGCCGTGGAGCAAGGTGAAGGCACACAGTTTATTCTTGCGGACAAGGTACTGGTCGCCACAGGTGCAAAACCGGCGATTCCCAATATTGTTGGCCTGGAAGCAGTACCCTACTGGACTTCGACAGAGGCGCTTGCCTCACGCAGGATTCCGCAACGTCTCGCAATTATTGGTGGATCGGTAGTCGCGATCGAATTGGCGCAAGCCTTCTCCAGATTGGGTAGCAAAGTTACCTTGTTTGCACGCAGTACACTGCTCTCTCGTACCGATCCCAAGCTGGGAGAGGGGTTGGCCGATATTTTCCGGCAAGAGGGCATTGTAGTCCGGCTGCATTGTGTGCCACAGGCAATCAGTCATGAGAGTGAGGGTTCACGTTTTCATATTCAGATGGCAGAAGGTGAGTCAATGTCGGCAGATGCCTTGCTGGTGGCTACGGGCCGAGAACCCAACACACTGAATATCGGGCTCGAAACCCTGGGTATCGCCCTGGATGACAGGAAACACATTCGTGTCGATGATCATCTTAGAACAAATCTGGATTCGGTTTACGCTGCGGGGGACTGTGCTACTTTGCCGCAGTATGTCTATGTGGCCGCGGCAGCAGGCACCAGGGCCGCAATCAATATGATCGGCGGCGATGCAAGCATCGATCTTAGGGCCATGCCGGAAGTCATTTTTACCGATCCCCAGGTGGCTACTGTCGGCTTAACCGAAAAAGAGGCGCGGCAACAGGGATATATCATTCAAACCCGGCAACTAGGACTGGAGAATGTGCCTAGAGCATTGGCCAATTTTGATACCCGGGGCTTCATTAAATTGATCGCCGAAAAAGAAAGTAATCGCTTGCTCGGCGCGCAGATTTTTGCCGGAGAAGCCGGAGAAATAATCCAGACAGCTGCGCTTGCCTTGCAACAGCGGCTGACTGTAGCGGATCTGGCTGACATGCTGTTTCCTTATTTGACCCTGGTCGAAGGACTCAAATTGTGTGCCCAGACTTTTACCCGGGATGTGAAACAATTATCGTGTTGCGCTGGATAACCCTATCAGGGAGTGAGATACATGCTGAAACGCCGGAATATGATTGCCACGATTCTTGTGATCACCGTCTCTATTACTATCATTGGCTGGCTGATTTGGTATAACCTGCAGCCATCGACTCAGGAACTCCCCTTTGAAACCAAACTACACTCTTCTCAAACAGAATTCATGCGGGCTCCCGATGCCACCTTCTTGGTCGACGGGAAGGCTCATAACTTAGATCAATATAAAGGAAGAAAAGTCATATTATGGCTTTTCTCCACTTGGTGCTCAAGCTGTGAGGCCGGTCTCCAGGCATTGTGGCGCAAACATCAGGTTTTAGAAAAAAGAGGGGTTGTCGTGCTGATTCTCAATAATTATCAAAATGGCGATTATCCGGGACCCTCTGTGAGGCAGTTTGTTCGAGCTGTGGCACCGGATGTTTTGCATTCAGCGGCATGGGTCGTGGGAAATTCTTCACGACAAATGGCTGGAGTTTATAACCAAAAGGATTATCCAGACATCTATTATCTGATTAATCGCCAGGGTAGTATTGTAAAAATCAATAGCTCTCCCGATGTGACCATGCCTACTATCCTGGCATTTGCTGGATCAGCCGGTTAATCCGGTATGAGAAGCGCGTGGATGGATTCATGAATAGCCTACACTTTGCATTCCAGACGGTTTTTGCTGATAAAAAATATCAGATGTTGGCCTTGATCACCCTTCCCGTCACTTTGCTCGTATATTTTTTGACCTTGCCTGCTATGTTCACTGGCGGCATAATTGGAATGCTATCATTTTCACATTTGAATAGGGAGCTGGTGATTTTTTCCGTCATCATGTCTATTCAGTTGGCTTTGATCATTCCATTTTCTATATGGCTCTTAGCGAGTGGTCTCAAAATAAAAGGTGGTGCAGTTTCTGGAGGTTTACTCGTCGGTCTCCTTGCGCCCATGTTGTGTTGTTCACCCATTATTCCTGTCCTGGTCAGTTTGCTGGCGATAGCCTTCCCATTCATGTCCGGCATCCATGCCGGTTTAATTCAAGGATTTATAGCGACTCATGAGCCATGGTTTTTAGCCATGGCGATCACATTGCTTTTTATCGCTCTATTCCAGAATGTACGGCGAATTTCCCAGGGGTATCAATGTCGTCTAAGCTGATCGGGAAACTATTATTCAACCATCTATCAGGATTCAGTAGCCAATTGTGTGCCAGGCACGGCTAAATACGCGTGAATCGAACAAGCCTGTCATGCGCAGGCCGGTATTCAGATCTTTACATTAAAATCGACTGCTTAATGAGAGCCAGAATTGACCATGATGATTTAATGCAGCGCCAGAGTTTGCATACGAGCCTATGCGTCGTCCGTAAGATGCAATCAGGCTCCACAACTTCCATCCATAGGTCATCCTCACACCAATTCCCGCCTCTTGTAGCGTATTGCGCCCAAAGAAACCTGTATAAATTGTATGATTGACATGAACGACTCCTTCCTGAGCAAGCAGTGTGCCGGTCAGGTGTCCCGGCAAATACGCCACAGGCAACGGGTGCGATAGTTCCAAATCTACAAGGTAACCCTCATCACCCCCTCCATCACCTACTTCGTAGCTGAGCACGCTATGGGGCCCCCCAAGATAAAATTTCTGTGAGGAATCCAGATTCTTGTTTGACCACTGACCAGAAACTCTGGATAGCAAATTAAATTCGTATGGCAGAGCCTGAAGCCGTGAGACCTGAAGCGTGGCAGTATCAAAGAATCCCGCTGCTTGCTGTCCTGTCGCGTCAACCGCTCTTGCAGATGCTGGCGTGATGTCCATCTGGCCATGTGAAATTGATACGTTGGCCTGGTTGATGCCACCATGTGTATCTGCGTATGAGCCATTCAAACTTAAACGCTCAATAGTAATTTTCTGGCTACTGGCCGATAATGTTCCTGTCGTTTGACTCAACCAGTTATTCAAGAGATCTATTCTAGCCATCAACAGTTTCCCCGGCATAAGCAGTAGGGGATAAGTTGCATCGACACCCACCTGTTTAGTACGACCAGACTCATCCAGTGATGAAAAGATACCACCCAAATGATAAATGGTTGCCGATCCGTAGAGACCCACGCGCAGGCCGTTCCAGATATATGGTGAACTGAACGCCAGGCCCCCCGGTGGATAAACGGGCTGCACCTCTAGGCGAGGCCATGGCATTAACACTTAACGAACTGCCGTATCCAAAGGGGTCACTCAGAAACCCATCAACACCGATTAGCTTGCCGCCTACATAACGATTGCCACTATTGTTTACAAAAACATCACCGGACAGCATGGGTGTATCCTTGAGATTCAATAGCAAAATCGAAGTTAATGGCTTGATACCGGGCGACAGCACAGCATGAACATTGGCAGCGCAACTTTTCTTCTGTAAAATTGAACAAACATTGTTTTTCAAAGTG
>CAZUKD010000009.1:0-44992 GCA_964620825.1 uncultured Ectothiorhodospiraceae bacterium
TCTGTAACTCGCGTTCGGGTAGATAACCGTTGCGCACCACCCCGCCTTGCCATCCATCTGCGGTAAGTTTGGCCTTCAACCCCAGGGGCTTTGTCTAACTTGAAGAGTTGTTTTAGTCCTGAGTCCTGCGCTTTGCATTGCGAAGGCGTTATGACAGTACATTGCGCATTATGTACCTGACACCGCTGCCAGCTCGATCCGACAAGCAGCGCCAGAAAGATAAATGGATAGCTTCCATCTAGCCCGCTCATTGGATACACCCACAACGGACATCGAGTACCACACAGATCGCTTACCGTTAAACGGAGAAGCGCACACTATGCCGTTGCTCGGAGATCTTGGGGCTTTGCGTGGAAAGCTATTGACAACCTCTCCATTAAGGAAAGCATTAGTGCTTGCTCTGAGCGCTGATAGTGCTTGAAGAGATTGGTGCTAACATCCCCCGAAACTGGAGCACTGACAGGGCATTGCCCAATACGGGTATACAAGGGAGAGGTTGTTGCCATTGCGATAGCCGCATGATCTTCGTCGCTCCAGGGTTCACCCCTGGCTGTTCACTGGCCTGAGCCTGCAATACCTGATTCAATGGGCTGGGCAACGAGCCAGACCATTTGCATCTGATGAAGGGTTAGACAAAGCGTTGGCATTCAATTTAATATCATAGTCTGTCATTGAGGTGTCTCCGTAAGATTTGATGCTGAAGCCTGATCCTGCAAGAAGCCTCGATGGATTTTAATGAATTTACAGCAGTATAGGGGTGTGGCCGGGGGAAGATAAGCCGTAACCTATTCCTTGCACACCCTAATTATTTTACTCCCTCAAACAAACCAAAATCCGAGAAACCTAGCGCCATGAGCCTCAAACTCTTCCAAGAAGCACTCGAATATCATGCTCACCCCAAACCAGGGAAAATAGCCATCCAAGTTACCAAGCCCGCGCGCACACAAAAAGATCTTGCGCTCGCCTACACGCCAGGTGTGGCTGAACCGGTACGCCAAATTGCCAGACATCCTGAAGATGCCTATCGCTTCACCAGCAAAGGAAATCTGGTAGCTGTTATTACGGATGGCACAGCAGTTCTCGGCTTAGGAAACGTCGGACCGCTGGCGGGCAAGCCGGTTATGGAAGGTAAGGCGCTGCTATTTAAAACCTTTGCCGATATCGATGCATTTGATATCGAAGTTGACGCACCAACTCCAGAGCAGTTTATTGATACGGTCATCCGCATCTCCAGTGGCTTTGGTGGCATCAATCTAGAAGATATCGCCGCACCCCACTGTTTTCGTATTGAGAAGGAACTACGGCAACGCCTGGATATCCCCGTTTTTCATGATGACCAACATGGAACCGCCATTATTATCGCCGCCGCCCTACTCAATGCACTGGAACTGGTCGGCAAGAATATTGCGGAGATGCGCCTGGTTTGTCTGGGTGCCGGCGCCGCCGGGATCGCATCTATGCAGCTACTCGGTAAACTCGGGGCCCAGCATAAAAATCTGCTGATGGTGGATCGCAAGGGGGTGGTCCACGTGGGCCGCACCGATCTGAATGAATACAAGCAGGCATTCGCCGTAGCAACAAATCGACGCACTCTGACCGATGCTATTGCCGGAGCAGATGTATTCATCGGAGTTTCTGGAGCCAATTTGCTCACTCCGGACATGCTGCGCAGCATGGCAAATGATCCTATCGTATTCGCCCTAGCCAATCCCGATCCAGAAATTCTCCCCGAACTGGCCCATCGTATTCGTCCCCAAGTCATCATGGCTACCGGGCGCAGCGACTACCCCAATCAAGTCAATAATGTTTTGGGGTTCCCTTATATTTTCCGGGGCGCGCTCGATGTACATGCCCGCACCATCAATGATGAGATGCTGATTGCCGCCGTCCGCGCCTTAGCCGGGCTTGCCCATGCGCCCGTACCGCAATCTGTACTGGATGCCTATCAGTTGGATCGGCTCGAATTTGGGCGAACCTACCTCATTCCCAAACCTTTTGACCCCCGTCTGATCGACGTTGTACCTAAAGTAATCGCGGAAGCAGCTCGCTGCAGCGGGGTAGCTCGTGAGGTTGTTGCGCAAGCATCATAAATAACACTACTTAATAGTATTTAAGGAGTACACCGAGGAAAAAGCAGTATTTGCTTGTTCACTAGCTACTGTCGAAGAGAATCCCAAGTGCTTTCCGAAAGCATAGAATACTGATAACCAACCCAGTTACAGTAGCTCGTCATGGCATCAGCGGTATTGATCGCCGACGCCAGTAATTTCGTCTTTCACGCTACTCAAGGTGCGTGCTCCCATACCGTCAACCGACAGGGGCGGATAGCAAAGGCCATACACAATTTTGTCGATTTTACTCACCACCTGCTGAATTTGTGTCAGCCTCAGCGGATCACCCTTATCTTCAATCAGTCCATGATGACGGATTTCCGCAAAGCAATCTATCTGGCTTACAAGGCCAACAACCGGCGCACCCTGCCCGTCGAACTACGCCGTCAGTTTACTCAAATCCGACTTTTTTTACGCTTGGGCGGATACCTCAACTGAGCAGCCTGCATTATGAGGCGGATGACCTTATCGGTACACTGAGCCAGAAAGCCAGCCAAAACGGAGATCGGGTGCTGTTACTTTCAGCTGACAAGAACCTAGCGCAGATTATTGGCACGCAGGATCGCTGGTGGAATAATCTGTATGCTCAACCACTGGATCGCCATGCTATTCATCGCAAATTTGGTGTGTGGCCAGAACAAATCATGGATCAACCGGTGTTAGCCGGAGATAAGACGGATAACATTCCCGGCGTCCCTGGCATCGGCATGGTCACTGTGGCCCACTTACTACGCCGCTTTGGAGATCTCAATATTATTCTAGCTGCTCCTGGAGCAGTTGCGGCAGCACCCATTCGCGGGGTCGGCCAGCTCGCCAGGGAAATAGACTGCCACCGGGATAGTATCCTGGTGGCTCGACGCTTATGTCAAATTGAATGCAATGCAGATCTGCCCGGTCCGATATCCCTGATCCAAAAGCCCCAACACACGATTGGCTCGCGCGTTGGGGGCAAAACCAATCCTTGCCTGTCACTGACCTGAACGGCTGGCTCGATTTTCTGGGAGGTGTTAAATCATGAGCCAGCTCATTCTCCTTAACAAGTCCTACGGTATCTTAAGCCAGTTTACCGATAGTGCCGGACGGCCAACACTTGCCGATCTCATCGGTGCGCCCGGTCATTACCCGGTAGGACGCCTTGATCGCGACAGCGAGGGGCTGTTACTGTTAACCGATGATGGCCGCTGGCAGCATCATATCGCGCACCCTGCCAATAAGATGAGCAAAACTTATTGGGTACAAGTCGAAGGTGAGCCCGATGAAGTGCAGCTCAAGCGGTTGCGTCAGGGAATCTTACTGGTTGATGGACTGGCCCTGCCGGCGAAAGTACAGCGCATCAATACTCCCGTCTGCCTCTGGCCACGCACCCCTCCAGTGCGGCATCGTAAAAAGATTCCGACTGCCTGGCTGGCATTGACACTAGTCGAAGGCCGCAACCGGCAAGTACGTCGAATGACCGCTACCATCGGCCATCCGACCCTGCGCCTGATTCGCTATCGGATCGGCTCCTGGACACTAGATGGCCTGCTGCCAGGGCAATGGCGATCCATAGAGCTGCCTGGGTCACCCTTGCAGCACCCCGGGAGACTGGCTCTAGCAAAATCGAGAAAACCTGAGTTCAAAGGAAGGGGTAAACGATGAAAGCAGAGACATTAAAGATGAGCAGAAAAGAACAAGATCGGACAGCGGTGATTCATCAGGTTATAGATGGATACATCAAGCAAAAGGAGGCAGCCAGGCGACCGGGGATCAGCACACGTCAGGTGTGCAATCTGGCGCACGCCTATCGTCTCACGGTGCAGCGGGTTTGATTCACGGCAACCATAGCCGGGAGAGCAATTACAAGATACGGGATAAGATAAAACACTCTGCCCTGCAATAGGTTTGTAAGCAGTAGCGGGATTCTGGTTCTACGTTCGCCTATGAGAAGTTGACTGAGGACCACCGTTTTCCTTGTCGGTGGAAACCTGCAGGACAGACTCATCAATGAGATACAACTGACCGGTCTATCCGGCAGGGAAGCAGGCAGCACGTTTCTCGCCTCCTGCATGGAGAAGCATCACCGTCATCCTCCGTGCATCCGGCATCCGATGTCGATGCTGATCGTCCCTGCACGATCAGCAGGAGATTGATCTATCCTCTCCCACCACAGCCAACACAAGTTACCCAAAAACCTGGTGCTGCAAGACAATAATGTTCTCTACCAGGTCAAAACCGGGGGTATCGGCTGTCATGCGGTGTCTCCGTGACTGTCTGCGAAGACTTCCAGGGTAACCTCACGCTGCTCTGCAAAGGAAAACCATTGAGCTATGAAACATGGAAACGCAAGAAAGCCCCACTTGCCATTAAGGATAGCAAATAAATTAATCAGGCCGTCGACCAGGCCGGCAGACTCAGCGCATGGCATGGAAACCTGCCCTTGACCCTCCCTGGTGATAATTGAACCTCGAATACTCCCAAAAGAGGAAATTTCTATTTTGGGTTGATAATAGTCAAGACACAGGTGCGGGCGAGCAATAAGGTTAGGGAGGTTTGGTAGACATGGGTCAACTGGCGCAAGGGCTTTGGATCGGTGACGATAGCGCGCAGGGGAATACCATACGCTAGCGTATGGATGTGTTCACGGTAGGTGCTAACGATTAGTCTCCGGGTTTGGCAGCATGCGGGATACCTATGACCGCGGCTGCTTCGTTGGGATAGAGATGCGGAAAGCCACCAATGTGGCCCGCATCCTTGCGTCAGACATTCCTCTATAGGGTGGGCGCGCAGCATGTCGTGCAGAAACGAATATGCAGTTCACGTTGCATGAGATTCCCCTCAGGATTTGGGTACGTCGTCAGGTGTGGATTTGCCAGGCGTGAGCACATGTTTAGCGACCAGATGCATGGCGCCATCAAAATCGTAAATATGCGGCGTGCCAGTCGCCAGTTCATATTGCAGGATTTGTTCTGGCATCATGTTTTCCAGACGCATGATCATGGCACGCAGGGAATTGCCATGGGCAGTGACCAGAACGGTCTGGCCTTTGTGCACCAGCGGCTCGATGCGCTCGTGATAATAAGGCAGGGTCCGCTTGGCGGTCATTGCCAGGCTTTCACCGTTGGGTGGCGGCACATTGTAGCTGCGCCGCCAGATATGCACCTGTTCGGCCCCGAATTGCTGGGCGGCTTCGGCCTTGTTCAAGCCTTGCAGGTCACCATAATAACGCTCGTTGAGCGCTTCCGAGACATACATCGTCAGTTCATGACGATCCACGTCTGTGGGTGTGTAATGCTCGTACCATTCACTGTCGGATTCATGAACACATTTGTAGTGATCGCAATGCGAGTTGTATTTGAGCACTTCGTAGGCCATATGCTGTGCCCGGATCAGGGTCGAGATAAATACCGTATCGAAGCGAATTCCGGCCAGGAGTTCGCCCACCTGTTCAGCTTCCTCGATACCCTTCTCGCTCAACGACACATCGACCCAACCGGTGAAGCGGTTTTGCAGGTTCCAGGCCGATTGGCCGTGACGCAACAGAATCAATCTTCCCATTTTCTTTCTCCCGTAAGTCCATCGGAAAGTGGCCAGTTTACGCTTTTGGGTTCCAACTACAAGAACCAGCCTCTTCCATAACCCATAAGCCCGCCCAATAAAGGAGATATCATGCTAACGTGAGATGAGCTTCAAGGTACTGGAGTTGAGATGATCGGAAGATGGTTAGCCTACTCGAGACAAAAGGACTCCAGACGCGAAGCGGCCTTTTAATTCATCGCCGGACAAGACAGGGTAACCCCTGATGACAAGCTCAAATCGCAGTCCAGGTCGGCCAATACTTAAGGTCCGGCATCTTGGATGGAATATTCCTGTCAGGTTGCGGTATTCAAACCCTGATGGCCCTGAGAATTATACTACTGCGTTCCCCAAGCCGGATCATGCGGTTGTTGGCTAGTGCCGGCTCCTGTCCGGGGGAGTAGAAATCATCCGGATGGGAGCGGGATGTATCGGCTACGAGGTGCCAGACACCGCCCAGAGGTGGAGCAGGTAGGGTGAAATCGATAGCTTGCGAGGTGGGATTAAATAGTAGATAAAGGTCATCGTTTTGTATTAATTGTCCGAAAATCAGTACTCCCAGCGAGCAGTCCTGAGGGTCGCCCCAGTTAGGTGGGTATCCGTTTGCAGCGAAAAAATGAATATCCTCGTCAGTGTACCAGCGGGGCAGGGAGAGTACCGGATGCGTCTTGCGAAACGTAATCAGGGCTTGTGTGAAACCATGGATTCCCGTATTGCATTCGATTAGGCTCCAATCATACCAGCTGATTTCATTGTCCTGGCAGTAGGCATTATTGTTACCCTGTTGGGTACGGCAGAATTCGTCACCACCCAACAGCATGGGTACACCTCTGGAGATCATCAGGGTCAGGAGAAGATTCTTGATCTGGCGGACCCGTATAGCTTCAATGGCGAGATCTTCCGTGGAGCCTTCGATGCCGTAATTGGCGCTGGAATTCTCGTCAGACCCATCTCGGTTGTCTTCGCCGTTTATTTCGTTGTGCTTGTGTGCGTAGCTCACCAGGTCATTGAGAGTGAAACCGTCGTGACAGGTGATGAAATTGATGCTGTTCTCCGGCCCCTTGCCGGAGTGGCGATAGAGATCGGAGCTACCACAAATGCGGCTAGCGAACTGGCCCCGGAAACCGATATCACCACGCCAGAAACAGCGCACGTCGTCACGATAACGGCCATTCCACTCGGCCCAGCGGGTTTCAGCGAATCGCCCGACCTGATAGGCACCGGCGGCATCCCAGGCTTCAGCGATGATCTTGGTGTCGCGCAGCAGAGGATCTTCGGCGATGCGTTCCAGAATCGGGGTATTCGGCAAGAGGTTGCCCTGTTCATCGCGCGAGAGCACTGAGGCCAGATCGAAACGGAAGCCATCAATACGCATCTCGCCAACCCAATAGTGCAAGGATTCAATGATTAATTCGTGGACGACGGGATGATTGGCGTTGATGGTGTTGCCGGTGCCCGTATAATTTCGATATCTACTGGGATCGTCATCGAGTAGATAGTAGATGCAGTTATCGATACCGCGAAAACTGAGGGTTGGGCCGGTTTCATCGCCTTCGGCGGTATGATTATAGACCACATCGAGGATGACCTCAATGCCGGCCTGATGGCAGGTTTCGATGAAATCCCTGAATTCAGCCACCGGTCCCGGAGAGGTCTGGTCGGAGGCATAGCCGGCCTTGGGAGCGAACCAGGCCACCGGGTTGTAACCCCAGTAATTTTTCAGTGGCTCACCAGTCAGTGGATTGATTCGTTGGTTTTCATGTGCATTGAACTCGAAAATTGGCATTAGTTCGATCGCTGTGATGCCAAGCTCCTGTAAATAAGGTAGTTTTTCAATAATACCCTGGTAGGTTCCAGGATGAGCCACATGGCTACTGGGGTGGATGGTCAGGCCGCGGACATGCGTTTCGTAGATGATGGTTTTTGACCAGGGATGATGAGGGAAGGGAGCGGATGCGCGGTTGGCACGATGGGGAAGCGCGATGCTCCTGGCCATGCCGGCAGCATCATCATGCGGGGCGGGGGCGAGATCATTGAGGGGTGAGCCAGGATCATAGCCCAGGTTTTTGTGGAAATCCCAATGTTTGGGCGTAGCCAGAAGCCGGGCCAGAGGGTCGAGCAGTAGCAGTTTAGGATTGAAACGATGACCGGCAGCGGGTTTATAGGGACCTGCTGCGCGGAATCCATAAAACTGACCGGAGGATACACGCTCTACCCAGACATGCCAGATATCGCCAGTACGGTGGCGGTCCGGATCGAGCTCGAAGCGTTCGTCGGGAACGGCTGAATCCCTAGCGGTATAGAATTCCAGCCATACCCGTTCGGCATGGCGGCTAAATAGGGTGAAATTAGCACCACCGTCATGGAAATAGGTGCCCATCGGCCAGGGATAACCGGGGCAAACCCGCCGCTGATAGTTAGGGGACGAGGAGCTGGTTTGGGTCAGGTAGGTATGCATGTGATGTTTTCAGCTATTTTGGGGTTGCTTTGTGGGGCCAGCCAGTTTTGAACTGCAGCGATGATGTGGTTGGCAAGATGACCTTCAGGTACCTTGACCCGCTCGGTTCCCACTTCGACATATGTTGAAACCTACTCATGAACGATCTCCTGACCGAGGTTTCTCGAGTAGTTTTGCGGATGAAGGGTGGATGGGTCCGAATATTTGATAAAGGCCGAGCAGAAACAGTAGAGCGGCGAAAATCCAGCGTAGTTTCCGGTCCGGGAGATGCAGTGCAAGCAGGCTACCACCCATAGTGCCGGCGATCATCCCGGCGCCTAGATAAGGCAAGGTGCGCCAGCGTACGTTACCTTCACGATGATTCTCCCACACACTACTAAAAATCTGCGGTATTCTGGCAAGAAGAGAAGAGCCTTGGGCGAGCGCCTGGGAAACACCCAAGCCGAATACGAACAGGGGCGCCAGTACCGGCCCGCCGCTCACACCGACCACGCCGGCCACCAAGCCTGCAATAATACCTACCAGAATCAGCCAGAGCACCGGCCAGCCAGCGGCGAAGTCGGTATAGGATCCATCCTTAAAGATTAGTACCACCGCACCACACAGAACGACCACGCCAAACAGGCGTCGCAGTAGTCTCTGCGACCAATGGTCTGAGAAGCGAGCGGCAAGCGGTGCCACAATCATCGCCGGAATCCCGGTCAGCCACAGGGTCCGCCAGTCTACACTGCCATGCAGTCCATACAGCAGCGAGCCTATTGTGGCGGAAAAAATAGCCGCGCCCATGGCTGTGCCGCGGGCTTCGAGTTGGTCCATGCCTACCCAGCTGGTGAGCAGAGGAATCAGTAGCGTGCCGCCACCCAAGCTGGCCAGGCCGCCACCGAGCCCGGTGACCAGTCCGCTGATCAGTAGGCGCATTCGGTTCATATCCTGGCTATTTTAGCCTATTTTGGTACCAGAATTCGTGTACTAATACTGTTCAGGCTGATTGTAAAGTGCTTCATGACCATCTCCTTGGCGGAGTTCGCAGTCGTTGGATGGCCTGGTAACGAGCCAATAATTTATCATAATCGGCATGGGCCAGGAAGTCATTGATAGTATATAGGCGGTATGTACAAGAAGCCTATTACCGAATAGTTCTCCTTCCCTGGTGCTCATCGATGAGAATTTGTACTGGCGCCCCCTGGAATGGAACAGGCAAATTCGGTGGTGCTATCGGAACAGAAATTAGCCGATCATTGGATTGTCTTCACGTGATTCGAAATCAGTACTGCCGATCAGACTGACATATTCATTCGAATTGAAGTCTGACAGATGTACCCCCATAGGTTTGGACCAAGAAAGCCGCGGCGATAGCACCAAATCTCGTGGGAAGCGATCGTTGGACGCAAGGGTGGAGTCAATTCATGATCCGTCAGCGAATCCGGGATTGAGAGAAGCGATACGGGTCGAGAAAGGTGAACCACTTTCGCTCAGGAGATTGATGAGTTCGAGTAGTGCCAGCATGGCGTTTCCGGTTCCGGGCCGATTACCGAAAACATAATGACCCTGTCGATCGAAATATAGCAGAGCGCGCATGTCTCTGAGCGCGTCATGGGCCGTGGCTGGATCGGTAGCCATCAGGTGAGTTGAATACCGGATCGCTCTAGCACTTCCCGCAACGAAGTACGCACTTCGTGCCCATAAAGAATGAGCAGCTGCGGTCGCCCGGCCGCCAGATACAAGGCCAGCAGAGTACCGATGATATCGGCAGGAACGGGTTGACCCCGTTCATCGATCACAGCCAAGGTGTCGCCATCTGCATTCAGAGATGCTCCGAGATGCGCACCATTGCGCTGAACGCAATGCAGTAGGCCGGTTAATGCGCCAGACGAATAGGGATCTGGCCCGCGAACCGGAAAATTGGGATCGGGATGGAAGGCGATGCGGCTGATCCGTATCTGTCGGTAATGTGCAAACACCGCCTCGAATTCTTCCCCGGCCAGGCCGTTACCGGCATCAAGGCAGACTTTCATATAGGATTTTGGATGAAAACGCTGACGCAGGGAAGCAGCGAAGGCCTGCATGGGATGTTCATAGTTGATATAGCCGTTGCAGGGATGGCTGAATAAGTGGTTCAGATCATAGTCGATGAGCGTTTCGAGCCAGGTTCCCCCCATCAACGGGCGACCCCCGGAGAGGTAAGCCCATAGGCCATTCCAGTCAGCCGGCTTGCAATCACCGCCAATGTATAGTCCGCCGTGCGCATGGATGTGTTCGATATACCATTCCAGTAAGGGTTTGGTGCAGGTGCCCAAGTGGGTAACATGGTGTCCGCCGCTGCGCAAGCCCAGGCTTGCTGACTCGGCGAGCGAAGAGGAGCTGGAACGAATGTCATGACCAATCACGAACAGGCCGTCACCCTCAGGTGAGGCCAGATCTCCAAAACTATGGGCCAGTGAAATCACTTTGCCGCAAGTCAAAGATTCCCCGATCCAACCCAGCAGGGCATGACCGTGAATCAAGTTCCTGATGGGGCCTTGGATATTTGGAGAAGTGTCGGAATCCATATGCTTTGATCCTCAAGATAGTTATTGGTAGGGTATGGAAAACCACTTTTCATTTACCCGAGCGGTGCATATAGCTACCCGTCTGTTTGATTCTCTTGTGGAGGAATTCCCGCAAGCGGGTGGATTCTTGATGCAGCTGGGCCGTCGCCGGTTGCAGGGAGGCATTGACGGTGCGCAGGAAGCGGCTTTGATGCACGGCGCGAGCGTCCATCAAGCGATGGATACCAAGTTTTGAAAAATCCGTCACGATCATCCAGATCAGGTTGTAAAGCCAGACCAGCCCGATGATTTCCCAGGAGATCGGTTGCATCAGCCAGCCGAATCCTGCCATGGCCACTCCTACCAACTGAGTACCCAGAATAGCCAGCAACAAGGGTTTGGCCGGGAAGGGTGGGCGCCAGAAAGGGCCGCGCACCCGGGTCAGAAATAACATCAGGTGGCCACCGGCAATGAGCTGCAAGAACATCACTGTTTGCACTTCGTTGAGTGGTAAATGGAAAGTAAAGCGGGCAACCAGATAGAGCACGAAGGTGCCGCCGAAGGCGAGCGCACCCATGGCCGATGACAGTGAAAGTACGCGCTCCATTTCCCAATGGACTGGTTTGGGTTGAACAAGCGTGTTGTCCCAGGCAATGGTCATGATAGGGATATCATCAAGCAAGGAGAGCAGTACAACCATGATTGCGGTCAGCGGATAACTGTTGAATATGAGCATGGCGATGACGACAAAGAATAGAATGTCGAGCGTCATCGCAATACGGTAAACGATGTAAGTCATCATGCGTTCGAAGATGCGCCGTGCTTCTTCCACAGCGCTGATGATTACGCCCAGTCCCGGTGCAGTCAAAATAAGTGCAGCGGCACTGCGGGCGGCATCGGTGGCGCCGGATACCGAGATTCCGACATCGGCTTGTTTGAGTGCCGGGGCATCGTTTACGCCGTCACCGGTCATCGCGACCAGATGGCCGCGTTCCTGCAAGACCTTCACGATAGCGTATTTGTGTTCTGGAAAGACCTGAGCGAATCCATCAGCCTTTTCGATGCTTGCCGCCAGATCAGGTGGTGCATGTCCACCTTCAGCGATTTTTGACAGGCGTTCGTCAACAGCAAAGATATTGGTGCCCATCCCCAGTTTCCCGGCAATTTCCCGAGCAATCGCTTGGTGGTCACCGGTGACCATCTTGACCTCGATACCGTGGGCGCGGGCAGCCTCGATGGTTGCCTTGGAGTCCTCTCGGGGTGGATCGAACAGCGGCAGGATGCCGAGGAATATCCAGCTCTTGCCGTTGTCCTCGGAGCGAGCGACACCTAATGTGCGGAAGCCCTTGACGGCGGTCTCTTCGATAACCTTGGCAGCCTTGTCGCGATCGGCACCGGTCAGTTTAGCCATATCCATGATTACTTGTGGAGCGCCTTTGGTGACTCGAAACTGCTTGCCATCCTGAGTCTGGATAGTGGCTTCGGTGCGTTTGGATACCGGATCGAAAGGGGTGAATTTGAGTTGCCGAAACCCTCGGAGCTGTTTATCTTGGTTCTGTAGGCCGTTTAACACGGCGGTGTCGATGGCGTCAGCATCTTCAGCCCTGGAGGCAAGTGACGCGGCCAGGATCGGTTCCTGGGCATCCTTAGCGGCAAATAGAGCAGGATCGCCCAGGGTGAGCTTGTTTTGCGTCAGTGTGCCGGTCTTGTCCGAGCACAGAATATCAACCCCGGCCATTTCTTCGATAGAGGTCAGTTTGGACACGATTGCTTTCATTTTCGAGAGCGCAAGCGCACCCATAGCCATGGTTACCGACAGCACAGCCGGCATGGCGACCGGTATGGAGGCCACGACTACGACGAGGACGAATGCGATTAACTGCAAGAAAGACAGCCCGCGGAAGATTTCCACCGCGATGAGAATGATGGATAGAACAATGGCCAGGAAGATCAGAAAATTTCCAATCGCCAGCACTGCTTTCTGAAAGTGCGAAACCGGTGCAGCCTCTTCAACCAGCTTGGCGGTGCGACCGAAGAAGGTGCTGCCACCGGTGGTGATGACGACGGCCACCATTTCGCCTTGTTTGGCGATCGATCCTGAATAGGCTACGCCACCGGCTTTCTTGTTGACCGGGAGAGACTCGCCGGTGAGCGCCGACTGATCCACGGAGAGGTAATCGCCTTCGGTCAGCTTGACATCGGCAGGCAGGATATCACCCAGACGTAGGCGCACGATGTCGCCTGGTACCAATAGGGCGGCATCGATTTCTTTCCACTGGCTATCCCGTAGTACACGCGCCCTGAGCGCGAGCTGACTTCTCAGCGCGGCCAGTGCATCCTGGGCACCTTTTTCCTCCCAGAAACCGATGCCACCATTGATGGCCAACATGGCGAAGATAACGCCGAAGCTTTTCCAGTCACTATTGACGGCGGAAAGAATTGCAGCGATCTCGATCATCCACGGGATCGGCCCCCAGAAATACTGCGAAACCCGTTGTAACAGGCTAGATTGCTTCTCTTCCAGCGCATTATGCCCGAATTGCTGCAGGCGTTTTTGTGCCTCGCTCGTACTCAGGCCTTTCGGTGTGCTGTCCAGGGCCTTGAAGACTTCGTCGATAGATTTTTTTTCAGCTATTTTATTGTCGATACTTTGAGCCATGGCGATGCTCCTTGGGAAAAGGTCAAGAGGTGATCATGCCGTTGCCGAGATAGGTTTCGTTGTATTCGAATATGATCTTTGGATTGGGTAATATCAGACTGTGATGCTTGTCGACATAGTCCAGTTGCGTAAGCAGATGCTTGATGAGGTTGAGCCGTGTTAGCTTCTTGTCGTCGGCGCGTACCACGATCCAAGGTGCCAGCGGTGAGTGGGTGCGGGCAAACATTTCATTGCGGGCAACACTATAATCATGCCAGTATTTTTGGGCCTGAGCGTCTATTGGACTCATCTTCCATTGTTTGAGCGGATTCTTGCGCCGGGATTCCAGGCGCTTTTTCTGTTTATGCTTGCTGATATCGAGGTAATACTTGAACAGGTGGATGCCGTCGCGGACCAGCATTTCCTCGAAGGCCGGCACGGTCTCTAGAAAGGCTTCGCATTCTTTTTCGGTGCAGAACCCCATCACTTTTTCAACTCCGGCGCGGTTATACCAACTGCGATTGAACAGCACCAGCTCTTGGGCGGCGGGTAGATGCGGCACATAGCGCTGGAAATACCATTCGGTACATTCGCGGTTAGATGACTTACCTAGTGCTACCACTCGCGTCTCGCGCGGTGAGAGATGTTCGGTGATACGCTTGATGGAGCTATCCTTACCGCTACTGTCACGCCCTTCAAGGATAACCAGAATGCGTTCATCGTGAGCAATGAGCTGTTTCTGTAGTTTGACCAGCTCGATCTGTAGAGATAGTAGCTCTCGTTGGTAATCCTTTTTTATTGGTGTGGGAGACAAGGGGGCGAGCTTGATTTTTTTAGACATGGTTCATTCCCTTTCTGGTCGAATGGCCGGGGTTTACAGGACCTAAGTTCCGACGAATCTTATACTGCCTGATGTTTATAGCACTCGAATTAATCGGGATCAATAAAACATAATTTAAGCTGCCTGGAGCTAACGCAGATTGCCACTTCATGCAGCAGACGTCAGTAACGAGAGTTACATCAGAGGATTGAGTCGGAGTTTACAAGACGGGTAAATGAAATACTTTTAGCCGACAGAGTCTCCGGGAAGTACGAAGAGGAATGACCCTATACACTGGGATGCCATGGATACGAACGTTAGGGTTTCGCTGTGGTGGTGATAGCCGGGGTACGTGGTAAAAAACTGCGAACCAGAGGGCAGTATTTATAATCCAGGGCTGCATCGTACGCCGAGTGATGCTTCGGTGGGCTCCAGTACCGTGCTGGGTGATTATTTCCCCGGTCGGCTAGGCTAGCTTCGTCTTGTGAATGGGTCGTACACGGCTTTTCCGGGCTGTCAATCTGATGGTTTAGGTTTGGTGGAGATGTATAGCATTCAGGCCCAGAAGGTCACGCTCGGTTTTGAGTCGTAGCCGGTCCAGATCGGCAATCCGGATTTTGCCAGCCTCGGTTTCGATAATACCTTCGTGTTTGAAATGATTGAGTAGGCGATTGACTACCACGCGCACACTGCCGATCAGTTCGGCAATATCTTCATGCACCATGTCTTTGAAAACGGTGCCATCGATAGCGTCGTTTGCGTGGAATTCGTGCAGTAGCATGTGTGCCAATCGTGCCGAGGTTTCATACAGGGCCAGATCACGTAACTGTTTTGCCGCCATCCGCATGGCGGCCTGGCGTAATGCGGGGTATTGCTCCAGCCAGGATTGCCATTGCGAAGTCGGGGCACCTACGGCGACGCTATCGGTCAGGGTTTCGGTGAGTAGATGATGGGGTTTGCCATCGAGTAGGTTGGTTAGACTATGGCCGTCTCCCGGATTGAGGGTGAACAAGGTGAGCCAGCGGCCGGTTATGGGATTTTATGCGCCCACCTTAATCCGCCCCTGAAGCAGGACATAAAAATATTTGCCATTGGCAGCATCAGCCATGGCCTGTTGCCCCTTATTCCAGTGATCTTTCTTGAGATATGGCAGGATAGTGTGCAGTTGATCACTATCAAGGCTGGTAAACAGTGAACTATGGCGAAACCTGGGGTCCAGTTTCCGTGAGTTGGAATTGATCATTAAAAATAGTGTACGGTTTGTGTAAGTGAAGGGCATATCTTGCGTTCAATTACTGAAAACCGCAAGAGTCCAGACAGAGTCGGGAGTGCCGCCTGGAAGCTGATACGTTGGGAGTCAGGGTTCCAGAGGTTCCGTCAAATTCATCATGTTTCCGCTGGGCGTGCCATGTCGGGAGCTCTTGTGCCTTGAGTATAATGACCATTTTCCGATGACCCCAAACTTCGAAGTAGCTTACGGCTTATCTCACGTTAGCGTGATACCCCAATTGTTGGGCTTATGGGTTATGGAAGAGATATCTGCTGTTACATTTATTTTTTAGCACAGATTTTTGCTCACTTCGGCATGGCCGGTCATGCCATCATCAATGGGCGAATATAGGATGGATATAAGGGTATCGCCAAAATTCCAAAACCATGGAGCTGCTGGCGATTTGATACCCTTATCTAATGGATATAGAACCGTGGGATGATCTATCGAAGATGATGCACCATGAGCCAGTTTGACGCTAAAGCCGGAATCACTGCACACCAGCGCTTTAACCGCGCTTTCTTTCGTGATGCCTGGCACCTTGTCAAGCCTTACTTTATTCATTCCGATGAGCGCTGGGTCGCACGTGGACTGTTGCTGTTGATGGTGGTGACCACCCTGGGCCTGGTGTATATCAATCTACGCATCACTAACTGGTATAACAGCTTTTATAATGCCTTGCAGAATTATGATAGTGGGGAGTTTTGGCGCTTGATGGGGGTGTTTGCCATTCTCGCATTCATGGCGATTGCCTTGAATGTCTATCAGACCTATCTGACCCAACTGCTCGACCTGCGCTGGCGGCGCTGGCTGACCGGAAGTTTCCTGTCTCGATACCTAAGTGCACGCACCTACTACCATATGGAGGTATTCCAACGTGGGCAGGACAATCCAGATCAACGCATTGCCGATGATTTGTTGGCTTTTGCCCAGCTGACCAGCAGTTTGTTTACCGGCCTGTTGAGTTCAGTCACTAATCTGGTGGCTTTCATCGGTTTGCTGTGGGTGTTATCAGCAAAGGTGGTCGTGCCCTGGGTGGATGGTACTGAACATCATGTACCCGGGTTTTTGGTCTGGGTTGCGCTCATTTATGCCGTTACCTGGACTTGGGTAGCGGCCAAAGTAGGGAATCCCCTGATTCATCTTAATTATAATCAACAGCGTCTACAGGCTGATTTTCGTTTTAGCTTGATGCGTCTACGCGAAAATAGTGAGGCCGTGGCTCTATACAGTGGTGAGACTAAGGAGAGGGCCAATTTCGATCGCCGATTCGATTATGTTTACGGGAATTATTATCGCCTCATCCTCCGCCAGAAGCGCTTCAGTTGGTTTAGCAGCTATTTCGCTCAGGTCGTGATCATTTTGCCTTTTCTGGCCACGGCCTCGACTTATTTCGCCAAAGCCGTGCCATTGGGGTTTCTGATGCAGATTAGCTCCGCTTTTGGCAACGTGCAGAACTCTTTTGCCTACCTGGCTCAAAGTTATGACAGTTTGGCCAACTGGCATGCAGTTGTAGATCGTTTGCGTGGCTTTCTGGGCCATATAGATGAGATTGAGGAGATGCAACGCACTGCACAAAAGATTGAACGTATTGTCGGCAAGTGTTTACGTATCGAGCAATTGACGTTGACCTTGCCCAAGGGCGGGATCATCGTGCGGAACCTCGATTTCGAGGTCTCTCGGGGAGATCGTGTATTGATTACCGGGCAATCAGGGGTTGGCAAGAGTACCTTGCTACGAGCTATTGCCGGTTTGTGGCCCTTTGGTGAAGGACGTATAGAGATGCCCCTTGCGGACCGTATACTGTTTCTACCTCAGCGACCTTACCTGCCACTCGGTAGTTTGCGGGACGCCCTGTTGTATCCTTTCGGGAGCCCATCGACGCCGGATGTGCGGCTGTTTGAAGTGCTAAGCCGGGTTGGGCTGGACGCACTCAGTCCTGATCTGGGGCAGGTGGAGCCCTGGACGCAGGTATTATCATTAGGTGAGCAGCAGCTCTTAGCCCTTGCCCGTGTGCTCTTGCAGTTACCCGATTATGTGTTTCTGGATGAGGCAACCTCGGCATTGGATGAGAGTCTCGAATTCAGAATGTATACCTTACTTGACGAGGTATTAGCGGATAGCGCAATTATCAGTGTCGGTCACCGCAGTACTTTGCTGGCCTTCCATCGCCGTCGACTGCATCTGTCGGGCCAGGGGCGCTGGGTGGACGAAGCACTTCTGCAACAGGACGAATCGATTCTCATGACGACCTGAGAAGCTAAGATGATGTCGCTTTAACTGGCTACTGTCGGCTAAGTAGCAAAATTTGGCCCATAAAACGAGGTTTGTATGTCGGGAAATACGATTGGTAAGTTGTTTGCAGTCACTACCTTTGGGGAAAGCCATGGCCCGGCTATCGGGTGCGTTATTGATGGGTGTCCCCCGGGCCTGGATTTGGATAATGCTGATCTGCAGCCTGATCTGGAGCGCCGCCGGCCGGGAAAAACCCGCTATACCACCCAGCGACAGGAACCGGATCAGGTGCGCATTCTTTCTGGAGTATTCGAAGGGCGTACTACCGGTACACCGATCACCTTGCTGATTGAGAATATCGATCAGCGCTCGAAAGATTATGGCAACATCATGGACCGTTTTCGTCCGGGGCATGCCGACTATACCTATTATAAAAAATACGGCTTGCGCGACTATCGTGGCGGCGGGCGGTCCTCGGCGCGCGAGACGGCCACGCGTGTAGCAGCCGGCGCTATCGCAAAGAAATATCTGGCCGGGAAGCTCGGTGTACGGATTCGCGGTTATCTCGCCCAGCTCGGCCCACTCAAGCCTGCGTGTTTCGATTGGGACGCCGTGGAAGCCAATCCTTTCTTTTTTCCGGACAGGGATAAAGTCCCCGAGCTGAAGGCCTATATGGATGCCTTGCGCAAAACCGGCGATTCAATTGGAGCGCGGGTGAATGTAGTCGCTGAAGGTGTGTCACCCGGTCTGGGTGAGCCGGTGTTCGATCGTCTGGATGCCGATATCGCCCACGCAATGATGAGCATCAATGCAGTCAAGGGCGTAGAGATCGGCGCCGGCTTTGCCAGCATCGAACAGAAGGGCAGTGAACATCGGGATGAAATGACCCCGGCAGGGTTTCTCAGCAATCATGCTGGTGGAGTGCTTGGCGGCATCTCCACGGGCCAGTCGATCCGTGTGAGTCTGGCACTCAAGCCGACTTCCAGCCTCAGATTGCCAGCGCGCACCGTGAATCTGCGTGGCGAGTCGGTGGAGGTCGTCACTCATGGCCGACACGATCCCTGTGTCGGCATTCGCGCCACACCGATCGCGGAAGCCATGCTGGCTATCGTGCTGATGGATCATATGCTGCGTCAGCGCGCCCAGAACGCTGATGTGTGTACGGAGCTTCCCGATATTCCGGGACAGGTCTCCGACTGAAGGACACATGTTTTCCTATCTGCATGCATTTCATGCCGGCAATCACGCCGACGTATTCAAACATATTGTTTTAATTGCGTTGCTGGAGGCATTAAAGCGCAAGGAGAACCCGTTTTTTGTGCTGGATACGCATGCCGGGGAAGGTCTGTATGATTTGTATAGCCCAAAAGCCCGGCATTTACGCGAATTCGAAACCGGCATCGTCAGATTGTGGGGCCAAATCGGCCTGCACCCGATGATCGATACCTGGCTGACCGCAGTCGAGATGGAAAATCCGGTAGGTCGGCTATGCCGGTATCCAGGCTCACCATGCTTAATTGCCCGCCAGCTGCGCGATCTTGATTCCTTTCTAGCTGTCGAAGGCCATCCTCAGACCCAGATAGCACTGGTGCGCAATCTCAAGCCTTGGCGACGGACATCTATTGTTCGGGGTGACGGCTATCACGCCTTGCGGGCCCATCTTCCCCCGTGTACCGGGCGCGGACTGGTATTCATTGACCCCAGTTACGAGAACCAGGATGAATTCAGTCAGATTAGACAAGGCTTGCACCTGATTCATCAGCGCTTCCGACAGGGGATTGTGGCTATTTGGTATCCTCTGCTCCCCCATAAACCGATCCGGAGTTGGCTGGACGAAATAGCCTGTTCAGGTATCCCCGACATACTGATCGCCGAATTGAGTATTGATGAGCCGGATGCGAAGCACGGGTTATATGGAGGTGGGATGCTAATCGTCAATCCACCCTGGCGGCTGGAAGAAAATCTGGGTACCTTGTTACCCATTTTACATCGTTATCTTGCGGTACAGAATAACGGTTATTGGTGCCTGGAAAAGTTGGTGGATGAGCGGGGAACCCGGTTCGGATTGGATTTGAGATGGCGCTAACTGTAGGGGACCATCCAACTGTTCCCTATTGGCGCTTATCGGGTTTCTATCTGCTTTATTTTGCCATTACCGGCGCTTTTATTCCCTACTGGAGTCTCTATCTCCACCAGCTTGGCTATACGCCTGTCGCCATTGGCGCCCTTATGGCTTTGCCGATGGCCACCAAGATTATTGCCCCATTTCTCTGGGGGTGGCTGGCCGATCACAGTGGGCAAAGAATACGGGTTATTCGCCTGGGAGCAGGCTTGGCTGCTGCCATTTTCGCTGGCATATTCTTTGCGCACGGTACCCTATGGCTGGGCCTGGTTATTCTCGGTTTCAGTTTTTTCTGGAATGCAATTCTACCGCAATTTGAGGTAGTCACTCTGGTTTACCTGAAGGAAAATGATCACCGCTATAGCTGGATTCGATTGTGGGGGTCTATTGGCTTCATCCTCAGTGTGACTGGATTGGGTTATGTCTTTGGGCGGCTTTCTATTGATTGGCTACTGCCTGTATTGGGTGGACTGTTCACGGGGTTATGGATCATGAGCCTATTTGTGCCGGCTGAAGAGCGGGTAGCAGTTTATCTGGTCCAACATGGGGTTTCCTTGTGGCGTGCTCTGCGCCAACCGGGTGTGCTTGCCTTGTTGGCGACCTGTCTGCTCATTCAGGCCAGCCACGGTCCCTATTACGCTTTTTTTACCCTATTTTTGCAAGAACACGGGTATTCCTCAGCGTTAACCGGGGAACTCTGGGCACTGGGTGTGCTGGCTGAAATTTTTATCTTCCTCTTCATGCCACACTGGTTGCCACGTTTCGGAGCCCGCAAGCTGCTTATCTTTGCGCTTGCTGCCACTGTTGTGCGCTGGTTGCTGCTCGCCTTGTTCGTCACCGACCTTCCGGTCCTGATTTTTAGTCAGACTCTCCATGCGGCCAGTTATGGTGTTTATCATGTGGCCGCTATTTATCTGATTTACCGGTATTTCCCTGGCCACTTACAGGGGCGTGGTCAAGCATTGTATGCTAGCGTCAGTTTTGGGGCCGGTGGGGCATTGGGCGCACTCGCGAGTGGCTATGTCTGGAGCGCCCTGTTTCCGGGCGCTGCATTTCTTATGGGCGCGGCGCTAGCCGCCGCTGGTGGAGTAGTAGCCTACTTTGGCCTACCTGAAACTCCAACCAGAGCAGCCTGATCCTGGCAGAATTTTTCAGATACGATCTAGTATCCAGTTGACGAAGGCGGAGAAATTATCCAGTGTTAATATGCCCAGACTTTACGATTCTTGTTACCGGGGCGATTTGGCGACTAGACAATACCCTGCGCCTGGCTTTCAGGGTATTGTCTGTATCGGTACTGGTGCCATCCCCGACTACCTCAGCTAAGGTTTTGCCCAGAACCGTTGCGGCGTGTAGATCAGGTCGTTGCGTTGTCTTCAGGGGAGGTGAGCTCTTTCCGCAAACGCCGGGCCGCTTCGATCAGATTGGTGAGGCCCGATTCGACCTCCGGCCAGTCACGGGTTTTCAGGCCACAGTCGGGATTGACCCACAGCCGTTTAGACGGGATGCGTTGCATGGCAGCGCGTAGTAGCTTGACCATGTCTTCAGTGGTGGGAACATTGGGAGAGTGGATATCCCATACGCCGGGACCGATTTCGTTGGGGTATTCGAAATGGGCAAAGGCATCCAGCAGGCCCATGTCAGAGCGTGTCGCCTCGATGGTGATGACATCGGCATCGAGCGCGGCGATCGACTCGATGATGTCGTTGAAGTCCGAATAGCACATGTGAGTATGTATCTGAGTTTCATCTTTGACCCCACTTGATGCCAGGCGAAAGCTTTTTACCGCCCAGTCAAGATACGCGGGCCACTCGTTGCGGCGCAGCGGTAAACCCTCGCGCAGGGCGGGCTCATCGATCTGGATGATGCCGATATCGGCACGTTCGAGATCCGCGGCTTCGTCACGCAGCACTAGTGCGAGTTGTTGACAGGTCGTGCTCCGGGGTTGATCGTCACGTACAAACGACCATTGGAGCAGAGTGACCGGCCCGGTCAGCATACCCTTGACCGGTCGCCGGGTGAGCGATTGGGCATAGGTGATCCAGTCAAGGGTCATTGGCCGATTGCGAATCACGTCACCGTAGAGGATGGGTGGTTTGACACAGCGTGAACCATAGGATTGCACCCAGCCATACCGGGTGAAGGCAAAACCTTCTAGTTGTTCGCCGAAATACTCGACCATATCATTACGCTCGGCTTCACCATGCACCAAAACATCCAGGCCACACTTTTCCTGCACTGTGATGCAATGCTGAATATGGGCATGAATACCATCATCATAAGTTTCCCTACTGATACGGTCGGCGCGAAAATCACGCCGCAGAGTTCGTAACTCTGCGGTCTGCGGGAAGGATCCAATGGTTGTGGTTGGTAGCAAAGGTAATTGAAAGCGTTCCCGTTGGACTTCGGCCCGCTGTGGGTAAGAGCTGGTTCGGTTGAACAGAGCGGGTTCAAGGGTGGACAGCCGTTGAGCGACTTCTGGGCGATGAACATGGGTTGCGCTGGCGCGCTCGGTGAGCGCTTGGTGGTTACTTGCAAGGATGGATTGTACCGCTTCCGCTCCTTCATCCAGGGCGCATCGCAAGACGCTCAATTCGCCCAGTTTTTGTACGGCGCCGGCGATCCACTGATGCAGGTGAGGGCCAAGCGAAGGCTCCCGTTCGAGGTCGATAGGAACGTGCAAGAGCGAGCAGGAAGGTGCTAGCCATAGGTTTTCCCTGCGTTGGGTCAATGGCTGCAAGTGTGCCAGGGTGGCCTGCAAATCCGTACGCCAGATGTTGCGGCCATCAATAATGCCGACGGAAAGTGCCTTATCGCTCGGCAACCAGTCATCGACTACATTCAGTTCACCCAGTGCACGGACAGCATCAATATGCAGCCCATCAATCGGTAATTGGCAGGTAGTTTGCAGATTGTCACCCAGTTTTCCGAAGTAGGTGGCCAGTAGCAGGCGAGGGCGAGCATGGGCAAGCTGAGTGTAGGCAGATTCGAAAGCCTGGCGCCAGGAGGCTGGTAAATCAAGAACCAGGATGGGCTCATCCATTTGCACCCATTCAATCCCGGCATCCTTGAATTGGGTGAGAAGTTCGCTATAGCGTGGCAATAAGGAATCCAGCAGTTCGAGCCGATCGAAATTCGCGCCCTGAATCTTGCCAAGCCATAACCAACTAAGTGGGCCGAGCAGGACTGGTTTGGGACGATAGCCTGCGGTTTGAGCCTCGGTAATCTGTTCTAGCAAGAGATCCGGGGCCAGGCGGAATGTCTGATCCTTGTGTAGTTCCGGTATGATGTAGTGATAATTGGTATCAAACCATTTTGTCATATCACAGGCTGAGGCAGGTTTTCCCGTGGGAGCACGGCCCCGCGCCATGCGGAAATACCTATCCAGTCCGGTGGTGGAGTCTGCAAAGCGCTCCGGTATGGCACCAAAGAGCAGGCTGTGGTCAAGGACGTGGTCATAGAGGGAAAAATCGCCTACCGTGACATAATCAAGCCCCGCACGAGACTGGATGTCCCAATGACGGGTACGCAATTCGTGGGCAGTGGCCAGCAGTTGGGATGCATTATTCTCGCCTTTCCAGTAGGCTTCTAGCGCCCATTTCAACTCCCTTGCGGCACCAATACGGGGAAATCCGAGTGTATGTATAGTGGTCATGTCAAACCCTTAATGAATTGCGGTGAGCAACAGTATGGCCACAAAATAAGGTTGAAAACAATCTATGATTTTTCATTTTATATTGAAAATATTTCATGATAGAAATAAAACATCTACGCACTTTGCAATACCTCCGGGAAACGGGATCGCTTACCGGAGCGGCCGAACGATTGCATCTCACTCAATCCGCGTTGTCCCATCAGATCAAGGTGATCGAACATTATTTTAATTTACCTCTGTTCGAGCGCAAGAGTCGCCCTTTGCGCCTGACTGCCGCGGGCGAGCGTTTGATGCAACTGGCTAGCCGGATTTTGCCGGAAATCGAGCAAGTCGAACGTGAATTACGTCACCAGGCCAAGGGCCGCGGAGGCCGTTTGCATGTAGTCATCGAATGCCATAGCTGTTATGAATGGTTGTTACCGGTCATGGATTCCTATCGGCAGGATTGGCCTGAAGTTGAACTCGATCTCCCCGGCAGTGTAAGTTTCCAGGCATTAGACGCCCTGCGAGAAGGTCGGGTGGATCTGGTTATTACCTCCGATCCTGTTCTGGAATCGAAGCTAACCTGGATACCTTTCGCGCGCTTTGAAATCCTCCTGGCTTTACCTTTCAGGCATCCGCTGGCTGACAAGCCTTTTATCCTTCCGCAGGATCTTGCCATGGAAACTGTGATCACTTATCCGGTTAAACCGGAGCGGCTGGATATTTTTCGTTATTTTCTTAAACCCGCAGGTGTGCGGCCGCAGGCTTGGCGAACAAGCGAATTAACCCTGATGATTTTGGAATTGGTCAAGAGCGGGCGTGGTGTCAGCGCCCTGCCGGCCTGGGCTCTAGCCACAGCACTTAAGGCTGGCCTAATTGCCGCGCGGCCACTCGGAGTATCGGGTTTATATGCTACGCTATACTTGGCGACTCGGGCAGGAGAAGCGGATCGCGCCTATCTAGCGGCTTTTATTGAAGCAGTGCAGCGGCAGGCAACCCAGATTTTTAGTTGAGTCGATAGAGTTCCGTATCTGCAAGAAGTACGGTATCCCCAAGTGTATGTGCTCCTGGACGTTCCCGTTTAAGGTATCCATTTAGCCGCTGTTTTCTTTCCGGGCGATAGCTGTCAGGGCCTTGGCCGCATCGATAGGGTCTGATTCTTGTGCTGTACGAATCCCAGAGTACGTTGGAAATGGAGGTCATTGGCATCGGTCTTTACCAGTGCAGTTTAATTTCGATCAGGATGCCCCGAGTCCCGGGAAGCAGAGTCCGGCCTGCTTCAGTGAACTGAACGCAGCAGGTGGTGCAGTCAAATAACCGGGCGTTTGGTTCATTTTCGAGCTGATGAACACGTTTACTTATAGCCGGTTGGGTGAGGTGCAGACGTTTCCCTGCGTCGGAAGATAAGTCGGCGCCAGTGACGGCGATAAAAGCCTGGAGTGTGGGCCGGCCCATGAGTTTCGATCTATTCCGGATAGGAATCTATAAGTATGAGCGCACCATTTGAGTCATAGTGGTAAGTGGCGCTAGGATCAATTATGGAGGTATAAGAAATGGCGGGTAAGACGTTGTACGATAAATTGTGGGACGCACATATAGTGCGCAGTGAAGCCGGGGGGACGGCCTTGCTTTATATTGATCGCCATCTGATTCATGAAGTGACCAGTCCACAGGCCTTTGAAGGACTCAGACTCGCCGGACGTAAGCCCTGGCGTACGGATACCATTCTGGCGGTACCTGACCATAATGTTCCGACCACTCATCGCGAGCAGGGAATTGACGATCCGATATCCCGTCAGCAGGTGGAGACTCTCGATGAGAATTGCCACATTTACCACATCACTGAATTTAACATGAATGATCCGCGGCAGGGCATTGTGCATGTGATCGGTCCAGAGCAGGGCGCGACCCTACCGGGTATGACGGTGGTTTGCGGCGACTCCCACACCTCCACTCATGGCGCTTTTGGTGCTCTGGCGCAGGGTATCGGCACATCCGAGGTCGAACACGTGCTTGCCACCCAATGCCTGATCCAGAAAAAATCATACAACATGCGGATACGTGTGGAGGGTGAAACCAATCCTGGTGTCACTGCCAAGGATATCGTGCTGGCAATTATTGGCAAGATTGGTACTGCGGGTGGCTCAGGTTATGCGATCGAATTTAGTGGCTCGGTGGTGCGTGATCTGTCAATGGAAGGACGTATGACTTTATGTAATATGACGATTGAGGCGGGCGCACGCGCGGGTTTGATTGCAGTCGACGACACAACCATCAATTATCTCAGAGGCCGACCTTATGCACCAAAGGGGGCGCAGTGGGAACGGGCGATCGTTACGTGGCGTGAGCTGCACAGCGATGACGATGCGGCATTCGACCAGGAAGTCGTGATTGATGTGACGGGTATTCGCCCGCAGGTGACCTGGGGAACTTCACCGGAAATGGTGATACCCGTGGATGGACGGGTGCCGGATCCCGCTGTCGAACTCGATCCAGTCAAGGCGGAAGGCATGCGCCGAGCCCTTGAATACATGGGATTGCAGATAGGCATACCAATGACGGATATTACTATCGACAAGGTATTCATCGGTTCCTGTACTAATTCTCGGATCGAGGATTTGCGTGCTGCCGCCGAAGTCGCCAGGGGACGCAAGGTAGCGTCCAATGTAAAACTCGCGATGGTGGTCCCAGGCTCCGGGCTGGTCAAGCGTCAGGCTGAAGAAGAAGGGCTGGACAAACTATTTCGTGAGGCTGGATTTGAATGGCGCGAGCCGGGTTGTTCCATGTGCTTGGCTATGAATGCTGACCGGCTGGAACCAGGTGAGCGTTGTGCTTCGACCTCAAATCGTAACTTTGAGGGCCGCCAGGGTCCGCGTGGGCGCACCCATTTAGTGAGCCCGGCTATGGCTGCAGCAGCGGCGATTGCCGGGCATTTTATCGATGTTCGCAAACTGCACAATGAGGGATAGGGTATGAAGGCATTTATACAGCATACGGGGACAGTGATTCCGTTGAATCGTACCAATGTCGATACCGATGCTATTATTCCCAAGCAGTACCTCAAGTCGATCAAGCGCACCGGTTTTGGCCACAATCTGTTTGATGGCTGGCGCTACCTTGATCCAGGAGAGCCGGGAATGGACAACGCTCACCGGCGGCTGAATCCAGAATTTGTACTGAATGATCCGCGCTATGTAGGCGGGACCGTGTTGCTGACGCGCAAGAACTTCGGCTGTGGCTCTTCGCGTGAGCATGCCGTGTGGGCACTGGATGACTACGGTATTCGCGCAGTGATCGCGCCGAGCTTTGCCGATATTTTCTATAACAACAGTTTCAAAAGTGGACTCCTGCCTATCGTGCTCGACGAGGCTGTGGTGGATGAATTATTCGTGGAAGTGAAGGCTGCACCCACTTATGTATTGGCTATCAATCTTGAGGCGCAGTCGGTAACCACGCCGATTGGCGTGAGTTATGCCTTCAATATTGATCCATTTCGCAAGCGTTGCCTGCTTGAGGGGTTGGACGACATCAGCTTGACTCTGCAGCACACGGATGAGGTTCGCGCCTACGAACAACGGCGCCGACAAGAAGCGCCGTGGCTGTTTCCGGCAGTGGAATGAACCACCACGGCACAGCCTGACTTCTCACGGTGAGTGGAATAGTGCCGGCGGGTATCCGGTAGCGCTGAGGTGTGGGCTTTACTCTGATTTGTGCGCCTCGGATACTGGCGGCACTGAGTACCGTGATGATCACCACTATAGAAATCTGCTGATAGTGTATTTTATCAAATAGTAATCTCATAAGTTGTATTAAGGGAGGCGAGCGAGTGAGTCGGAAAATCCTGATGGTGGCCGGGGATGGTATCGGCCCGGAAATCATAGCTGAGGCTCGCAAGGTGATCGACATCCTACGCACGAGCTATGGGTTGCGGATTGATATCGATGAGGCGCCTATCGGTGGCGCAGGTTATGACGCCACCGGGCATCCGTTACCTGGGGAGACGCTCGCCAAAGCCCGGGAAGCCGACGCAATTCTGCTAGGCGCGGTTGGTGGCCCACAATATGAAAACTTGCCGCGCGATCTGCGCCCCGAACGCGGTCTTCTGGGTATTCGCAAGGCGCTTGGCCTGTTCGCCAATCTGCGCCCGGCACTCCTGTATCCAGAGTTGGTGGATGCCTCGACACTTAGACGTGAGGTGGTGGAAGATCTGGATATCATGATCGTGCGCGAGCTGACCGGTGGTATCTATTTCGGCGAACCACGCGGTATTCGCGCAATCGATGGTGGTGAGCGCGAAGGTTTCAATACTCTGGTCTATCGTGAAACTGAAATCGAGCGCATCGCCCGGGTAGCTTTTGATACGGCGATGAAGCGCCACAGGCGTGTCTGTTCGGTGGATAAGGCCAACGTGCTGGAGGTCTCCGAACTCTGGCGTGAGGTGGTGAGTCGGGTGGGTGGTGAATATCCTGAAATCGAGCTATCCCACATGTATGTGGACAATGCGGCCATGCAGCTAGTGCGTGCGCCCAAGCAATTTGACGTCATTGTGACTGGTAATCTGTTCGGTGATGTCCTTTCCGACGAAGCGGCCATGTTGACCGGCTCCATCGGCATGTTGCCTTCCGCTTCTCTTAATGAACAGGGGCAGGGGCTTTACGAACCGATCCACGGCTCGGCACCGGATATCGCCGGCCAGGATATTGCGAATCCGTTGGCCACTATCCTCTCGGTAGCCATGCTATTGCGTCACTCCCTGAATGAAGAGGATATGGCTCAAAAGATCGAGCTGGCGGTCGGTGATGTCCTGCAACAGGGTTTGCGCACAGCGGATATCGCATCGGCGAATACGCGGATGGTTGGCACTCGGGAAATGGGTGATGCTATCGTTGCCGCTTTGCAGAACCGATTCGGAGCGATTGAATGAATCGGCAGTTGCGTGTGGGCCTGCTCGGTTGGCGCGGCATGGTGGGCTCTGTGCTAATGCAACGCATGCGCGAAGAAAATGATTTTGCCTTGTTTGAGCCAAATTTTTTCAGCACTTCTAATGTCGGCGGTACGCCGCCGCCGGAATCCATAAGTGCAGTACTTAATGATGCCTGCAATATAGGCGCGTTGAGCAGTATGGATATTCTCATTAGTTGTCAAGGGGGTGATTATACTCGTGCGATTTATCCCCGTTTGCGGGAAATAGGTTGGGAAGGACACTGGATTGATGCGGCGTCCACCCTGCGCATGGAAGAAGATGCCGTTATCATACTCGACCCGATTAACCGGGAACTGATCGAAACGTGTATGGCTGCTGGTGGGCGCACCTGGATTGGCGGCAATTGCACGGTTAGCCTCATGCTCATGGCGGTTGGCGGGCTGTTCCAGGCCGGTTTGGTGGAGTGGATGAGTGCCGTAACCTATCAGGCAGCAAGTGGTGCGGGTGCCCGGTATATGCGCGAATTATTGCTGCAGATGGGTGCCTTGCATGCAATAGTAGCCGAGGATTTGTGTGACCCGTCCAGTGCAATTCTCGATCTCGATGCTAAGGTTACGCAGGCATTACACGCCTCGGATTTCCCGACTCAGTGCTTTGGTGCGCCACTTGCTGGTAGCCTTATTCCCTGGATCGACAAACTCATGCCCAATGGACAAAGCCGTGAGGAATGGAAAGGGCAGGCGGAGACCAACAAGATCCTGGGATATGAAGAAACTATTCCTATTGATGGCTTGTGCGTACGAATCAGTAGTATGCGCTGCCACTCCCAGGCGCTAATGTTTAAATTAAAGCAGGATGTAGAGTTGTCCGAAATTGAAGGGCTGATTCAGCAGGCTAACGTCTGGACGCAAGTCATTCCTAATGAACCCGAAGCCACTAACCGCCACCTGACCCCGGCGGCGGTTAGTGGGCATCTGGGAATCTCGGTGGGGCGGTTACGCAAGCTCAACATGGGGCCGGAGTATTTGGCTGCTTTTACCTGTGGGGATCAATTATTATGGGGAGCAGCTGAGCCACTACGCCGTATGCTGAAACTGATTCTGAGAGTCGAACCCTGATCGGATGATTCGACTCTCAGTATATTCACGTGGATGAACCTGACAGCGCAGCATGCGCATGGTCTATCGCACCCTAGAAGGTCCAGCCGTGACTGCCGGCCACTGCGCCGGCGACGGCAATCAGACTCAGGAGCAGCAGTACCCAATGCATGGATTGGACGAAGATGAATGTCCCGTCCGGGTCACGCGCTGCGCGCGCCCGGAGTAGCCGGTGCAGTACCAGGGGTTCGAGCACGAACAGCATCAATGTGAAGATTGCCCACACCAGGATCATGGCGCCGACCCACCAATGCGACCACTGATGGACCCACGCCCAGCCGTGCAGGTCGTACAGCATATACAGACCACTGAGGCCCGTGATCAGCGTACTCCAGCGGGACTGACGGGCGAAGCGCGCCTCGACTGCCTCGAAGAACGCAACCCGTTCGCGTGGATCCTTGAACTGGCGTACTGCCGGCAGTAATACAGTGGTGACCATGGCTACACCGCCAATCCAAAATACCACACCTAGTACATGGATCACGCGTGCAAGGATGAATAATCCCATTACCTTTCCCTCCGATTGGCCGCAGTTACTCGTCAATCAACCCGGTTTACCATCAATCCTGCGGTGCAGGTACATCGGTGTGTAGTGCATGACCCATGCCCCCAGAAACAGTAACCACGCTGCGGCGGCAAGTAGGTTCAAAGATAGCCCATCGAGGCGTGCAATCGGTGGAATCGCTGCACCGATGCGTAGCAACGCCGTTATGCCGATCCCCCAAAAGCAGACCCAGGTTAACCCATCGGCGATCAGTGCGCGACCGGAGTGCCCGAAGCTCACGCGCGAGGCCATCGCCACCACCATACTGGTTAGGAAGCCGATACCGAGCGCATGCAGCGGCGCGAAACCAAGAATCAGGTGCCCGGTGCGCCAGAGCACCAGGCTCTGGGTCGCATACAGGGCGAGCGCCACTGAGCACCAGGCAAAGCCCACGTGCAGTATGGCGAGCAGGCGCACGCTGAAGCTCTGCAACAGTCCCCAGCGCCAAGTGTGAATGAGTGCTGTGGTCAGGAATACCAAGTCTGCCGGCCACGTCCAAGCCCGCAGGCCGGCCATCTCGAGGGCACCATGGGCGAAACTGCATGCGAGCATGAGCAGCAGGGCGGGGCGGGGCTGAAAAATTGTGTAGGGTTTGAGTACCACGCTACTGAAAAAAGGGATCATGCGGTGCGCTACGCTCACCACCACCGGGACCAGGAACCACCACAGACCTGCGTCACCAGCGAATGCGAGGAAGCCGTAGTGGCCGGTGATGACCCACAACCCATAGGCTGCGATGCCAGCGGCGCCGGCCACCAGGGCGGTATTGAGCAGACGTTCATAGAACTTGTCACGCGCAGGCGCCGCCATATAGACACGCAGCAGTGCATAGAGGCCCACGCCCCAGCCCGCGAGGTAGACTGCCACGCCGGCGGCGAGCAGTGTGCGCGAGACGAACAGGCCCGCGTAGAACAGAACTAGGCCTGCCACGAGCAGTATGAAGCTGCGCACGTAGCGGCGCCGTGGAATTGGTTTCCCCTTCATCCAGCTCGGATACGTGGTCATCAGGAAACCGAGGAAGAATAGTGGGAACAGCGCGTAGAGCATCAGAAACAGGTGGGCGAACGGGGCCGGCACGTTCGTGTGCGGCGGTGCCCACAACGCAGTATAGCGCCCGATCAGTTCCGTGCCCCAAAACAGCATTACGGCAATCATCTGGACGGCTCCGGCGAAGAACATCATTCGGTGTGGGGCTGCACTGAAGATCGACTGGCGGTCGGGGCGACTCATTGGGTCAGGTGTGCACAGAGCTCTGCTGTTGCTCTATCCCTATGAGTAAATGTGTCTCTCAATTCACCTTTTCTAAGATGAACTAAGCTTTGTAGAAATCCCCCGGTGCCGTCTTTGAATTTATCCCTTAGGTTTCTTACCCTTAATATGTATATAGATATTTTATTTGCTAGTTTTTCCTTCAGCTCCAAAATACCCAATTCTGACACTCCCAATTTTCGCTCAAGGGGCTTCGGTCTATCTTGAATTTTGGATTTTCCGAACATGTCATTAGATTCCGCTAAGTTGACTGGCGGCGCATTTTACCATGATACTTTCGAGTAACCTATTGCACATAGCAACTATAGGGTTTCCAAGTACATCGCGATATGCGGCGTCTAATCAATTACGCTTTCCTGTGCGGCATGCCTGCAGGCCGTCTGGGGTTATTGTCAAATCCGATATTTGAACAGTTGAAAAAAAGCAGCGTATCAGGTTGATTTGTTGTTGCAAGACAACGTCACCATCAGGAGATTCCCTCATGTCCTTGCCTGTATCTAGCTATCAGGACACTGGTCATATCCTGTTTAAATGCTGTGGGCTTCAGCCTTCGCAAGATCAGTCATTGCTTAGGCGTCATCACCCCCGGCAGTTGTGAGCTGGAATGAAATGGTTTGCCATTCTCTTTGCTGATCCCTGTGCACCAGGCCATGTGGAACCGGTGAAAACATCCATAGTTTACTGTGTCAGTATTTCCCCAAGGGGAGTGACTTTAGAAAGGTGACAGACGAGACCCTTGCCGAAGCTGTACGAAAGATTAATCATCGCCCGGGAAAGTACCTTGGCTATTGGACTCCTCACCGGGTTTTTAACTCAGTCAAAGGGGTGTATGTAGGGGTTGAGTTTACCGGGTATTAGGGCGTAGGGTTAGATCCTGGATCAAGTTGTGAATAAATTTGTTTCTCAAAATATGAGATTTGGGGAATACCCACCGAATATCCAGAAAAACTGGCATACATAGCCAGCGCCTTATAATCTGCTACGGATGAGTCCTCATCTATACTTATATCATCTGATCCCAGCCGCAAGCGATGTGGGGCATCACTCAAGGGTAGCGCATAATAGGCTAGGTCTGGCCATTGTTCCAGGCCAAAAATTACCACAAAATGTCGCATCGTAGTCAAAGCAGGTATCGTCGTGCTGCGTCTTCCGCCTGGATCCACAACGGGAATCTTCAATCCGCGCCAAGCCATAAAACCAAGAAACCAGGGCGCCTGCCCGGGTAGACGCCCAGAAACAGGTTCCTGTTCTATTATTTCAGCCAGCATCACTTCCGGAATAGCCAGCTGCATACCGCTGACTAAATCCAGAATTAAAATATTAAGTTTATGAATGGCCATCAGTGTAGCCTCTGATCCGGTGATTGCATCAAAGGTCTGCTCGTTTCAGATTGGGACCGGTTGGCTAAAAGTTCCTGAATGCTATTTAGCAAATCCTGCTCCTGATAGGGTTTACCCAAATATCGGTCAACGCCCATATCCAGCGCTCGCTTGCGATGTTTTTCTCCGGTGCGGGAGGTGATCATGACGATGGGTATTGCGTGCAGGTGAGGCACATTACGAATATGAGACGCCAGCTCATAGCCATCCATACGCGGCATTTCAATATCAGTCAAAACAAGATCAGGGGTCCGTTCTTCAAGCTGGGTCAAGGAATCCACCCCATCCCGAGCGGTAACTACCTCATAGCCATTGCGCTCCAGTACTCGTTGGGTTACCTTGCGAATAGTAATCGAATCATCGACAACCATTATCAATGGCCTCTTATGCACGGCAGGCTTTGCTGCCTCAGCGGTAACCAGCGGTTTAAGCTTGCGGGTGCCAGACAGGCGGACAAGATCGGCTGCATCCAGAATCATCGCCACACTACCATCACCTAATATGGTGGCTCCGGAAATACCACGTAGTCTGGAAAACTGACCGCCTAGTGGTTTAATAACTACTTCGCGGCTACCTAATAATCCATCCACCTGAATGGCAACGCGATTGTCTCCCGAGCGCAGCAGTAGCAACGGGCAATAGCCGCCATCATGGCCCGCTGGCGGCGCGTCCCCGCCCACCCCCATCAATAACTCCAATGGCTGGATTTCATACGCATCGCCTGCATAGTCGCAGATTCGTGATTTCCCGGCATAAATTTCACATAATTCTGTGATGGGAAGACGCACAATACTTTGAATACCCGCCATCGGCAAAGCATACAGATGTTCCCCTGCCTGGGCCAGCAACGCCTGTGTGATGGACAGAGTATAGGGTATATGGAGGGTAAACCGCGTACCCTGGCCAGGCCAGGAAGTCACGTTCATAACCCCGCCAAGCTGTTTGATGACATGCCTCACGGCATCGAGGCCAACGCCGCGCCCAGCAATCTGATCCACTTTTTCCGCCGTAGAAAACCCGCTCTCCAGAATCAATCCGATAATTTTCCGGTCTGGCGGCGCCTCATCCCTGCGGATTAACCCTTTCGCAATCGCTTTTTCGCGAATTGCAGAGAAATCGATACCCCTCCCGTCATCCGCGACGGAAAGGACGATTTCCGGGCCTTCCCGAGACACTGCTATGGATATTTGCCCGCTTTCAGGCTTGCCCATGAGGCGGCGATCACCTGGCGCCTCTACACCATGGGCCAATGCGTTGCGCAGAAGATGCTCCAAGGGAGCGCCCAACTGATCCAGAATTGACCTGTCAACCTCGACATTATCGCCAGTGACCGCCAATTCCGCCTGCTTGCCTAATGCCTGCGCTGTTTGTCTTACAACCCGGTTAAGTCGGGGGGTTAACCCTCCAAAACGTACTATTCGGCTGCGTATCAGCCCCTCCTGAAGGTCTATACTGACCCGCCGTTGCTGCACCAATAAATCTTCTGCTTTCCGTGTTTCTTCAAGTAATAGATCGTCGATGCTACCCAGATCGTTGACACTTTCGGCTAGTACCCGGGATAACTGCTGGATATTTGAATAACGATCCAGCTCCAGGGGATCGAAATCTGCTCGGTTCTCCGTCTGACTGGCCATTTGCTCATTCTGAAAACGGTGTAGTATCTGTACTTCTGTTTCCTGCTCCAATAATCGTAATTGTACCCGCAGTCGATCGATGGTTCGCTGTAATTCTCCCAAATCAAACCCGAATTGGCCAATTTGCCGTTGCATTTGCGCATGATAAATATTGACTTCGCCTGCATGGTTAATCAGTCTATCCAGCAAACCGGCTGAAACATGAATGGGTTCCAAGCTTTCTGGAGAAACCCGTATAGGGGCTTGGCGTTCGGTCTCCAGTTCTACAGCGATGGGTAATACGCTGGCCTCTTTCGATAATTCTGGTATTGCTGCGAGCAAAGGAGATTCCACTTTTTTAGATACGATAGGTACTGTGTGAATATCAGGCAGTAAGGATTCTACCAGTGGCGTCGGTATCGTTTCTTCTATACTGAGTCTGGAGGTTGCCGGAATTTCCATCTGTGGCGATCGTAACGAAACGAGCTGCTTTATTAACAAAGGCAGTGGATAGACTGGCTGCCCTTTCCGAATAAGCTGCAGCATTCCTGCAATTTGATCTATGCCACTCTGAATCAGGGAAAGTTCTGAATCCCAGGATACCTCCATTGTTTCAAGCATATGCGCTATACACGTTTCCAACGCATGAGCCAAATTGCCGATATTCGCGAATCCAGCCATGCGCGCGCTACCCTTCAGGGTATGCAGATCTCTCTGCAGGCAAACTGAAATCTTCTTGCCATCAGGTTCCCGCTTCCAGTCCTGTAAGGCGGAATCAAGACTACCTAGCAATGCATCCGCTTCTTCCAAGAAGATACTCACCAGGTCTTGATCCAGATCTTCCGCCAGGTCGGGCCCACTCATCTCCAATTCCAGGTGCTGTTCAGGTTCACTGGCAGACTCATCGACTTCGGAAGCAGGCTCTTGAACTCTCTTGGAAATGACATTTTGAATCGGGTCCCTGAACGAGGTTTCATCGGCCGATTTCTCCACTTCATCCAGCTTCTGGCCAGACTCCAGCCTCAGTTCAGAACGCATAGCCAAGATGGCTTTGCTAAGCCTTTTCGCGTCCTCCGACAAAGCATCCGCATCGGGCTTTGCAGTGATGCTCGAATCCGCCAGTGTCACCGCCTTCTGGAACAAACTGAGCATCCGCTGCGGTAAAGGACGCGCACCATCCTTGAACTCGGATATCAAATCACTCAGCTGGGCGAAAACCTGTGAGATTCCCTGTACCGCCATACCCTCGGTCAACTCAGCCAACTGCTCCAGAATTCTGGGCATCGAATCATCGATCCAGATAACCCCGCCTCCATAGATAGCATTGAGGAAGTCATTCAATTCAGCGATCATCTCCTGAATTTTTTGTCGACGATCCTGCGATTCACTGCTTTCGCTGAGATGAGTGATTGTTGTAGCAGAGACCTGTTTATCCGTTGCCAGCGGATACGCCAACGCTTCCGCGCGCTGCATCAGTTCAATAGGATTCAAGGACAATACCGGATTCACAGCATTCCCCTTCATCTTTTCGATCAGTTCGCGCAAAAGCGGAAGAGTAACGTTGAGCAGATCGGTATGCTCCGGCCGCATTTCGATAGTATGGTCAAGAATCCGGTTGAGCATATTCTCATAAACCTGGGCAAATTCACCCAGCAATTCTGCTCCAGCCAGACGACCACTGCCCTTCAAAGTGTGGAAACTGCGCCGCATAGTCACCAGCAATTCATTAGCATCTGGATGTTGGTACAATTGCGACAGCATTTCGGCAATGCGGGCAGTTTCTTCCTCAGCTTCTTCAATAAAGGTCTCGAGTATTTCCGGTTCTGTGTCTGGACGAATTAGGCGCAACTCACTCAATTCAACCGATTGCTTTGAGAGAGATTGCGCTTCCGGCTTTTCTGATACCTTTTGAAGCCCAACCGGGGGCTGACTACCCTCATTCTCTGTAATCTGCACCCCTGGCTGTGGCATGATCTCCATTTCCGCCAACCCGGGCTCTTCCGCAACCGATCCTCCCGATGTCGACTCTATAGTTTTGCTTTCAGCACCAATATCCAGCATATCCAAGCTAGTGAGAGCCTGATCTGCGCGCTCAAGGAAGCCAGGCTGTTCCGGCAGCTGTCCGGCCAACTGCTCTAGATACATTTCTATCGCTGAGATGGCCTCAGCCAAGGTATCTTCCCAAATCTGCGGCGGACTGGCTTGTAAATCAATTAGTAGACTCACCTGCTGGCGAACACGCTCCAGTCGAGGCAAAGGTTGGTTAACATTCATGACCGACAATGCTGCGATCAGATCAGTCAGGACCTTAGGCATGAAAGCGAGATCAGCGTGATCAAGGGAAGCATCGAAATAGGCATTCAATGCCTCTTTGACTCGCGCAATATCCCGCAACACTTCCCGCACACCAGCGGCCGTCAGCTCAGGATTATCAACCGCATCAGAACGCTGTAGGTTCCCGCTTTTGTGCTCTTGCAGAAAATGGCGCAACGATTCCGATGCCTGCAATAGGGTCTGGGCCAGATTCAGTAAAAAAGGCAGGTCTAGCTCTGTATTGTTTTCTAATGCCGCATTAAGCCGCGTTGCCTCAGCGACAATTTGCACATAAATATCTTCCAATCCCAGCATGGCGAAAGTATCACCAATCTTGCGTAATTGAGCGGGAATCTGCATCATCTTATCGGATTGGAAGTCACCGCCACGAGTAACCACCTCCAGCTGATCCTGGATACTGCCTAGATCCTCTTGGATGGCATCGCTGACCGTTTCCAATAATTTCAAACTCGGTGCGGCAAGATCACGGCGTGCGAGTTCAAGCTGATTCTCATCCGGCAACGAAGCATCCAGTTGAAAAGCCTTGCGTATAGCGTCCGTTAAAGGGTTTGAATGAGTAGATCTGCCGACATAATAGAGTAGATTCTTTAGTAGATCTGACGATAATCCATTCACCGCTGTCTGTTCACCATGTTCTAGAATGGTGCGCATCTCCCGGTCAAGCTGGCCAAGCAACATCTTTATTGCGATTGGTGTCGGCTTCTCATCCAAAGTTTCTACCAGAGCTCCAGCCGCCCACCATAGACGCTGCAGCAGAGGCTGTTGGCTGGCTTTCTGTACTGCGGACAAGGCTGCCTTCATTCCTTGTAAGGAATGCTCATCCTGGCCATCACGCAACAGGCTCAACAGCCCCAGTTGATAACGATAGCGCTCCCGAGTCACTATAGCTTCCGGTTGTTCTTGGCTCCGAGTAGCCGAATCGGGCTCTTCGGCTACCATAAAAGCAGGTACAAATACCTGATTTTCTGATAACAAATCGGCACCTCTGGCGGCACGCAAATCATTCAGCAAGGGAAGCAAAATCAAAGGGGTATCCGGATGGCCGGTATGCAGGTATTCAAGATAATCCGGAAGCTTAAGTACAGCTACTGAAAGTACACCCAATGTGACATCACAGTCACCAACATGATCGGCAATCAGTGCGTCCAGTAATGCCTCGATTTCCGATGCAAGTCGAGTCGCACCCACCAGATCGACAACCTGCAAAGTACCTCGCACCTGGCGAATTATCTTGACGGTCGCGTTCAGCAGATCCGTCCTATTCGGTTCATCGGCGAAGGCCGCCAGCGCTTCACGCGCTCGCTCAAGGAGCGCATTGAGCTCCGGTTTCACCCAGACGAGAGCATCGTACTCGATAGGTTTCTGGTGTTTCATAGTTGTATCTATTTCACCATTTGCTGGATCATCCATTTCAACTCCCTGTCACCCATCCGGGATGATTGAACCTCAGGTGGCCATACCCTTATGTTTATCCTCCAAAATATAGGTTACCTCACCCCCCACTGTTAGGTAACTTAAAGCCGGTTACGGACTTCCGCAATTCTGCCGCAAGTTCAGCCAGTTGCCCGATGGATTCTGCAGTTTCATTGGTGCCCTCCGAAGTCTGCATGGTAATCTCCTGAATGATAGTCATAGACTGCATCACATTAGCGGCAACCGCCGCCTGCTGCCGGGCGGCATCGGCAATAGCCAAAATTCGCTTAGCTAACTGATTGGAAACCTGTTCGATTTCTGCCAGTGCACTACCTGCATCCCCTGCCAATTTCTCGCCAGCCACAACGTTCGTAGTACTCTGTTCCATGGATAGGATCGCTTCCTGAGCATCCACCTGAATAGTCTTAACCAGAATCTCTATCTGGCGGGTCGCATGGACTGACCTTTCCGCCAGCCGCTGAACCTCATCGGCAACCACGGCAAACCCGCGGCCTGCTTCACCGGCGGCTGAAGCCTGAATAGCAGCGTTGAGCGCCAGAATATTAGTCTGATCGGCGATATCACTGATCAATCCGACGATATCGCCAATTTCCTGGGAACTTTCTCCTAATCGTTTGATACGCTTGGAGGTGTCCTGAATCTGTTCGCGGATAGTATCCATTCCGTCAATTGATCGGCTCACAGTTTCACTGCCTTTGGCCGCGATCACCACCGAGTTTCTGGCTGTATCAGTCGCTTCTTCGGCGTCTTCTGCCACATGATTGATTGAGTCGCTCATTGCCTTGGCAGCATGTGATGTCGAGGAAATTTCCCGAGCCTGGTGATTACTGGCTTCGCTTAAATGAAGAGTGGTTGCCTGAGTTTTCCGGACCGCTGTCGCCACCTGTACCGAAGTTTGATTGATTGTCGTTACCAGGCTCCGCAGGGCATCAATAGCATAATTAACGGAATCGGCCAGCGCGCCAGTGATATCCTCGGTTACCGTAGCATGGGTGGAAAGATCACCTTCCGCCAGATTGGTCATCTCATCTAGTAAGCGCAGAATGGCTCGCTGATTACGCCGACCCTGCTCCTCGGTCACCGCAAGTTCGCGGCGCTTGTCCGAGTAGGGAACCCAAGCCAACAACAAAAGTACCCCAATTGATACGCCGCCGAACACATAACCCGCCAGGTTAATCCTCTCAAATCGAGCATTGTGGGCAACAATCGACCCCTCGAGGCGGGTTGCCGCGGCAAATAGGCCAGGAAGCCCTGCCTGCATCTGCCCCGCCAGTTCCTTGACTACGATAAACTGTGGCACCTGCTGCATAATCGCCGCCACATGATCGCTGACCGCAATAAAAATCATCGCGATATTTTTCAACAGTATCCGGGCCTGTGGATCACGCACTGACGACACTTTGAGCTGGGCATTTCCAGTCAGCATACCCTGTAGCACTTGACCAAAGAGGTCTGCATTTGCTTTGAATTGCTTTGTCGCATCGCTTGCCCCTACTTGCTCGCCGAGTAGTCTGGCCAGATCATTTTCGATACGTTGAATGAGCAAGGATTGCCGACCAGCCAGATAGATTTCCCGGCTGGAAGCGCCTGCAGCGATCAGTCGTTCCGTTACTTGTGCGGAAAGGGTTGTAAGTTGAGGCATGAATCTATTGATCAACTTGGCATATCTGGCTATATCGGCCACCGCCTTTTGTGCAGCCACCACTTTCCCGATCTGCTTGGCAACGGGAATCCATTGCACATTCAAAGCTTGCAGATTATCACGCAAGTCTGCAGGCAACGGCGGCAGGTTACTGTCAGGTTTACCATTCTGTAGGGAATTCAACAAAATATGAAAATGTATTTTGTCTGCTTCGAGTTGCTGAAAACCGGACACCTCGCCACCAGATGTCTTCAAGGCAGCGGTAGCCATCTGCTGCGAAAGTAATCCGAGCCCGGAGACCATAGGCAGATATTGCTGATTCCGGCGTGTTTGAATAGCTGTATAGATCAAAGAAGCACCGGTTAATCCCAATAATATCACCAGCAAGGCCAGAAGAAACCAAATTTTTTTATTGCCGCCCTTCGTTAAAGCCATGACGTACCTCTCTATTGCCTAAATTAAAAATTTCTGTAAATTTAGAGCCCTGAGCTTTCCTATACTACATTTCATCGTAAGCTATGCCGAATCAATTACCATCCCACAGAAATGGATATCCAAAAGAATTTCTCAGCGTCTTCCTGGAGCCACCCTTAAAATCTGCCCGACTATGGATCGATCGGATAAAAGAAAAAGTGACGCTACCATTCCAGTTAACCTCCCCCGTTCCCACCAAGAATCCCACCCACCTTAAACAAGGTGTAAATTCTGGCACATCTCTTCATACCCATCGTCTGATTTATCCCTAGGTCGCAGCATCCTGGAACTCAGGGGTAGTAAGCATCTGATTAAGATCAAACACCGACCATGTTTGATTATTATCAAAAAAAGACTGGCTTACATATTTCTCCAACTCTGATCTTATTCCCGGGACCTTATCAATTCGCTGGTCAAGCCAGAAATGCCGCATACTATGAATTTCATCTACCCTGAGACCAATCTGGGAATCTGCGGTTTTTACAACCAGAATGCGGCCACAGGTAGAATAATCCTCTCCAAACAGGAATTTTGCCAAATCGATAATTGGCAATAGATTACCGCGTATATTCGCAAGACCCAGCACCCATGGCTTGACCCCAGGTAAACTGAATACCGTAGGGAAATCACATACTTCGGCAACCTGATTGAGAGTAATCAATAAATTGGTATCGAGCAAGCGAAATGCCACACCGATCCATTGTTGCCTATATTCATCCACCACAGGGAGACCGGGAGCCAGAACCCGGCATTTCCGATCAAGTTGCAACAATAGATCGAAGGGTGAGCGCTCTGTTTCCTTACCAGCCAAACTTGCAGCTTGATGCTCAGCCATATAACAACTCTTTTACCCGGGACAATAAATCCTTTTCCTTGGGAGGCTTGACAATATAATCTTTAGCACCCTGACGTATAGCCCAAATCTTGTCCGTTTCTTGATCTTTGGTAGTCACCATGATGACCGGAATAGCAGCTGTTGCCGAGTCTCTGGCCAATTGACGGGTTGCTTGAAAACCATTCAACCCAGGCATGACTACATCCATCAGTACCAGATCCGGTTTCAGCTTTTTAGCCAAAGCAATGCCTTCTTCTCCATTATGGGCGGCACTTACTTGAAACCCATGTTTTTCCAACATCCCTCGAATGACATGCAGCTCGGTCGGTGAATCATCTACGACAAGAATATGTACCATCGTCTATAATCTCTCAGATAAATTTAAAATATATACTGGCTCAGTATGAGGCCGAATCCAGATCATCAAGATCCTTCCCTGACTCTGGACAATCTACCAATTGCCCCCAACAAGTCATCCCTGGAAAATGGCTTGGTCAAATATTCTTCCGAACCTACGATCCGCCCCCTGGCCTTGTCGAAAATACTATCCTTGCTCGACAACATGATAACCGGCGTTTCCCGGAAAACCTTATTTTGTTTAATTAACGCGCAAGCTTGATAACCATCCAGGCGCGGCATCATAATATCGACAAAAATAATATCAGGATAGAACTCCGCCACCTTAGCCAGTGCGTCGAAACCATCATTGGCCGTCTCTACGATATAACCCTGCTTCTTAAGCAGGATTTCCGCAGTCCGCCGAATGGTCTTGCTATCATCCACGACCATAATCTTCAACGACCTGCTGCCATCGCTTCCGGAAGAAATTGGTTTGAGCTGTTTGTCTGCCACGTCAGAGGTTCCTGGGCTCCTTGAAACTTATAATTTATAAGAATCGTATTAAAAATAGTACCCTTATTGGGATCGGATACGCAAACAAGCACTTGTTTGGATAGGAGAAACAAGGTCATCCACATTTCCTGTGGATAACCTTGTGAAAGAATCGTGCATAAAAACCTGTAAGGGGCGCCAAATATGGCAACCTATTTACTTGTTTGTTTTTTAATCAAAAATGCACCCTATTGATTCCTGCCATATTGACATCTGTCAAACAGTATAATACTGGATTGGCGGCTTAATGGGACAAACTCATTGAAATCATGATCTGAACTGTGTATAAACGCTACCAAGATACTGCAGTTAACCCATGTTTTCATATCAGTCTATATGGTTTTTACGGTTCCCGCGCTATTACGCCAATTGACCACAGATTCCTTCAAGAGTAGTGATTGGGCAACAACCCGATTAAAGTTCATGACTGCGCTACGCTTGTTTTCCGCACAAGATACTAGAAAGTAATGATTTTTAATTTTTGAAAGCCCATGATTGACTGGATATATTCGCTTTACGAACGCCGTTTGCGACGTCAACTGCGAAAAAGCCATCTTCCCAGCCATATTGGCATCATCCTGGATGGTAATCGCCGCTACGCACAGAAAAAGGGGATAAATGATCCCTGCCTGACCTATAAACTGGGGGCCCAAAAACTGGATGATGTCCTTTGCTGGTGTTCCGAACTCGATATCCAGGCGGTCACGCTATGGGTCTGTTCGATCGATAATCTAAAGCGTCCCTCTGCAGAAATTACTGCTATCTTCGAGGCTGTAGAATCCAAGATTATAACCCTATTACAATCACCACTCGTTGAACGGCTTGACATTCATCTGCGTGCGGCAGGGCGACTTGATCTCTTACCAGCCTCCACAATCGCCGTTATCCGTCAAGCGGAAGCAGCCACCATAAATCATAAAACGCTAACCATAACTTTTGCCCTCGCCTATGGAGGTCGCGAAGAAATTGCTGACGCCGTACGAGATCTACTCATCGAGCAAGTTGCCCTGGGGAAATCCCCTGCTGAGATCGCCGCAATCATTTCCCCGGAAGCCATTGATCGCCATCTCTATACCGTCGCACTCCCCGATCCCGATCTCATTATTCGAACCAGTGGTGAATTTCGCTTATCGGGCTTCCTACTTTGGCAAAGCGCTACCAGCGAGCTGTATTTTACCGATGTCAATTGGCCGGGATTCAGAAAAATCGACTTTTACCGAGCTATCCGCTCCTATCAGGAGCGCCATCGGCGATTCGGCAGATAAACCGTCATGCATCGCCTGCTGAGAATAGCCCCGATGTGTTGAGAGTTGATTTGAGCGCCTATCGAACCACTCACAGCGCGGTAGATGTACCAGAAATCGATAAACGAATGCACATCGAAACGTACATCGAAAATCGGGTTAAACTGTAGATCAGTAAGTTTGTCAAAATTCTGATTGTCCCTGTTGACGAAATGATTTATGGGCAACGCTCCAATGGGGATATAACTGAAAACTATGAAGGTTAACGACCGCGCATCGGGCATGTACCTACCTGGTATTTATACTCAATCTATATGATGCCCTCAGAAAGAGATTTACTGCGAACAAACTCTGCCACGTACTGCGGTTTACTTTATAATATTTATGCTATGAATTTATCCTCTTACAAAGGGAGCTTTAGATGAGCTACTCAAAACATGTGATCCTTATAGCATTATCCGCAGTCAGCATGGCTCTGGCTTTATCGGGTTGTAGTTTGATTTCTCCCACAAATCAGTCCGAGGCATATCGAGGCATTGCCAGTGGTCCGGAATTGGCAAAACTAAGCCCCGCTTCACAAACTTATGAAAATATGGCACCACCGGTTAAGGCTAAACAAACAAGCCAGAATACAATAAGCACCAGCCCCACGACACTATCCGGAACTGTCCCAGAGGTGACTCCCGGTGTCTCGCTGGGCGCGCGAACGCCATGCGGATTGGTCATTGACATCAGAGGACCATTGGCAAAGGTTCAGATCGGCAGCACCTCCCACTGGGTTTTAATTCACCAACTTCTGGCTGCCAGGAATATTGAACAATGCCCCTGAATCAGGGATTAAGGCAATTTAATTCCGGTGATCTGCTCCCTGGCGCTGCAAGGTACTGGTTTTATCCAAGCCCCAACCTTGCCCTCCTGGAAATAGATTAGTCCGTGCCTAAAAACCCTCCCATATCCCCCGTACAAAGCGCGGCAAGAGTCCCGCTGACCGTATTTGCCAGTTCTTTTTTATTATTTCTGTGCGGCGTGCTGATTCTGGTGTTCTTCCGGGGTTTTATAGCCTTGCTTGGCCTGGTCATCATCGTTCTGTCCATGATTGATGTCTCTAGCCTGTTGACACTAAAGATAACACTCCATTCAACCCTTTCAGATAAGGGCGTATTCATCAAGTATGGCTTCACTCGTCGAGTCGATGATTTCCTGCCCTTCGATGAAATTCAAAATATGCGAATTAAGCAATCTTGGCTGGGGAAAAAACTTGGCTATGGTTCCGTCATTTTGCTGGGAAAGCGGTTTGGCGTCAGTATTCAGTACATCGAGTATCCTGAAAAGTATTTGCAAGAAATCCAGTCCTCATTGCTTGCTTCCACAAATACGCAACCCACGCCTCATACCTAGTTGGTCGAATCGGTCACCCCCTCGGGAGCAAATAAGGATCATACAGAACTACCATGCTGATTTAGTGGATGATTTATGAACATAAACAGGTTATTCAGACGCCTGACTCCATTCCATTTGATGTACTGAAAAAGTACAAAAAGTAAAAGAATGTAGTTTATCTGCCTGGTCTCCAGGGGATCAGAGAAATCAAAGGGTTATGAGATGGGTCTTTAAGTGGTGAGTAGAAGGGGATTGTTCTTCTCGTTTAAACCTCCAATTTTTATAAAGTTGAGGAAAATAGAGTTCTCATTCAAGTAGTTAATATTACACCAATAATTATCGGAGAAAGTAACATGAAAGATTATCATAAAGCTAAAAAATTAATTGAGGTTTCAGTTGGTGAATCTGTAAGGATTCTTAGGGGATTCCAGGGGCTTAGTTAGAACGGCAATCATCTTTCTTAGCTACCGCCAAAAGTAGAGTTCATGCTGCTCAGTGTGT
>CAZUKD010000010.1:0-40868 GCA_964620825.1 uncultured Ectothiorhodospiraceae bacterium
GACAGATGACTCTCTCACCCCCTCTTCAGACTCATTTATGGATTGGGGAATACTTTCACTGCCATTTGCGCCGGCATTGCATGCAACATCTAATATCGAGGTGTCTGTTATGAACCCGAGAGCCATCAAGAACTTTGCTGTTGCACAGATGCAGCGTGGTAAAACGGATGCTCTTGATGCCAATGCTATCTTAGAATACAACATGAGAATGGAATCTAAAGTCTGGCAGTCACCACGCGAGGAAATACTAGAACTACAGCATATTACTCGACGTGTGGTGCAACTTAATACAGAGCTTACAAGGGAGAGAAACCGCAACAAAGCAGCTACTCGTTTAGGTATTATCGGTCGTGTAGTAGAAAATGATACTGCGGTTAATATGCGTCACTTGCAGCGCCGGATTGACACTATGGAACAGGCTGCATGGGAGATGGTAATCAATGATCCGCTATTAAATCCAAAACTCGAACAGTTAATGTCTGTTACAGGCATCGCGAAGAAAACCGGTCCACGCCTGTTAGCCGAATTAGCCAGCTTACCCGATGATATGACTGGACCGCAGTGGGTGGCTCACGCAGGCCTGGATCCTAAACCGCATGAATCAGGGGCGTCTACCAACAAACCTCGCCGTATTAGTAAAGCAGGTAATCGATATATGCGTGAAGTGTTATTTTTTCCTGCGCTAGTCGCTAGCCAAAAGGATGAACATGTAAAAGCCTTTTATCAAAAGCTACTTGCAAAAGGGAAAAAGCCCATGCAAGCAATAACTGCTCACTATTTGGGGAGTGTTTAAAAACAATACAAACTGGGATGGTGAAAAATTCTTTAAAATCGCTTGGCTTTTAAGAGAGCATCTAACGTCTAGCCCAGCGGCAGGAATAAGGGGTGCATATTTTTGCGAAAACAAAACAAGTACCGCTTTAAACTGCCAGCTGGGGCTATTTGTTTAGGCGTATTTATTGAGTGATCTGTGCCTCAACATAAAACTCGCCCTTTTTCTTGTTTCTCCATTTTACAGAGTATTGAAGATTATTTTCGCCGGAAGTTGTGACAAGCGTTCCTGAACAGGAACGAATTTGTGCTTGTTTATTGAAACCTTGCTCTGTAACATTTTTCACAGAAACAAATTGTGCTCCTGATGCTTTAATAAGCGGCATAGAATTGATAATTTGACCGAGAAGGGACTTTGTCTCTGTGCTATCACAACCAGGTAAGCCAGAAAGAGCTGTGCCGTTAAGTAACATAATAAGAACCCAGAGGCCTCCTACAATTGATAAAGTAGCTATTTTTCTATTGCGTCCACTAATTTCTATAGGATTTTCTTTCGCTTTTTCAATTAATGCTCGTCTCTTTATTAGGTAAGCGGGAAAACCAATTATCCAAAGGAGTAATGCTACTATACTCCACGCACCAGCAGACATATTAAATATGCCTTTCCCATTTGTGGTTTTACCAATTTTATTTTTTGTAGCATCAAGGTAAACCCAGACTGCAGATGCTGCAATTACAGCAATAATGATTGCATTTAACATATTTTATCTTCTCCATGCCCTATGGATTAATTTAGTTAGAACACTGGGCGCATTAAATTCCTAACGCAACATGAAGCATCAATTTTCCTCATATCGTACTCCTATAGATGCCCTTATTTTCCTTGATATGGCATATTAAAAGTATAGACAAGGCGCGAGGAGTCGGATGACTGCACTATTTATGGAATCATTGATTGAGGCCGTTCATTATCGGGCTCGTGGTTCAATTCCTATCGTCAGCTCAATTCCATGATGGCCGACCGATCGAATGATATTCAATGTCATTGGCATCCATAAGCTTTGGGTTATACAGGTTACGGCCATCGAAGATGACGGGTTGGGTCAGTAACTTTTTGATAGTCGCAAAATCCGGGCTGCGGAAAATCTCCCATTCCGTTATGATCACCAGCGCATCACTTCCTTCAAGGGCCTGCTCAGGGGTCTTACAAAACTCAAGATCCGGGCGATCACCATAAATCCGCCGACATTCATCCATAGCCACCGGATCGAAAGCGCGTATCCGCACTCCAGCATCCCAGAGTGATTCCATCAGAACCCGGCTGGGTGCCTCGCGCATATCATCGGTATTAGGCTTAAAGGCCAGTCCCCATAAAGCAAGGGTCAACCCTGCCAGTTGTCCATCGAACCGTTGCCGGATCTTCTGGCATAACACTGCTTTCTGCCGATCATTCACGTTTTCCACGGCCTGTAACAATTCAGCCTGATAATCGATCGCTTGTGCCATCCGTTCCAGTGCCTTGACGTCCTTTGGAAAACAGGAGCCTCCGTAACCGCAGCCGGGATAAATGAAGTGGTAACCGATACGTGGATCTGAACCCATGCCCACACGCACGGATTCAATATCAGCACCGAGGCGCTCGGCCAGATTGGCCAACTCATTCATGAAGCTGATCTTGGTGGCCAACATCGCGTTGGCTGCGTATTTCGTCAGCTCGGCCGAACGGATATCCATCACCAGCACGCGATCATGGCTGCGATTAAAGGGCGCATAAAGTGCGCGCATCAATTCAGCTGTGCGAGGATTGTCGGTACCCACGATCACCCGGTCAGGCTTCATGAAATCGCTGATGGCTGCACCTTCTTTAAGAAATTCCGGGTTGGAGACGACATCGTATTCAAGCTGTATCTGACGTTGTTCGAGCCGCTTCCGGACTTCCTGCCGAACTCTGTCCGCAGTGCCGACCGGTACCGTGGATTTGTTGACGATAATGCGATAATCTGCCATGTGATCGGCGAGAGTGCGGGCGACCTCGATCACATGGCGCAGGTCAGCCGAACCTCCCTCATCGGGAGGAGTACCCACGGCAATAAACTGAAACAGTCCATGCGCCACACCGTGGGCCGCGTCGGTGGTGAAATATAGACGCCCAGCCGCCTGGTTTTCATGCACCAGATGATCGAGGCCAGGCTCGTAAATTGGAATCTCCCCTTTCTGTAGCCGCCGGATCTTGTCGGCATCGACATCCACGCACAATACATGATTGCCCACCTGAGCCAGACAGGCGCCCGTCACCAGCCCCACATAACCTGATCCATAAATTGTGATATCCATCGTTCAACTCCCCTTCAACACCGATTCTAGCCCGATTATAAGATGCCCTTGCTTCGTAGACTGAAAAACGTCATCGGGGCAGCAGCAGAAAACAAATCCTCATCGTGTGCTTTATCCCCAGGCCTATCGATGCGGACAACCCTGTGGACATCGATCCCTTTTCTCTGTAAGAGGCAGATTGCATATCCTGTGCCACACCTATTGGCGATGGTTACAGCTCAACTAGGAATAATTCAACCCTCAAAAAGTCACCTCGTATGGCCTTTTCTTCGGGTTGATCTCCCGTAGCCCAATCAGGCCATCTCAGCGCGGCGCATCCAGGGGAGGTAATGCCAAATCCGGGTGGCTTCCGGCAATGCCGAGCGCTTGTCTCATCAACAGGCGCTGAACTGAAGGTGTCCGCCCGATTAAGCGCATACCTTGCCCGCGCAACTCAGGCCAAAGAGGCAAGCGCAACCCAAACAGACCACGCAAGCCCTCCATGGTTCGCATGGTCAGTTCATTTTCTCCTCTCCGGGCACGCTCATAACGGCGTAAAACCAGTAGGGAACCCGGATCACGCCGGGTCGATGCCAGTATCATGGTCAACGCAGCCACATCCATCAGGCCGAGATTGACACCCTGGCCTGCAAGTGGGTGAATGGTATGTGCCGCGTCACCCACCAGCGCCAACCGTGGCTTGACATAAGGATAAGACTGCCCGCCGACCAACGGAAAAGTAGCCCGGGGACCACAGGCGGATAGATGACCCAGGCGCCGATTAAAAGACCGCATCAGCTCATTTAGAAAATCCACATCATTTAGCGCCAGCAGGCGTTCCGCCTCGGCTGGAATAGTCGACCAGACAATTGACGACTGACCATTGCTCAAAGGCAGGAAGGCTAACGGGCCGGTGGGCAGGAACCGCTGCCAGGCAGTTTCCTGGTGTGGTGCTTGTGTCGTGACTGTGGTCACGAGAGCAGTTTGCGCATAAGGCCGCGAAACCCGGCAAATACCCGCCAGCTCACGAACCCGGGAACGGGCGCCATCGGCACCTATTAGCAACCGACCACGCAAACTGGAACCCTCATCGAGCTTGACCCGCACATGGGTTGGTTCAAAACTAATGGATTCCACCGCATGAGGCGCCAGCAGGGTAACCCGGTCGAGTGCGCCCAGGTGCTCCAGAACAGTTTGCTGAATGACCTGGTTCTCAATGATATGACCGAGATCAGGCTCACCCAGATCAAGTGCATCAAAGGTGATCTCACCCACACTATTCGCATCCCAAACCACCATACGCCGATAAGCGCTAGCATGCCGGGACAGCAGGGTATTCCATATGCCGAGTTGCTCAAACAGGTGTTGCGATGCGCGATTGATGGCCGATACGCGTAACGTGTAGGGTGTGTCAGCCTGCCAGGATGGCGGGAGACGGGCTTCTACCACCGCTACAGTTCGGCCTGCCTGAGCAAGGGCAGCGGCGAGCGTCGCACCCACCATGCCGCCGCCTGCAATGATGATGTCGTAATGCTCCATCACGGTCATTTCCACTGTGGGGGCTGACCACTGCCCAAATGGGTTTTTTGTCCCAGAAGCCCCATATTTTGTTGTGCCAGCAAGCGGTTTAGGGGGGGCAAACTGTCCGCCAACAGCAATCCGGCACCGCGCAAATGTCCCAGCAGTGGCGCCTGGCGGGAAAATAGGCGTGCCAGTCTATCGGTAAACCCGATCACTCGGTGCGTATCCTGCTGGCGCAGGCGTTGGTATTTCATCAATCCAGGCGTTGCGCCCGGATCAGTAGCATCCTGCAAAATCTCGATCAGTGCCGCCACATCCCGCAAGGCCAGATTGAACCCCTGCCCGGCAACCGGATGAAGACTGTGTAACGCATTGCCGATCAATAGGGTTCTGCCGGAGTATGCCATGGCCGCATGCACTAAAAGCAGCGGGTAAGCAGCGCGTTTGCCCACCGCCGTGAACCGTCCCAGACGCCACCCGAACCGGCTCTGCAATGCCTCCAGAAAAGCCTTATCGGACCACAACATTGTCTGTTTGATATCGGCGGTACGCTGGGTCCACACCAGCGAATAGTGCTTGCCGCCCAATGGCAACAGTGCCAGCGGGCCCGTGTCAGTGAATCTTTCCCAGGCAATACCAGGACGCGGGCGATCCACATCAATATTGGCGATCAGAGCGGTCTGCCCATAATCCTCGATACGGGCAGGAATGCCTAGATGTTTGCGCAAAGGTGAGAAGGTACCATCTGCAGCGATAACCACCCGGCAGGTCAGTTCACGCCGGGTCTTGCCCTGACGCAAGCTGACCCTGGCCCGATCAGGCTGATTTTCCACCGACTCCACTGTCGCCGGGGCAATGAGATCGATGTTCACAGCCTCTTCAAGAGCAGGCATCAGCGCTGCGCCAACAGCACGATTGGGTACCACATAACCCAGCGCAGGTACAGCCTGCTCTCTGGCATCAACATGCGCTGTACCAAAAAATCCCCGATCACTGACATGAATATGGATAATCGGGGCTGCTTCCTGGGCCAAGCTACCCCACAGGCCGATAGCCTCGAATATGCGCCTGGATTCAAAAGCCAAGGCAATACTGCGCTCATCATAACTGGGCTGATCGGGAGTACCGTAGGGCTTGGCCTCGATCACGCCGACACGCCAGGGAGAGCCAGCCAGTGCGGCGGCCAACGTGCCACCAACCAAGCCCCCGCCAACAATCAGAATGTCATATCCAGCATCCATCACGCCCCCTTTAATAGCCATTCACACACCGCTACCCACCAGTGATTCTATTTCTGCAACGCTCTTCGGTGCGCCCTCGCTCAATACATTGCACCCCGTTCGAGTCACCGCCACATCATCCTCGATCCGGACACCGATATTATGGAAGCGCTCTGGAATATCATCGGCTGCGGCGAGGTACAGGCCCGGCTCGATAGTCAGCACCATGCCGGATTCAAGTTGGCGCCATTTGCCATCAATTCTATATTCACCGACATCATGCACATCCAGACCCAGCCAATGCCCGGTGCGATGCATATAAAAACGCCGGTAGGCACCATCCCGGATTAGTCGGGTTGGCTGACCTTGCAGTAAACCCAACTCGACTAATCCACGGGTCAGCGTTCCGATAGCCGCCTGATGCGGATCATCCCAGGAATTCCCCGGCTTGACCTCGGCAATTGCGGCGGTTTGGGCTTCCAAAACCAGCTCATAGATTTCCCGCTGGGCCTCACTAAAACGGCCATTAACTGGAAAGGTGCGCGTCACGTCGCTGGCGTAACCGGCATATTCAGCACCCGCGTCGATTAACAGCAATTCCCCATCCCGTAGGCACTCATCATTATCCACGTAATGCAGGATACAGCCGTTTGCGCCACCACCGACGATGCCGGGGTAAGCCGGCTCGCCGCCATGCCAGCGGATCGTATGCATAAACTCAGCCTCCATCTGGTATTCATGCAGGCCCGGCTGACAGCGGGCCATCATGCGCTGGTGTCCGGTGATGGAAATGGCTGCTGCTTTTGTCATCAGCGCCAGTTCGGCTTTCGACTTGAACAGGCGCATTTCATGGAGTAGATAATCCAGGGCAATAAACTCATGTGGAGTCTGCTGACCCGAGCGGGTGCGGGATCGCAAGTGATTGATCCACTCCATCAAATGGCGATCGAATTCATGATCCTTCCCCATGCTGTAATACACCCGGGTACGGTTTTCCAGTAGCCCCGGCAGAATTTCGTCTAGATCCGTGATCGGAAAAGCGTCATCCGCACCATAGCGTTCCACTGCTCCGGTCAGGCCCACACGGCGACCATGCCAGGTCTCCCTCTCCGGATCATGTTCCCGGCAAAATAGTATATATTCACCTTGCGATCGCCCCGGAATCAGCACGGCAATGGCTTCCGGTTCGGGAAAGCCGGTGAGATAGAGAAAATCGCTGTCCTGACGATAGGGATATTCCACATCCCGACTACGCAGGCGCACAGGCGCCGCGGGCAGAATAACGATAGATCCATCACCGCTTTGCTCCAGCAGGCGGTGGCGGCGGCGTGCCAACTCCCGGAGATCAAAACGCATAGCTTCTGCCATTAAAACCCTGCCCCACTATACATATCATTTTCTTCCTACCTCGACACCCTTAAGCGAGCCCCTATCCAGGGCCTGCTTGCCCGTAATAAGCAAACGGGCAAGAGGGTTGCTTTCCATGATGTCTTGAATATTAAATGGCCACCCGGACAACCACTTGGTTTTCATTACTAGACTCCCTTGGCCAACCTTATCGGAAACCGCAATTCCTCATAAACCAGCAACACTCCGATCCGAATGTACTCGATCAGTTCCAGCAAGGCGGTTTCCGCGGTTTCTGCATCCACGCCAGCCGCCTCGACACGCGCGATTTCGGTCACATCTATCACGAACTCACGCACAGCCTCCGGCAACGCCTCGGCCTTAGCAGCGCCTCTGCCCGCCAGACCCAATCCGCCGGAGAAGCCTTCGCACCACCGAGCGAGAGACTGCAAGCACACATCAAAGGGTACATCTGCTTTCGGCAACAACAGCTGGAACCCGAATCCTTCTTGCGTGAGATCAGAGCGAGTCTGGCGAAGCAATGCTTCCAGCAACTGACGGGCGGTCAGGTCATCGGCGTCCTCCTGGCCTCTATCGGGAAGGATCTCAAGCAGACACTGCTCCGCAGGCAGACCGATATCGACTGCCAACATACCGCAAAACAACCCATGAATTTCAGAGACATCCAATGCAATGCTGGAACGTCCCAACTGATGAGCCAGGATGCGATAGGCTTCCCCGCTCATTATTCAAAATTCCTCGACCCAGGCCTCATAGGGCAATAGGATCAAGCGATAAAGACTCACCGAGCTGGATATGCGTAAACTCCGGCTCTCCCAGGCGAATGGTATGACTCCCCGCCAAAGAATGTCCCGCCCACCCAAACCGGCGCAGGCGAATCAGATCGTCAAGCAAGCTTTTCATCCCTGACTCCGGTATGGTTCCAGTATGGTCTATCAAGCGGCAGAGCTTGCCATGAGGTGCGCTAACCTCAATCACAATAGCCCGCGCCGACAAGGTCCGATCCATTCTATCCGTCATGCCACTCCTTCAAGCCCCATTTAATCCAACTCAGCTGCGCGGTCGGCTAGCCGGGATTTAACAATCTGCAACAAGAATTCTAGCACCGCCATAAACCCTGCGCACTCATGCAGGAGTTGATTCACGCCCAAGGCAAGCCTATATTCCAGTCAATGGAAACCCCGAACCGTGAAAATCCCTCAGAACAGGTATTATGCAACCTGGAACAGCGCATCGGCGCATTACTGAAACACTGCACCCACCTGCAACAGAAAAACCATGACCTGTACACTCAACTGCAAAACCTGCAACTTGAGCAACGTTCCTTGTTGCAGAAGATCGAGTACTCCAAGTCCCGCATAGAAACCATGCTTCAGCAATTGAAAGCCCTGGAAGACACCTCATGAATGAAAATGTAGCTATCGATGTTCATATCCTTGATAAAGAATATCGTATCATGTACCCACCTGCCGAACGGGAGGCTCTGATCTCCTCCGCCCGCTATCTGGATGAGCGCATGCGTGAAATCCATGACCACGGGCGTATCATCGGGATCGAGCGTATCGCGGTCATGGCGGCACTCAATATCACTCATGAACTGCTGCAACGTGAAAAAAACCCGCATGACTATGATCGCCTATTCACCGAACGCCTGCGAGGGCTGATTGAACGTATCGATATCGCTGTTTCAGCCTAATTTTACCATTTTCCCGCTTCCAGACCATAACCGGGCATGCTATAGTTTTCTACGGACACCTCTGCGATGTTCGTGCGTGATCGGGTAATACCCTTGAGCCTAATTCTTTACCCCGGGAGCCGGTTTGCAGGCGATCATGTGCACATCCGCCTTGGCGGAAAGCCTACATCGTCTGCCGAAGCACCCACTTGAACCTCTGGTTCAAGGTCGATGATCGCCACGGCATCTGCGGAGCGTGTCCTCCTATCTCTACCCGAAATCTTCTTCCGCCAGCCGAAGCCCGCAAGTTACAACACCTTGACCACCAAAACTCCTGCCCGAAAGCTAACTCCAGACAAGCTCCGCCAGCAGCTCCGCCAGCAACGGCGAATCCTGCCTCCGGGGCAGCAGAAACAAGCCGCCCACACCCTCACCTGGCGCTTGGCACGCGAACCTTTTTTCCGACGCACCCGCCATCTCGCCGCCTATCTCGCAACTGATGGCGAAATCGATCCTGGTGAACTGCTGGGGATAGCGCGCCGCCAAGGCCGGCGGATCTATCTGCCGCATCTCAAATCCCGCACACACATGGTCTTCAAAATCTGGGGCGGGAACAGCCATCTCGTTAAAAACCACTTCGACATCCCTGAACCGGCGGGTCCTGCCCACCCCGCTCGTCCGGTGCGCCAACTCGACCTGATCCTGATTCCCTTAGTTGCCTTTGATCGGCATGGCCATCGTCTGGGCAGGGGCGGAGGCTTTTATGATCGTGCACTGGCGGGATTGCGCCAACGGAAACGGCTTCGCCGACCCTGGCTGGTCGGGTTGGCTCATGGTCTACAGGAAGTCGATACCTTGCGCACCCGATTCTGGGATGTTCCTCTAGACGCAGTCGTCACCCCGACCCGGGTCCTTTATTTCCATTCACGCCTAAGGCGCCGTTGAGCTGCTGTTAGCGGCCCACAGCCCTATCCTGCTATCATCCAGCCCCACAGACTCACTGACTCCATGCAATACTGGTTACTGAAATCCGAACCCGCTGCCTTTGGCATCGACGATCTCGAACGTGTTGGACGCGAACCGTGGGACGGCATTCGTAATTACCAGGCACGTAATTTCATCCGTGACCGGATGCAACCGGGTGATCTGGCTTTTTTCTATCATTCAAATGCCAAACCACCCGGAATCACCGGAATGATGCGTATCGCCAGCGGAGCGCGCCCGGACTCCACTGCCTTTGACCCTAAAGCGTATCATTACGACCCGAAAAGCAATCCGGAAAATCCCCGCTGGTATCTGATGGATGTCGAATTCGTGCGCAAACTCAAGCGCTTCATCAGCCTGAATGAATTACGCCACTATCCGGAGCTTAAGAGACATGCCGCTGGTGCACAAAGGGGCTCGCTTGTCGATTATGCCAGTGACTTCTGCGCAGTGGACGTTTATTCTCGATCTGGAAAATCAGCCATGACAGTGCTATCACTTCTGGCCGGAACAATCATCCACACACTGCTGGAAAACCTGTAAATCAAGGATATCGGGGCCACCCTGCCGGAATGCACGGCCCTCATCAATGCACTCAGTAAGACTCGTCTCAAATACTTCGCCGACGACGCCCCACCCGCAGGTCTGCGCTTCGTTGAGCGCTTTATCGCCGGTATCGACTCCGCCTGTAATGAAGCAGCCTGGCGCCAGGAAGTGGGTTCATGGCCCGCCATCATGACAGAAACTGTTGATAGGCTGGATTATCCGTCTCTTCCCAGTGGGGATAACCCATCTGCTCCAGAAATTCGGAAAAAGTAGTGTGGTCACCTGCGGGAACCTGCATGCCGACCAACACGCGGCCGTAATCCATGCCGTGATTACGGTAATGGAACAGGCTGATATTCCAGCTACCGACCATGCGGGACAAAAATTCGCGTAATGCGCCGGGGCGCTCTGGAAACTCAAAGCGATAGACGATTTCATTATTGCTGGGCGGGGCACGCCCGCCAACCAGGTAACGGGTATGCAGCTTGGCCATCTCGTTGTCGGTCAGATCAAGCACCTCATAACCCTTTTCGGTCAACCGCCCGAGGAGCGCCTGGCGTTCCTCATCACCACCTGCAAGAGCAACGCCGACAAACACATGCGCAGTTTCCGGATCGGCGTAACGATAATTGAACTCGGTGATGGCGCGTTTGCCAAGCGTGCAGCACAAGCGTTTGAAACTGCCTGGATGCTCCGGAATCCTGACCGCAAAGACCGCCTCACGATGCTCACCGATTTCGGCGCGTTCCGCCACATAGCGAAGACGGTCAAAATTTATATTGGCACCACTATTGATCGCCACCAACGCGACTCCCTGCGTGCCTTCGCGCGTTACCCAGCGCTTCAATCCGGCCACTGCCAGCGCGCCGGCTGGCTCGACGATGGCGCGAGTATCATCAAAAATATCCTTGATGGCCGCGCAGATCGCATCGTTATCGACCAGCAATATCTCATCGACATATTTACGCGCCAATCGAAAAGGCTCCTTGCCCACCTGCCTGACCGCCACTCCGTCGGCAAAAATCCCGACCTGTCCCAGCCGCACCCGCCGCCCGCGCCGTAGTGCTTCGTGCATCGAGGGTGCGTCATCGGGTTCCACGCCAATCACCCGGGTTTGTGGGGAAATCGTCTTGATATAGGCGGCAATCCCGCCAATCAGCCCTCCACCCCCTACCGGTACGAATATCGCATCGATCGGATCGTTATGCTGGCGCAATAATTCCACGGCGATAGTACCCTGACCGGCAATAACCAGCGGATCATCGAAAGGATGAATGAAGACCAGATCCTCGGTCTTAGCCATCCTCAGCGCACTGCTATAGGCTTCATCGAAAGTATCTCCATCGAGCACAACCTTGGCACCCAGCCGGCGCACTGACTCGACCTTGATCGGCGGCGTCGTCCGTGGCATGACGATGATCGCGCGGATCCCCAACCGACAGGCCGAGAGCGCCACACCCTGGGCATGATTACCGGCCGAAGCGGTCATAACACCGCGGCCACGTTCGGCTGAGTTCAGCGCGGCGATACAGTTATAGGCTCCACGCAGCTTGAAGGAAAAAACCGGTTGCAAATCCTCGCGCTTGAGGAAAATCCGGTTACCTAGCCGGCTGGAAAGGTTGTGAGCAAGCTCCAGCGGCGTTTCCCTGGCCACATCATAGACACGGGCAGTCAGAATTCTCTTGATATAGTCATCCATCTGCCAACGATACAAGTTAATCCTGGCAGGACGCAAGGCGCCGCAGCATTCGGGAGCCGCCGCAATGATAACCTGAAGTGATCGGATAGCGCCGGTCACGTCCAAAAGCGCGCGCTGAAATCCGCACGCCCGGTGGCGCCTGCCGACGCTTATATTCATTGTGCAATACCATGCGCACCACTTGCTCCACCACCGGGCGCGGAAACCCACCGGCGATGATTTCATCCACCGACCAGTCACGCTCGACAAATCGCTCCAGAATCGGATCGAGCAGGTCATAGCGCGGCAGACTATCCGAGTCTTTCTGTTCCGGCGCCAATTCAGCCGAAGGAGGCCGCTCCAATACCCGTTTGGGAATCACCCGTATTGGCGTATTGCGCCAGTGTGCCAGCCGGTAGACCCAGGTCTTCAGTGCATCTTTGAGTGGCGCAAACCCCCCGGCCATATCGCCATAAAGAGTGGCATAACCGACTGCCATCTCACTCTTATTGCCCGTAGTCAATACCATCCGGCCCGTCTTGTTGGAAACTCCCATCAACAGCATGCCCCGGCAGCGGGCCTGTAAATTTTCCTCCGTGACATCCGGTGCGGCACCGCCCAATACAGGGGCGAGTACCTCAAGAAATGCCTTAAAGGGTAGCTCAATGGAAAATTCAAAATACCGCACACCCAGGGTTTCGCATTGGGCGCGCGCATCTTCGAGGCTCATGGCCGCGGTGTAACGTGAAGGCATCAGTACCGCGAGGACATCATCTGCACCCAGGGCATCCACCGCGATCGTCAGCGTCAAGGCGGAATCGACGCCGCCAGACAATCCCAGCACCACACCGGGAAAACCATTTTTATGGACATAATCGTGCACACCCAGCACCAGCGCCCGGTAAATAGCCTCCTCCGCTTCGGGATATCGAGCCAGTGAACACGGTTGAACAGCCGCGAATGGATCGACAAGGCGCAGGTCTTCCATAAAGGCAGGGGCGCGAGTGAGTAGTTGACCAGCGCCGTCCAGCGCCAGGGAGACACCATCGAACACCAGTTCGTCCTGCCCGCCCACCTGATTGACATAAACGATAGGCAGGCCGGTTTCCCGTATGCGCTCCCGCAACACCACAAGCCGCCTTTCGTATTGGCCCAGATGAAACGGCGAGGCATTAAGGCCCAACAACAATTCTGCCCCCGCTTCCTGCGCCGCCCTCGCCGGTGCCGGATACCAGAGATCCTCACATATCTGTAAACCTATCCGATGCCCGCCGAAATCCACCACACAGGGGGTCTGCCCTGGAATGAAATAGCGTTTTTCATCAAATACGCTGTAATTCGGCAGATACTGCTTGGCATAGCGGGCGCGAATCTCTCCCCTCTCGAACCACAGCGCACCATTACGCAACCCCTCGGCATCACGATAAGGCGCGCCGACAATCACAGGAATCGATGGCAATTCTTGTGCCAGCTGGATCAGTGCCGCTTCTGCCTGATCGAGAAAGGAGCATCGCAATAGCAGATCCTCCGGTGGATAGCCGGTCAACACCAGCTCGGGGAATACTACCATCCCGGCATTCAGCCGCTGCCGGGCTTCCTGGGCCAGCGCAATGATCTTTGCAGTGTTACCCCTAATGTCCCCATCCAGCGGGTTGCATTGCGCCAGGGCAATGCGTAAAACACCGGCGCTTGTTGGCCTGCTCATTTCGGCAGACACTCACGCATCCGCCGGCCCATATCAGCAGGGGAACGCACGATATGCACTCCTGCTGCTTCCAGCGCTGCGAATTTATCCTGCGCGCCCCCCTGCCCGCCGGCGATGATCGCGCCGGCGTGACCCATACGCTTGCCCGATGGCGCCGTGACCCCGGCGATATAAGCCACGACAGGCTTGCTGACCTGCGCATCAATATAAGCCGCGGCCACTTCCTCCGCCTGCCCGCCGATTTCCCCGACCAGGATGATGCCACAGGTTTGTGGATCGGCATTAAACAGGGCCAGGCAATCGACGAAATCCATGCCTTGAATCGGGTCACCACCAATCCCGACACAGGTCGATTGCCCCAGCCCTTCCTGGGTCGTTTGCCAGACAGCTTCATAAGTCAATGTTCCGGAACGCGACACGATACCCACCTGTCCGGGGTGGTGGATATAACCGGGCATAATACCGATCTTGCATTGCCCCGGCGTAATCACTCCAGGGCAATTCGGGCCAATCAGGCGGGTATCAGGATAATCGGTCAGCACCTCGCGCACCCGCAGCATATCCAGCGTCGGGATACCCTCCGTGATACACACGATCAAGCGAAGACCGGCAGCGGCGGCCTCCAAAATAGCATCGGCAGCAAAGGATGGCGGCACATAGACTACGGTCGCCTCAGCCCCGGTCGTGATCGCGGCATCAGCCACAGTGTCAAACACTGGTAGGCCAAGATGCGTCTGCCCGCCCTTGCCCGGCGTGACGCCACCAACCAACCGGGTGCCGTAAGCGAGCGCCTGGTCAGAGTGAAAGGTTCCCTGCTTGCCGGTAAATCCCTGGCAAATGACCCGGGTCTCCCTGTCGATTAATATACTCATGCGCTTTCTCCTGCTCGCTGCACAACTCGCCGCGCCGCCTCAGCCAATCCAGCCACCGGCTCGATCGCGGCCTCTGAATGCGCCAGCAACGAAAGTCCCTCGCGGGCATTGGTCCCCTCCAGGCGCACCACCAGCGGGATGCCAGGGTCTACCTCACAGACGGCCTGGAGAATGCCCTCGGCGATCAAGTCGCACCGCACGATACCGCCAAAAATATTCACCAACACCGCCTTGACCTGCGCGTCTGCAAGAATCAGCTTGAAGGCTTCGGCTACCCGTTTAGCCGTGGTGCCTCCGCCAACGTCGAGGAAATTAGCGGGCCGCCCGCCGCATAGCTGAATCAGATCCATAGTCGCCATCGCCAGGCCTGCACCGTTGACCATGCAGCCGATATCACCCTCCAGCGGAATATAATTAAGATGATGGCCACGCGCCCTGACTTCGCGCGGGTCTTCTTGGGAGTCATCGCGCAGAGCGGCCAGATCAGCGTGCCGGTAGATCGCGTTATCATCGAGATTGAGCTTGGCATCGAGCGCCAGCAAATGGCCCTCATGGGTCAGTGCCAACGGATTGATTTCGATCAGTGTCGCATCGGTCTCCAGGAACAGCCGATAAAGCGCCAGCGCCAGATGCATGAATTCCGCCACCTGCGCACCTTCCAGACCCAGCTGGAAAGCAAGCCGCCGGCCTTGCCAGGGTTGCAGCCCCGTCACGGGATGCACCTGTTCGGTCAGCATTCGCTGCGGCTCTTGCGCTGCGATTTCCTCGATTGCCATCCCGCCGGCAGCAGAAGCGATAATAGCCACCCGGCGGTGCAGGCGATCGACCAGGAGGCTCAAATACAGCTCTTGCGCCACCTTCGTTGGCCGTTCGATGAGAACAGCATTAACCGGCAAGCCCGCTGATCCCGTTTGCGCAGTCACCAGCCGCCCACCCAGCAAGTGCAAGGCGGCCTCATGCACCGCCGCCAGTCCGGTAACCTGCAACACGCCACCGGCTTTGCCGCGCCCACCGGCCTGCACCTGTGCCTTGACCATCCACTGGGTGCCGCCTAACTGTGCCGCAGTCTGTCTTGCCTGCTCCGGTGTGTGCGCCACACCCCCTTCCGGGACCGGAATGCCGTACTTTGAAAACAGCGCTTTGGCCTGATATTCATGGAGATTCATATACATTCACCTTATGTATCGAAGGAGGCAGGGAAGCCGACGACCCCCCCCCCAGCCCGGTTGCGTAGCTTGCGGAGCAGAGGGCGCGAGGGCAATTAATTGGTTTTGCGCCCGGTTTTGATTTCGTGCTTTACAGCCTGATCCAGCAATGTGGACATGGCAATACCGCGTTTCGCTGCTTCGATTTTAAGCAAACGGTACGAACTGGTGAGCAATCTAACGGTTGTGTATTTCTGTGTCATGGTTTACAGTATACCCATGACACAGCGAGCCTACAAGTACCGGATAATTCCAACGGCAGAGCAGAAACACCAGCTCGCTATTGCGTTCGGCCATGCACGGTTCGTTTGGAACTTCGCACTGTCTATGCGTCGGAAAGCCTGCAAGCGCCGCGGCGAATCACTGAACAGCGTCGGTGTAAGCAGGCTGATTACCCGGCTTAAAAAGACTTCCCGGTACGGTTGGCTCAAGGATTGCCCGGCTACCGTACCGGGGCAGAAACTTCGAGATATGGATACCGCATACAGCAACTTCTTTTTAGGCAGGGCGAAGTTCCCAACCTTCAAAAAGAAAGACAACGCGCAGTCTATCCGCTACCAGATGGATCAGCGCCAGATAGATAGAATGTTCAAGGCCGGTGGTTTGTTGAAGATAACAGGACTCGGCGAGATTGACGTGAAATGGAGCAGGATTCCGAAAGGAAAGCCAAAGATGGTAACTGTCTCGCTCGATAGTGCCGGGCGCTATTTTGTAAGTATGAGCGTGGAAGAATTAATACTACCGTTGCCGAAAACAAAGAAAGCGGCAGGTATTGATATAGGGATCAAGGATGTGATCGTATCCAGTGACGGCTGGCACAGTGGCGCACCTAAGTACACGCGCCAATATGCCGCCAGGCTGAGAACGGCACAGAAGCACTTGTCCCGGAAGAAGAGAGGCAGCAACCGCTGGCACAGGCAACGCGTTAAAGTCGCCCGGATTCACGCGAAGATCACCGATAGCCGAAAGGATTTCCTGCATAAGCTCACGACAAGGCTTGTCAGAGAATTTGACTTCATCGGTATCGAGGATCTTAACGTGTCCGGGATGATGAAGAACCGTTGCCTGTCAAAAGCCGTTGCCGATGCCGGTATGTTTGAGTTGAAACGCCAGCTCGAATACAAAGCGGCATGGTACGGAAAAGAAGTGGTACAGGTTTCAAGGTGGGAGCCCACCACGAAAACATGTTCAGCCTGTGGACAACTCCATGATATGCCGCTGTCAGAGCGCGTGATGTCGTGTGACTGCGGACTGACAATGGACAGGGATCACAATGCTGCGATCAATGTTCTTGCTGCTGCCGGGAGGGTAGCAGATGACAACCCGCGCGGAGCGGACAGCTCTGGCGCAACGGTTCAGGCCGCTGCGTGAAACTGTCCGCTGTGAAACGCGAAAGCAAAAGGCTGATTGAAGGCTTGTCTGGAACAAGTCAGAGTTCAGTTAGGGCGCAAACTCCAATGGCTATACTGTTGATTCCCGCACTCTGTGGATCACCTCACTTAAACCTTGCGAGGCTCATATGTTCAAATTGTTAGGCTTACTGATTATCGCTGCGGTCATCTACCCACTCTATCGCAGGAAAACTGCCAGAAAACCCACATCACCCCGCCTCAAGTCTACAGAGACTGTGCGCTGCCATCACTGCGGCGTCTATGTGCCCGCCTCAGAAGCGCTGCACGCGGGCAAGTACGACTATTGCTGTGAGGAACACCGGCGAGCGGATGAGCGCCACTAGATCATCCCTCGGCCAGCGGACAGCGGCAGCGTGGAAACCCCTGCAACTATTCAACGGCTATCGCCTGCTGGTAGTCGCGCTATTTCTCACCGTCTGGCTCGGCGGCATACAGACCCGGGAACTTGGCCAGAGTGCACCGCGTCTCTACGCCGTTACCCTGATCGCCTACGCCGTCATCGCCCTGCTCGCCCTGCTCGCCAACCATCAGCGCTGGCCACACTTCACAACGCAAGTCGCCACTCTGGCGACAATCGATATTCTCGTTGTCTTGCTGCTGCTTTACGCCAGCGGCGGCATCGACAGCGGGCTTGCAGTGCTATTGATCCCGATCGTCGGGGCTGTCGGCATCCTGATGCCGGGAATCGCTGCGCTGTTTGCCGCAGCCGCGGCCTCCTTGCTGTTGCTATTCGAGCAAATCTACCTGTTTCTCGTCAGTATCCAGGATGATCGGGGCTACACACCCGCTGGATTGCTCGGCCTGGCACTGTTCGCCACCGCCTTGCTCGCCAGCTATCTGGCTCGCCACGCCCGTGCAAGTGAGCGTCTGGCAGAACACCGGGGTGTCGATCTGGCTAACCTCACCGAGCTAAACCAACGCGTCATCGAGCAGCTAGACAGTGGTGTGCTGGTTGTGGATGCCCATCAGCGAGTCCGTTTCCTGAACCAGCGCGCGGGCGATCTGCTGGCAACCCACGTCAATACGGGTCAACCACTGGCGCGGCTGGCGCCGGAGCTAGCCCGTCACTACCACGACTGGACCCATGACCCGGCCACTGAAACCCGCATCCTCACCTCTTCGCACTATCGTCTGCGGGTGCATTTCAGCCCGTTAGGTGCAGACCGGCGGGCCGTTCTGATCACCCTTGAAGACCAGGCTGAAGTGACCGCACAAATCCAGCTTACCAAGCTGGCAGCACTAGGGCGCCTCACCGCCAGCATCGCCCACGAAATCCGTAACCCCCTCACCGGCATCAGCCATGCCGCCCAGCTACTCGGCGAATCCGCCCGGATCGATCCTACCGATCAGCGCCTTACCACTATCATCCGCCAGCAGAGTGACCGGCTAAATGCCATCATCGAAGACATCCTGCGCCTCTCCCGCAAGGAGCCACCCAAGCGGCGGTGCATTGATCTTACCCGCTGGCTGCCCACTTACATCGACACCCTGCGCGCGCAACTGGAGCTGGATGAAGGCCAGTGCGCTCTTCATATACTGCCTGACACACCGCTACCCATCGACTTCGACGAAGGTCACCTCATGCAGATTCTCTCGGGGCTGTGCGCTAACGCGAGCTTGCATGGGCGCAACACCAATGGCCAGGTAGAGATCCGCATCCGCGCCTTGAGGCAAGCCGATGCAACCCGCCTTGATGTCACCGACCGGGGCGCCGGCGTCGCGCCCGAACATCAGCCCCATCTGTTTGAGCCATTTTTTACCACTGCCACCAGTGGCACCGGGCTTGGCCTATACATCGCCCGTGAACTCGCCGAGCTGAACCAGGCGAGCCTTGAATACCATTCCCTACCGGAAGATGGCGCGTGCTTCCGCCTGCGCTTCGAGCCGGCTCGAAGCCACCAGCCAATAGGGCTATACTAAGCACCCCTAACCGGAACTGACACATGAGCCCTTCGCAAATCCTTGTGGTGGACGACGAACCCGCTATTCGGGAACTGCTGGAGATCACCTTGAGCCGCATGGGCCACGCTGCCACTACGGCAGCTGACCTTAAGCAGGCGCGCGGGCTTCTAAAAACCCGGGATTTTGATCTTTGCCTCACCGATCTTCGCCTGCCCGATGGCTCGGGTATTACCTTAGTCGAATACATCCAGCGCTATCATCCGCGCTTGCCGGTGGCAGTCATCACCGCCTATGGCAGCATGGACACCGCTATCAGTGCGCTCAAAGCCGGTGCCTTTGACTTCATCAGCAAGCCAGTGGATCTGGAAAATCTACGCGCCCTCATTGAGGTCGGCCTGCGCACGAGCCTGGTGCCCACACTCAACCACCGAAAAGAGCGCCGACACAACCGCCTGCTGGGACAATCGCAGGCCATGACCGAGATCCGCGCCACCGTGGAAAAGCTCGCCCGTAGCCAGGCGCCCGTTTGCATTCGTGGCGAATCCGGTACCGGCAAGGAGTTGATCGCCCGCCAGATCCATGATCTTGGCCCGCGCCGCATCGGCCCATTTATCCCCGTCAACTGCGGTGCAATCCCCGCTGAATTGATGGAAAACGAATTCTTCGGCCACCTCAAAGGCAGTTTCACCGGCGCCGCCGCCGACAAGCCCGGCCTGTTTCAGGCCGCCAATCGCGGCACCTTGTTTTTAGATGAAGTCGCAGACCTTCCCCACCCGATGCAGGTGAAGCTCTTGCGTGCGCTCCAGGAGCGCCGTATCAAGCCGGTGGGTGCCACAATCGAGCACTCCATTGATGTGCGTATTCTAAGCGCCACCCATCAGGATCTCATCGCGGAAGTCGCCGCCGGGCGCTTTCGCCAGGACCTCTACTATCGTCTCAATGTCATTGAAATCATCGCCCCTCCGCTACGCGAGCGAATCGGGGACTTGGCCCTGCTCGCAGAGCATCTGCTCACCGCCATGCGCAAGCGCCTCCCCGAGCCACCGCCCCGGCTCGGGGAGGCCGCACTCAAAATGCTTGCCCAGTACCCTTTCCCCGGCAATGTGCGCGAGCTTGAGAATATCCTTGAGCGCGCCGCTACGTTGTGTACGGGCCAGGTTATCCAGCCCGCTGACCTGCGCCTGCCACACGCTCCGCCCACGGCCGCCCACCTGGGCGGACCCGGACACGATCTTGATGATACCCATCCGCTTGATACCCAAATCAGCGCACAGCAGCGCAAGGCAATCCGCCACGCGCTGGAGCAGACCCGCTGGAACAAGACAGCCGCCGCCCGCCTACTCGGCCTGAGCTTTCGCCAACTGCGCTACCGGATCAAGAAACTTGGTATTGACTGACAAATTGCGTCACAAACTGACAAATTTTATCACTTGCTGACTGTGCGCCCGCGATCTGTGCTACTTTATCTCTCGCCTCACCGGCCGATTCCAGCGGTCAACCCGCTGAAAAACAGGCTGAACCCCTGCCGCACCCTGTACGAATCCGAAATCTGGCATCATTCCTGCATTATTATTGATGTGAACGATTGAATCCAGCCGATCGGTGCAGATCGGCACGGCTTAAACCCTATCCACTTAAAGGAATCCTCTCATGAGAAAACAACTGCAACAAGGCTTCACGCTGATCGAATTGATGATCGTGATTGCGATTATCGGCATCCTGGCCGCCATCGCTATCCCGGCTTATCAAAACTATGTCATCCGCGCGCAAGTCACTGAAGGCTTGAGCCTGATGTCGGCAGCCGAAACAGGGATTGCGACTTATTACGCGCAAAACGGTAGCCTGCCAACCACTAACGCCATAGCGGGTCTCGCAAAAGACACCTCTATAGTCGGGCGGTATGTCTCTCAGGTCAAGGTTAGTACTACAGGCAAGATTGCGGCTACTTTTAGTAAAGCGACACCGCAGCACGCCAATGCGGCCATTGATACGGGCGTTCTGGTGCTTTCGCCGTATACCGCCGCAGGGGGTGGTAGCCTTCAGTGGGCCTGTGGAACATCGAGTATCACCAAGCTGCCCTATAAATACCTGCCCAACACCTGTCGCAATACGATTGCCCCTTAAATAGGCTGAAAACAATCAAGCGGCAGATTACCAAGGCCCCGCTAAAGCGGGGCTTTTTTATAGCTGCAATCAAACCGGCATAATTATTGCCTTTGACTTATCGTCGCCCTTGCCGTTGCCCTGATCAACCCAGGTGAGTCAGCGCAGGCGAGAAGACCTCAAAGCAATCAACCAGAGAGCCCTATGCCCAGAACTTCTCGTGGCTTCACACTCATCGAGCTGATGATCGTGATTGCGATTATCGGCATCCTGGCCGCCATCGCCATCCCCACCTATCAAAACTATGTCATCCGCGCCGAGGTCACTGAAGGCTTGAGCCTGATGTCTGGGGCCAAAACGGCGGTGGGCACTTATTACACGCAAAACAGTAAGCTTCCAGGCAATAACACCTCTGCGGGTATCGCAGCAGCAGCCGCTATAGTTGGACGGTATGTCTCTCAAGTCAGCGTTGCCAGCGGCCTGATTCAGGCTACTTTCAGCAGTACAAACAGCAAGCAACATGCCAATAAGGCCCTTGATGGGAAAAATTTGGAGCTTTCGCCGATCACCACTTCAGGGGGTGGCAGCCTTCAATGGACGTGCGGAACACCCGGCAGCAACGGTATACCCCATAAATATCTGCCTAACGCCTGTCGTCATACGATTACCCCTCAATAGGCGCTTGAAGATCATTGCGCCAGTGCAGCCATTCCGCTAAAGGGTGTTGCGCTGGCCAAAGCAACGAACTGCACAAACAGGCGGGTGCTTTGTGGTAGGCACCAACAAACCGTATCGGCCGAGTCTTGCAAATCACTAACCCCGCCACCTCCCGACCCATTGCTTATCGCTCCCAAACCCCGTACCTCGCCACCGGGTGGGGTAAGGCACACCAACCCTTTTGCAATCAGGCCGCCTGGCTGTATCCTGCGGGTCTTCCCGCTAAACTAGCGGTTTGCATCGGGAACACACCATGAACGCCTTGCGTTGGTCTTTGTTGGGTTTGCTGCTCGCACTCGGCGCCACCGTGCTGATCTACTGGCCGGGGGTGCAGGGCGGCTTTGTCCTGGATGACTACGCCAACATCGTCAATAACGCAGCCTTGTCAATCCATCATTTGAATGAGCATACGCTGATGGCGGCGGCCTTTTCCTCAGACGCAGGGCCGCTGCACCGTCCGCTTAGCCTCGTTACTTTCGCGCTCAATGAATATTTCTTTGGCCCTGCGCCTTATTCGATGAAGGTAACAAACATCGCGCTTCATGCCTTCAATGGCATTGGAGTATTCATTGTCAGCGCCTTGATATTAACAACCTACCGCAGCCGCTTTCGCCCCAAGTTGAATGACGGGCTTATTTACGGCACCGCGCTGGCCATAACCACCGCCTGGCTCTTACTGCCGATCAACCTCACCGCAGTGCTCTATGTCGTGCAGCGCATGACCAGCCTGTCGGCTACTTTTGTATTGATCGGCGTGGCGCTCTATCTCTGGGGTCGGCGGCGAATGCTCGCCGGGCGAACAGGATTAGGCTTGCTGTGGACTGCCTTGATCGTTTGCGGTGGGCTTGCGGTACTGGCCAAGGAAGACGGGGCATTATTGGCGGTCTATTTACTTATCCTCGAATGGGTATTGTTTGATTTTCGATCAGTCACCGGCACCCGCGACCGGCGGCTTTTTATTTTCTACCTGCTGGGGCTGGTGGTCCCCGGTTTTCTCGGCCTGATCTGGCTGTGGCCCGGCATTTTTGCGAGCTTCCAGCATTCTGCTCGCCCCTTCACCATGGTCGAGCGCCTGCTCACCGAGCCACGGGTGATCTGGGATTATCTGTATTGGTCGCCGGCACCTAACTTAAATGTTCTTAGCCTCTATCATGACGATTACCCACTATCTACCGGCTGGCTCCATCCGCTGACCACGCTGACCGCCCCAATCGGCCTCGTAGCACTTGGCAGTTTAGCGGTTTGGCAGCGGAAAAAGCGCCCGCTGCTCGCCCTTGGTATCCTTTGGTTTCTCGGTGGTCAGTTGATGACTGCAAGCATTTTTGATCTTGAGCTGGTCTTCGAGCAGCGCAATTATCTGCCGGATTTCGGTCTGTTACTCGCTGTTTTCGGTACCGTGCTGCTTGAACCCCCGGTCAAACATCTGCCATTAGCGCGCCGCGCGCTGGTGATCGGACTGATCGCACTCTATGGCGTGATCCTCGCTCTACGCGTACAGATCTGGGCCAATCCCGTGCGCTTCGCGGTGATGTCAGCCGCCCTGCACCCCCGGTCGCCACGCGCCACCTATGGCCTCGGGCGGCTGTATGCCGTGCTCGTCATCACTCAACCACACGACACCAAACTACAAAAGAGCGCTCGGCGGGCGCTGGAAAAAGCCGCCGCGGTGCCGCATGCCAGCATCCTGCCCGATCAGGCGCTATTGATCATGACTGCCCGCCTGCATCACTCGATCAAGCCACAATGGTGGGCGCATATGGACGCCAAGCTGGCCCGCCGCCCGGCATCAGCGCAAGACCTGCAAGCCCTGCGGGCGTTGGTCGATTGCGAGCTTAGCAGGGAGTGCGCCTTTCCGATCAGTGCCATGCAACAAGTATTCAACGCAGCCCTTGCCCGTAATCCGCACAATGCGACCTTGATCGGGCTTGATGCCAACTGGGTGTTAAACGTGCGCCGCGAGCCACTGCATGCCCGGGATCTGATGCTCGAAGATCTGAAGCTCGCACCCGCCGCGCCGCAATATCGGATTAATCTCATCAAGCTTGACATTGCGCTTGATCGCTTTGCCGATGCCCGCGCCGGGCTGATCCAACTCTCCGTCTTAAACCATTTTGGCAGCCTCGATCTGACCCTGCACGCGCTCAAAAAGCGCCTTGAAGCGGGCGAAGTGGCTAATCGGGCGCGTATCGAAATACTGACTGGGAAGGCAGCGCACAAGCCATCAACCCACCCATGAGCCGCCACAATCTTCATCTGCTATTCGCAGGGCTCACCTTGTGGGCGCTGCTAGGCGGCGGCTGGGTGGTTTATCATCCCGGCCTGTCCGGAAATTTCATGTTCGATGACTGGGCTAATCTGCCGAGTCTTGGCGCATATGGGCCAATCAATCACTTTAACCGCCTCATAACCTATCTGTTAAGCGGTATCGCTGGTCCCACTGGCCGCCCGGTGGCGCTGCTCAGCTTCTTGATCGACGCGAACAACTGGCCGGCCTCACCTTACCCGTTCAAGCTCACCAATGTACTCATCCATCTACTAAACGGCGCCTTGCTAGCCTGGCTGTCATGGTTGTTACTGCGCGCGCGCCGGGTCGACGCAGCACAAGCCGCCTGGGCGGCTGTGCTGGCCGCTGGTATCTGGCTACTGCATCCCTTTTGGGTTTCGACCACGCTGTTTATCGTCCAACGCATGGCGATGCTCGCCGCCACTTTTGTACTGGCCGGACTGATTGCCTACTTGTATGGCAGACAGCGATGGGTGGCAGGCCAAACCGGCCAGGGCTATCTGTGGATGGGCATCGGTCTGGGTCTGTACGGGCTGCTTGCCACCTTGTCAAAGGAAAATGGTGCCCTGCTGCCGCTCCTGGTATTAGTCATTGAAGCCACGCTGTTAAACGACCCCCTCGCCTCGACGCTGGCCGTCATCAGGCCCCCGCGCGGCTGGTGGGTTTTCCGCTCTATTTTTATCTATCTGCCGCTGATCTTAATCGCAATCTGGTTTGCTACCCATTTCACCGGGATGCTCCAGGCTGATAACAAGGGCCAGGTTTTCACCGCGGGCGAGCGCCTGCTCACTCAGACACGGGTACTGAGCGATTATCTTTGGCGCCTTATTGTCCCCCGACCCTATACCGCCGGGCTTTATCACGACAACTTTCCGCTTTCCACTAATATCCTGCACCCCTGGACGACACTACCCGCGACGATGGCCATCGTCTTGCTGCTCGCTTTCGCCGGGTTAAAGCGGCGGCGCTTTCCCTTTCTCAGTGCTGCCATTTTATTTTATTTTGCGAGCCAGCTATTGACTGCGACGATCATCCCGCTGGAAATGTATTTCGAGCAGCGAAGCTACCTGGCCGCTATCTTGCTACCGTTGCCGCTGGCACTGTGGATCGTCGATACCGCCCGGCTTAAACTGTGGGCGCGCATAGCCCTAGCCGGGGTATTGATCGGCTCGCTCGCTAGCCTGACCGACCTGCGCGCGGGTCTGTGGGGCCAACCGGACAAGCTGTTTCAAAGCTGGTATGACCACAATCCCACATCGCCCCGGGCGGTCACAACCTTGGCTTTGGTGCAAATGCATCAAGGCCATGAGGGCACCGCCGCCGTATTACTGGAACCTATGGCGCGCCGTTACCCGGATAATGTGATGATTCAGCTCAACTTGCTGTCTGCGTTGTGTCGCAGCGGTGGCATCAATCAGGATCGTTTCGATGCGTCCCGGGAAGCGCTCGCCCACACCCGGCAAACCGGGCGGGTGGCCTACAATGCGATTTCGCGCTTCATCGGCTTCTATCAAAACCGGCAATGCCCAGGGCTTAACGCCGTGCGGTTAAAAGCCTTGATCGAAGCCGGGCTCAACAACCCCCGTGTACGCAAGGAAGCACCCTGGAAACAGGATTTTCTGGGATTACTAGGCCGGCTCGCCCTGGTTCGACAGCACCCTGAACGGGCATTACATTTGTTCAAGGAAGCACTGCTTGCCCAGCCTCGGCCTGGCGCGGCCCTCTATGAGGCCGCCTTGCTGGGTGCTCACGGCTATCCAGAACACGGCCTGCAACTGCTTGATTTCTATCCGACACTGACGCCCTGGCAGCCACAGGGTCTTAACGTGAGGGTGCTGCATTTTCTGTGGCTGCGGCATATCGGCTGGTATCGCACGCAGATGACCCAGGTACGGAAGATTCTCGAAAAGACCCTGCGGCAACAGGAAGCTGACCAGGCAAAAGTACCTCAGAGCGAGTCCATGAATGCTTCGATGGCAGCCACTTCACGTTCGATCAGCGCCGGGTCATCAAAGACATTACCAACCAGAATCACCCCCTGAGTGAGCACCAGCAGATGACGGGCGATTCCCCGGGCATCATCGGTGTGACCTAAAGCAGCCAACTGCTCCATCAGCCAGGATTCAAACACTTCAAATAATGACCGTGCCGCCGGGATCAGTGCGGGCTTACTCTTGGCGAGCTCCAGGACCATAGAACCGAAAGGGCAGCCGTAATGCAGCAGTTGATCCCGTTGCTCGCACAACCTACGGGCGAAACGATGCAGCCGGGCGCGGGGATCGGCCTCTGCCTGCGTCCACTCCTCCAGCATACGGGATACCTGCGCACGGCGGCGCTTGATCACCGAGAGCAGAATGTCGTCTTTGGATTTGAAGTAATAATAGAAATTACCCCGTGACATCTCCGCCTGGCGGGCAATGTCATTAAACGAGGTGTGCTGGTAGCCCTGCTGATAGAATAATTCGTCCGCGGCGGCGATGATGCGGTGGCGGTTCAAATCTCTCTTGCTGTGCATTGTCGTTCCCGATGCGAAATCGTATTGAATAAAAGTATACCGCGTCAGGCCGACCGGAAAGCAACCGGGCATAAGCTCGCACCCTTACCTGCGGCTCTGCCGATAATATGGCTCAGAACACCCATGCGATCACCTGCTGGCCGCCAGCAGCGCCTTGCAAGTGGATATTCATCCCCTCTCAGACAAGGCGCCGCCCGGCGTACCGATCAGGATTTTTTGGTCAACGCCAGCATCAGATCGTTGAGATGACGCACGAAACCGGCCGGATCTTCGAGCTGGCCACCTTCGGCCAGGATGGATTGATCGAGTAACAGCTCTGCCCATTCAGTTATCCGTTGGTCATCGTTTTCCTGCTCCAGATGATGGAGGATCGGATGGTGTGGATTGATTTCCAATATCGGCTTGGTGGTAGGTACTTCCTGACCTGCCTGCTTGAGCATCTGTTGTAGATACAAAGCCATCTCGTGTGCTTTGAGAACGATGCAAGCCGGAGACTGGGTCAGCCGATGGGAAACCCGTACCGCCTCAACCCGATCACCCAGCACGTGCTGGATTTTCTCCATCAGATCCTTGGCATCTTTCTCTGTTTCCTGCTGCTGCTGACGCTCTTCATCAGACTCGATCTTGCCTAGATCGAGATCACCCTTAGCCACGGAAACCAGTGATTTACCCTCAAATTCGGTGAGATGGCTCATCAACCACTCATCTACCCGATCACTCATCAACAGTACCTCGATACCCTTCTTGCGAAAGATTTCCAGATGCGGACTGTGCTTGGCGGCCAGGAAAGAATCGGCAGTGATGATGTAGATCTTATCCTGGCCTTCCTTCATGCGGCCAACGTAATCAGCCAGTGAGACATTCCGGGTTTCCGTATCTGTCTGTGTGCTGGCAAAACGCAGCAAACGGGCAATCTGCTCACGGTTAGCATAATCCTCGCCCGGCCCTTCTTTTATCACCCGCCCGAATTCATCCCAGAATTGCTGATATTTCTCTGTATCCCTGGTGGCGATATCCTCAAGCAGGCCCAGCACTTTCTTCACTGAACCGGCGCGGATCTGGTCGATGATGTGGTTGTTTTGCAGAATCTCCCGCGACACGTTCAGCGGCAGATCGTTGGAATCGATCACTCCGCGCACAAAACGCAGATAGCGGGGCATCAATTGCTCGGCATCATCCATGATGAAAACCCGCCGTACATAGAGCTTGATGCCATAGGGTTGATCCCGATCCCAGAGATCGAGTGATGCCTTGGAAGGAGCATAAAGCAGGGCAGTATATTCCAGCTTACCTTCCACCCGGTTATGCGTCCAGGCCAGCGGATCATTGACGTCATGGGCAATATATTGATAGAACTCGCAGTATTCCTCGTCACTGATCTCGGATTTGGGTCGCTGCCAAAAAGCGGAAGCCTTATTGATCGTCTCCCATTCATCGGTCGGCTCACCCTTTTCATCGCGCTTGCGCATTTTAATCGGTAAGGGAATATGATCGGAGTATTTGTGGATGATCGAGCGCAGATGCCAGTCATTGAGCAGATCACTACGCTCCTCTTCACGGAGATGCAAAACGATCTCAGTGCCACGGCCTACCTTTTCCACGGTTTCCAGAGTGTAGGAACCGCTGCCATCGGATTCCCAGCATACCCCATGTTCTTTACCCATGCCCGCACGGCGGGTGGTTAATGTTACCCGGTCTGCAACAATGAAAGCTGAGTAAAATCCAACGCCAAACTGGCCGATAAGCCTGGCATCCTTAGCCTGATCGTCAGCGATCCGCTCCAGGAACTCGTGAGTGCCGGATTTAGCAATAGTGCCGATATTGGTAATCACTTCGTCACGGGTCATGCCATTACCATTATCCCGCACGGTGATCGTGCCGGCCTCCGTATCGTATTCGATATCAACGGCGAGATCGCTGTCTCCTTCATACAGGGCATCATCGGTCAAGGCTTCAAAGCGCAGTTTGTCACCGGCATCGGAAGCGTTGGAAATCAGTTCGCGCAGAAAAATCTCCTTGTTCGAATACAGCGAATGGATCATCAACTTGAGTAGCTGATTGACCTCGGCTTGAAATTGCAGGGTTTCCTTGTGCTGGTCCATGATTCTCCTCGGGTTGATGTGTGTTCGTCTCGTATCAAAGGGTTTAATGTGTGCAAAGAAGCTCAAGAGAATGTGTGGCCTCGCAGCCATTTTTCAAGCACTCTGAAACCCATTATCCCTATAAATGCCGCCTCAACAATAAAAATCTCAACTTTTACCGGCAGGGCTCTGCAGGGCCATGCGGGTAGTCGGAACCCGCTCCAGATTAGCCAGCTTTTTCTTCAGCGCCTTAATGTGCCGGGGATCTCTCACGTGGGAGAGCAGATCACGCAGAACCCGGCGCGCATCCTCAATGAAACCCGCCTTAGCGAGCGCCAAGGCAGCGTTATAGCGAGCCGATACCGCCCAGGGATCATAAGCCGCCGCAGGGATCAGGGCGGCCGATAACAGATAGAATCTCGCTGCCTGCAACGGTTTGCCGATCGCCTGATAAGACTCAGCCTCCCAAAACAGCACTTCGCGGCGCTTCAGTGGATGAACCAGTTTCGGATAAAGCTGACTGAAAAGCTGTAGGGCCACCCGATTTCGATGGATGGATTGCAGGTCAAACAGCACCTGCATGAGCTGATCGGCTTGCGGGCTGGTGAACCCGGACTGTCGCGCAATCAGTGCTTTGAGCTGTTGGGTACCTTTCTGGAGATGGCCTCCCAGAATCAGAACCCGGGCAACCCGCAAGGACCAAAGATAGGGATTCTCACCAGGTGGCAGCCGGCCCACCGCCTGCATCAACTTTGCCGCCAAAGTAAAATCTTCCCGATTCACAGCATCATCGGCCAGCGCCAGGCGAATGGCCACTGGAATCTGACCTGGTCTGGGAAAATCTTTGGGGGCATACAGGAAAAGCCGCATAAGCAATTGCTGTCCCTGTCCTTGCCCCTGTTTAATCAGGGATAAGGATAGCCAATGGTATCCCAGCGCCCGGGCCTGCTCCGAGCGGCCCTTCGGGGCAAGAAAAGCATTGATGGCACGAGCGAGGGTAATCTCACCCTTTTTCCCGGCCCGTTTAACGGCCTTTTCCCAGGCTGCATCGTTACCGATCAGTAACCCCTGATGATGACCAAAGGTCAGCGCGAGCCGCTGGTAAGCCTGCCATAACGTATCCCCATTAAATGGCAAGAGAGGCGAGAGCGGAAGATGCGGGGCAAGTGCAAGGAAATGCTCCAGGGCGGAAACCTCAAGGGTGCGAGCATGACCCGCTTTAGCGGTAATGAAAATGACGCCCCACAAACGGCTTGCCTCAATCAAGGGTAATCGTTTATTTTTTAAAGCAGTGCTGGCTTTGTCGATCACCACCGCAGCGCTCCATCGATGGGACCGGAATGCAGCCAGAAGATACAACCAGTAGGCCGCACTGTGCCGGTCAGGAGACAGCAGCATCAGAGCGTGATGCGGCTCATGCACCTGTATCCAGGCTTGTGCCAGAACCATTCGTTCGACCCGCGTTCGCGGCGTATAGTCAAGCGTGTAGTTCTGCGCAGCCAGACGGGCGTCATCGAGCCACCCCGCATCCAGATACGATTCGATCAACAAGCGGCGCAAATGCCGCAATTGTAGCCCCGGAGGTGCGGATTGGCCGTTCCATATCAACTCGGTGAGCAACGACCTGGCTGCACGTCCGTCCAGCAGAGCAAGGTCAGCACGAACACCATAGCGCAGGAATTGTGCCCTGATCTTGGGTGGCAGGTTCGCGGGAAGTTGATTAACTTGATGACGAATGGCCTGCCATGCGCCGTGCGCGGAAAGTACCTGCATCCGCAGACGCTCCCAGTTGCTCCATGAACGGGAATGACCGACAAATGGAGGCTGTTGGGATTGAATCAGGCGAAGAGCAAGATGAGAGGCCCCTGCTTTGGCGATACCTGCAACTTGCGTGACCGCCATACCCGGTTCGGGATGAAGAAGGGATGGGGACCGATCAGCTAAGGCTACCCAACTGTTCAGCGAAAGACATACCAGCCCCGCCAACAAAATAGCGGCAAGCCCTGGCCGCGCGGTCATCCGCGGAGTCGGGAAATTTTTTTTGGCCTGCCATCGCAGCACAGCACGGCTAACTCCATCCATTTCAGAAATCTTTTGGCTCGTATTCCTTTGCCGGCCCGATAGCCTGGAAAAATGGGATGAAAAAGGATGCACCCTATCCGTTGTTGTGTTTCCTCTATCATCCTGACCCGTTTAATACCTGGAAATCAAAGCTTTTCCTTGATGCGGGCAGCCTTACCTGTACGTTCGCGCAAATAGTAGAGTTTCGCTCTACGAACGGCACCTCGACGTTTTACCGTGATGCTTGCCACACTGGGGCTGTGAGTCTGAAAAACGCGCTCGACTCCTTCCCCATGGGATATTTTACGCACAGTAAACGCGGAATTCAGGCCCCGGTTACGTTTGGCAATGACCACGCCTTCAAAAGCCTGTAAACGCTCACGCTCGCCTTCCTTGACCCGGACCTGGACGACCACCTGATCACCCGGCGCGAAAACGGGTATATCCTGCTTCATTTGCGCGGCTTCCAACGCCCTGATAATTTCACTCATTTTTCAACCTCTCATGGGACTCAAATTCAAATTAATTTAGATCATACCAATCCCGGTAAAATATCCATCGAAACAGGAACGATCAGACTTCCGGTTCCTGCTGTCGTTCCCGAAGGTATTCTTCCAGTAACAACTCTTCCTCTGCGTTTAACCCGCGCTTCTTCAACCAATCCGACCGGCGTTCAAAAGTTCTGCCCAGTGCCTGCTTAAGTCGCCAGCGGGTAATTTTCCCATGATCCCCGGAACACAGGACACCCGGTACTCGCAAGCCATCAATCTCTTCAGGGCGCGTATAGTGCGGACAATCCAGCAACCCATCCATAAAGGAATCCTGCCGGGCGGATTCCGCAGCGCCCAAAGTGCCCGGTAGTAGGCGCGCAACCGCATCGATCAAAACCATGGCTGCTAATTCACCCCCACTGAGCACATAATCGCCGATAGAACATTCTTCATCGACTTCCAAGGCGATTAACCGCTCATCCACACCTTCATAGCGCCCCGCCACCAGCACCAGATTCCCGCCTTCAGCGAAGCGCTTAACTGCAGTCTGATCCAGACGCCTACCCTGGGGACTGAGATAGACGACCCGGCCCGAATTCTCTGCTCTGGCCACCCTGATCGCTTGCTGTAGAGGGCCGACCATCATGAGCATTCCCGGTCCACCCCCATAGGGACGGTCATCCACGGTGCGATGGCGATCCGTTGCATAATCCCGCGGATTCCATCCCTGGAGCACAAGCACGCCCTGTTTGACCGCGCGCCCAATCACACCATATTCCCCCACCGCCAGTATGCGCTCGGGAAACAGGCCAACCACATCGATACGCACTAAAAATCCGGGTCCCAATCAACCAGCAGATAGCCGTCAATCAGATCGATCGTCCTCACGACTTCAGGACGCACAAATGGAATCAACCGCTCCTTGTCACCCTGAACCACCAAGACATCATTCGCGCCGGTTTCAAACAGATGGTCAACACGCCCGAGTTCACGCCCTTCGATTGTCCTGACCCGAAGCCCGATCAAATCGATCCAGTAATACTCATCCCCGGTCAAAGCAGGCAAGTGGTTACGCGTCACGGCAATCTCGGCGTTGACCAACAGCGCCGCCCGCTCCCGATCCTCGACTCCCTGCAACCGGGCAATCAGCCCCTTGCCGTGCGGCTTTCCCTCGGCCACCTCAAATGAGGACCATGCTCCGTTTTGGAGCAATAGCCAAGGTTGCCAATCGAGCAAAGCCGTTGGGGGTTCGGTGCTGCTAAATACCTTAACCCAGCCATGAACCCCATAGGCTCCACCAATTCGCCCCACGCCGACTTGCTGCTGCATTGCCTGAATCTGAGCTTAGCCGGTAACCACTATCGTTTTACGTGCTTCCTTCAGGAGTTTTGAAGTCCGCTCGCTCAGCGAGGCGCCCTGGGTAATCCAGTGCTCGATCCGATCCGTATTAAGAGACAGGCGAACCTCCTGGCCCCTGGCCACCGGATTGAAATAACCCAGCCGCTCGATATGACCGGAATCACGCCGACGGCGGGAATCGGTGACAACAACATGATAAAAAGGCCGTTTTTTTGCCCCAGCCCGGGACAGTCGAATCGTAACCATAGATTTATCCAAACCCTTTGCAATAAATAGTTTCCATGCAAAATACCCGAAGCTACTTCGCAGTGAACGGGTTATTGTACGTGAACCGTGATGAAAATACATCGTTTATTCAAACCGAGAAACAAAATCACCCTGCCAATGTCGCTGGGGAAATACCCACCCCGGGTGAATCCGGTCCGCCAACCTTAAAACATAGCATTGGCCTGACCGGTAAAGAACGCTTGTTCAGAAAGGCAGGCCACCGGGGAAACCACTCTTCATCGCTCTCATCATTTTCTTCATTCCACCCTTGGAGAATTTCTTCATTGCCTTGCTCATTTGTTGGTGTTGTTTGAGGAGACGATTGACATCCTGGACTTGAGCGCCAGACCCTTGCGCGACCCGGCGCTTGCGCGAGCCTTTGATGATGGCCGGGAAACGGCGCTCCTGGAAGGTCATGGAATTGATGATCGCCACCATCTGACCTGTTTGTCGATCGGATGCCCGGGACTTCAGGGCTTCCGGCACCTGGCCCATGCCCGGCATTTTGTCCAGCAAGGCTGAAATACCACCCATCTTGTTCATCTGTTCCAGCTGATCGCGCAGGTCATTGAGATCGAATCCCTGGCCTTTCTTGATCTTTCGGTTGAGTTTTTCCACTTTTTCATGATCGAAAGTCCGCTGGGCCTCCTCCACCAGCGATACCACATCTCCCATCCCCAGAATACGGGAGGCGATCCGATCCGGATGGAAAGGCTCCAGTGCCCCGGTTTTCTCACCAACGCCGATGAATTTGATCGGTACTCCAGTGATGCTGCGTACAGACAAGGCCGCACCACCGCGCGCATCACCATCTGCCTTGGTCAGCACTACTCCAGTTAAGGGCAAGACCTCATTGAATACCCGCGCCGTATTGGCGGCATCCTGGCCGGTCATGCTATCCACCACAAAAAGTGTTTCCACCGGCTGGATCGCGGCGTGGATCTCACTAATTTCCTGCATCATCTCCGTATCAATATGCAAGCGGCCCGCTGTATCGACCAACAACACGTCCTTATGCTGAATACTGGCGTGATTAATCGCGGCGCGGGCAATATTGACCGGATTTTCTGCCTCACTGCTGGGGTAAAAATCAACGCCGACATCGCGTGCCAGCATCTCCAGCTGGTGGATAGCCGCGGGGCGATAAATATCACAGCTCACGACCATAACCGATTTCTTGCACTCATTCTTCAGCCAACGGGCAAGCTTCGCGACGGTGGTTGTCTTGCCAGCGCCTTGCAAACCAGCAACTAAAATCACTGCCGGGGGTTGGGCATTGAGTACCAATACTTCATTAGCCTCCCCCATGACGGCGACCAACTCGTCATGGACGATTTTGATAAAGGCCTGCCCGGGCGTCAGGCTGCGGATAATCTCCTGGCCGATAGCGCGCTCGCGGACCCGGGAAACAAATGACTTGACCACGGGCAAAGCAACATCCGCTTCCAGCAACGCCATGCGGACATCCCGCAAAGCATCCTGGATATTTTCATCGGTCAACCGAGCCTGCCCGCGGATACGCTTGAAAGTTGTCGCCAGCCGATTACTGAGATTGTCAAACATGGATTGCTCTCTTATCTTGAATTAGGAATAGATTATGCTAGCCTTTATTTGACGGCGCGCCCTACAATTCAAAGACGCGGACACTAGATGCTAGTCAGGCACACCCTGATATGCAATCATTATCCATTCTCAATACTTGCATATTACGCACTCCATGCAGCTCGCATTCAGCATTCTGGCTATCTTGCTCTATCTGGTCTGCGCCATACAGATCTGGCGCCGCCTCAATGCCCAGCGCATTAGCGGGGCCGTTGGCTGCGGGCGCAATATCGCTCTGTTATGGATCGCCGCTATTGCCCTTCACGGCACGGTCCTTTATATGAATATCGCCACTACGGGGGGGATCAGCCTTGGGAGTAGCCAGGCTATCTCGCTGGTGGGCTGGAGTATGGCCTTTCTGGTTCTAATCGCGCTCCACACTCGGCCTGTGGAAGGCTTAGGTTTGATCCTCCTACCTTTTGCCGCGCTGACCGTCATCGGCGAACTACTCTTCCCGGGTAAACACATCCTCCCGCAATCCCCGGGAGAGCTGCTCGCCATCCATATCTTTATTTCCCTGATCGCCACCAGTCTGTTTGTGATCGCTGCACTGGAAACCCTGTTATTATGGTATCAGGATCGGCGTCTGAAGAATCATCGGCCGGGGGGCTGGATGCGCGTATTGCCTCCGCTGCAACACACGGAAAGCCTGCTGTTCCAGACCATCGGACTTGGCTTTGTCCTGTTGACTATTGCCTTGATCACCGGATTGGTCTTCATCAATCAATTCTTCTCCATGGCCTCTCCGCAAAGGACCTTGCTGTTTATTGCTGCCTGGGTCATCTTCGGCGGCCTGCTGTTGGCGCGCTGGCGATTGGGTTGGCGTGGGCGCATCGCCATCCGCTGGACTTTATCCGGTTTTGTGATTTTGGTGATTGCCTATTTCAGCGCCCTGTTGTTCAGACTATTTTCCATCTAATTTAGAGAAACTCCCTTGACATTCCGGCAAGTGCTGCCTGTAATATCTGCTGATCTCTCACCATCATTCGTAGCGATCTCTTGAACGATACTGAGCTAGGTATTCTGAGCGGTGTACTTATTCTCCTGGTGCTGATTTCCGCCTTTTTCTCTGGCTCGGAAACCGCACTGATGTCACTTAACCGCTACCGGTTGCGTCACCTGGCGGAAAGTGGCCATCCTGGCGCAGTTCGTGCCCAGAAATTATTGGAAAAACCTGACCGATTGATCGGCCTTATTCTGCTGGGCAACAATCTGACCAATATTCTGATTACTCAGCTAGCCACCTATATCGGCTATCGGCTCTTTGGCGATATTGGAATTGCCGTGGCTACCGGGGTGCTCACGCTGACTTTGCTCATTTTCTCCGAAGTGGCCCCGAAAACCCTCGCAGTGTTACACGCCGAACGGGTGGCCTTCCCGGCTGCCCTCATCTATGTCCCCTTGTTAACCCTGACCTATCCCCTGGTCTGGCTAATTAATTTCATTGCCAACTCCCTGCTCCGCCTGGTCGGCATCAAAACCGGCGAGAGCGGAGTTCAACCCCTGACACAAGAGGAATTACGGAGCGTGGTCAATCAGGCCAATGGACTCATTCCCCGGCGCCACCAAAAAATGCTGCTCGCTCTGCTTGACTTAGATAAAGCCAGCGTGGAAGACATCATGGTGCCACGGCATGAAATTATCGGCATCGATCTCAGTGAACCCTGGGATGAGATTCTCGATCAATTGGCGCATATTCCCTATACTCGCTTGCCGATTTATCATAGGGACATTAATCAAGTCATCGGTATCATTCATATTCGTCGAATTTTTTCCCTGACTGAAAATGAACGCCTTGACCCGGAAAATATCCAGCGGGAAGCGCGCTCGCCTTACTTTATCCCGGAAGGCACTTCACTCAACCAACAATTGATCAATTTTCAGTCCGAACGGCGCCGGATCGGTTTGGTCGTAGATGAATATGGCGACATTCAGGGTTTGGTGACCCTGGAAGACCTTTTGGAGGAAATCGTGGGGGAATTTACCACCGACCCCGCCAATTACAGTACCGATATTCAGCCCCAAAAGGATGGGAGTTATCTGATCGATGGCAGCACCCCTATCCGGGAAATCAATCGTCGATTAGGCTGGCGTTTACCGACGCATGGTGCCCGGACACTCAATGGCCTGCTACTTGAATACCTTGAACTGATCCCTGATGCGGATACCTGTGTATTGATTAATGGGTACCCTATGGAAATTATCCAGATCAAGAATAATGCCATTCGCATGGTGCACGCCTATGCGCATTTGCCATCGGCGTCACTGCATACGGAAAACAATAACCAACCCCTGCTGTCCAGTCATCCTTCATGAATAAACTCAAGCTTGAATACACCTGCAGCTCCTGCGGAGCACAATCCCCCAAATGGAGCGGTCAGTGCCCTGAATGCGGCGCCTGGAACACCCTGATCGAAACGGCACCACTGCCACGTAAAAGAACCAACTCCCGTTTTATGGGTACCACGAAAACAGTCGGTATCCAACGAATGGACAGCATCACCCTGGAGAATGATCCTCGTACCGCCACCACGATTGGTGAATTCGATCGGGTGCTAGGTGGTGGTTTGGTGCACGGCTCGGTGGTCTTAATTGGCGGCGATCCAGGAATCGGTAAATCCACGTTGCTCTTACAAACCCTGGTTGCCCTTAATTCATTCCTGCCGGCTTTGTATGTGACCGGAGAGGAATCTCTCCAACAGGTCAGTCTGCGGGCGCATCGATTAGGGCTCCCAAAGATCCAATTACGTCTTTTGAGTGAAACCTGCGTCGAACATATTCTGGCAAGCGTAGCCCATGAAAAACCCCGCGTTCTGGTCATTGATTCGATTCAAACCTTATATTCTGAACAATTGCAATCCGCTCCGGGATCGGTTGGCCAAGTGCGGGAAAGTGCCGCCCAGCTCGTTCGTTTCGCAAAACAAACCGACACCGCCGTTTTTCTCATCGGCCATGTGACCAAGGAAGGCGCGCTCGCCGGCCCCCGGGTGCTCGAACACATGGTCGATACCGTATTGTATTTCGAGGGCGACCCCGGTGGGCGCTACCGAGTCCTGCGGGCAGTCAAGAATCGCTTTGGCGCGGTCAATGAGCTTGGCATATTCGCCATGACCGAGCGGGGCCTCAAAGCCGTCAGCAACCCTTCTGCAATTTTTCTGTCCCGCCATCTTGAACCCGTACCCGGTAGCGTGGTGATGGTGACCCGGGAGGGCACCCGTCCACTTCTAGTCGAAGTGCAAGCGCTTGTAGATGACAGCCGACAAGGCCATCCCCGCCGCGTCACCGTAGGTTTGGAACAAAACCGGCTAGCCATGCTGCTGGCCATCATGCACCGCCATGGTGGCCTGGCAATTTATGATCAGGATGTCTTTATCAATGTCGTCGGTGGCGTCAGGGTGAGTGAAACCGCTGTCGACCTCGCTGTTCTGGCGGCTACTTTCTCCAGCTTTCGGGATCGCCCCCTGCCGGCGGATCTGGTGGTTTTCGGGGAAGTCGGTTTAGCTGGTGAAATCCGCCCGGTCCCTCATGGGGAAGAGCGCCTGAAAGAAGCCGCAAAACATGGCTATGCCCGCGCCATCATTCCGCACAAGAATATCCCTCGGGACGCACCCAAAGGCATGGAAATTCACGGCGTCTGGCGCTTGCGCGAAGCGCTGGAGCTAATGTAGTGCAGTCGGTCAGCTAAAATCGGTGAATAAACTACTGCGCACAGCCTCCGGCGCTGGTTTCACCTCGATCATCCCGGGATGATCGATACCTGCACTCAAGGTCACACCCTCACCTAGTGCCTTGATCATTCCGGCGTCCAGCTCGAAGCGCAAAAAATGTACCGCCGTTGTCTTTTCCACCCGCCCGCGCTCTAGATCCTCATCCGCAATGGCATACACTTTGTCAAAGCCAGCAATACGTACCCGGACTGTATCTTCTATACCCGCCAGATTCTGCAAGGCCTGCCGGCGTTCATCTTCTTCCTCGAATTCGATCATGAAAGTAGCCTTCCAATTACTACCGTCAGGAATCAATGGATTATAGACTTCGAGCTCCACTTCGATTTCATCGGCTGTAAACAAACGCTCGGCGTGTAGCATTTCCTGGATCTGATAATGCATGGTCATCCGATCCTCGAAATATAAAGAGGCATGCGCCCCCAGATGCAGATGGCGGTTGCGCTTATGCGCCATGACTCGACTCCGGAAATCAGCCCTTTGCCGGGCATATTCCTCCAGAGACAGCAAATCTTCCCGTTTTAGCTTTTCCATTTTCGGTACTCCATAAGGATTATTCGAGTCATTTCAAACCATAGGCCCGGCACAGCAAGAACAGGGGATGCTCCGGTTGGTGGCCATCCTGCAAGCCATTTTGGATCTGCTCCCTGGCCATGGGGCAGTCACTGGAATAATGGTCACAGTCAGATTTCTTTACGCGACTCACAACCGGTCGACAAATTTTCATAGAAATCTCGTGGAATTCGCTTTTAACCGCATAAGTTCCATCGTGTCCGGAACAGCGCTCGATGGCCTCTATCTCAGTTCCGGGTACCAGCGTGAGGACATCCCGGGTTTTCAGCCCCATATTCTGTACTCGCAGGTGGCAGGAGACGTGATAGGCGATCTTACCCAGAGAATCCTTAAAATCGGTTTTCAGCAGACCCGCCTTGTGGCGCAGCAACAGGTATTCAAAGGGGTCGAAGAGATGCTCCCTGACCCTGGCTACATCGGGATCACCCGGGAATATTAACGGTAACTCCTGCTTGAACATCAACACACAAGACGGTATCGGTGCAACGATATCCCAGCCATCCTCAATCGCTTGAATCAGCACCGGGATATTAGCTTCCTTGGCGCGGGCCACTGCTTCGAAGTCACCCAATTCCAGCTTGGGCATGCCACAGCAACGCTCTTTTTCTACCAATCGAATGGGGATATCGTTATGGTTGAACACCTTAACCAAATCTTCGGCGAGCTCAGGCTGGTTAAAGTTGCCATAACAAGTGGAGAACAAAGCCACACGGCCGCGAGTACGCCCCGCCGGGATGACTTCCGATCTACCGTCTTTAGGTAAATGAGCGAGACGCTTGCGGGCAGTATTGGCGTAATATTCGGGCAAAACAGCATCTGCGGCAATCCCAAAAACCTTTTCCAGCTGCTTCCTGAATGTTGGACTGCGGTTAGTTTTATTGATGACCTTGCAGATGATCGGGATACTCGCCAGCCGCCCAATGGTATCAGTCGAGGTGATCAACCGATCGCGCGGTCGAGTATTGCCCTCACGAAATTTGACTGCCTTGGCGCGCAGCATCAAATGGGGGGAATCGACGTTCCAGGGATGTGGCGGAGTATAGGGACATTTGGTCATGTAACACAGATCACATAGATAGCAGTGGTCAACAACCCGCCAGTAATCCGACTTATCGACGCCGTCGACCTCCATCGTGGTGGATTCATCGATGAGATCGAACAAGGTAGGAAAGGCATGACAGAGACTTACGCAACGTCGACAACCATGGCAAATATCAAATACCCGCTCCAGCTCATTAAAGAGTATGCCATGATCATAAAATTCCGGTGCTTGCCAATCCAGCGGGTGACGCACAGGCGCCTGAAGATTGCCCTCACCCGGCTGCCTGGCGGTATCTGGCAATAGTGCCATGATTGTTCTCCTGCTTTGTCATATCCTGAAATAAAAAATACCGGGACCGCCAGAGCGATAGCAATCCCGGCGAATGCTTAATCGACCAAGGCATCTAAAGCCTTCTGAAAACGATTGGCATGAGAACGCTCGGCCTTGGCCAAAGTCTCAAACCAATCGGCGATTTCATCGAAGCCTTCTTCCCTGGCCGCCTTGCCCATTCCCGGATACATATCCGAATATTCATGGGTTTCCCCGGTGATCGCCGATTTCAGGTTCAGGCGCGTATCACCAAACGGTAGACCGGTAGCTGGATCGCCACATTGCTCCAGATACTCCAGGTGACCATGGGCATGCCCTGTTTCGCCTTCCGCCGTTGAACGAAATACGGTAGAGACATCATTTTGTCCTTCGACATCTGCTTTAGCTGCAAAATATAGATAGCGGCGATTCGCCATCGACTCACCTGCAAAGGCATCCTTGAGACTTTGTTCGGTCTTGCTTCCCTTGAGTTCCACGTTAAATCTCCTTGGTTAGTTGTCAGGTCCCCTATGATTACGTAGTGCCGAGGAGCTATGCTCTGTTTGT
>CAZUKD010000011.1:0-39545 GCA_964620825.1 uncultured Ectothiorhodospiraceae bacterium
CGAAGGCGACGGTGGGCAGCCCATGGGCGGCGGCCTCGATGGCGACCATGCCGAAGCCCTCGTGATCGCCGGGCAGGTCTTGCACGGGGAAGAGGAGCAGGTCGGCGGCGAAGTAGGCGGCGGAGAGTTCGGGGTCATCGGCGTGGTCGAGGAATAGAACCCGATTTTCGAGCCGGTTTTTTTGCAGGGATTCGAGGATGCGCCGTTTTTCTCCGCTGCGATGCTTGAGAGCCTGGGTGGGTTCATCGCCGACGACGACCAGCTTCGCATTTGGTATGTGTGCAAGGGCGGCGGGCAGAATGTCGCGTACGAATGCGGCCAGCCCCTTGCGCGCGGTGATGCGCCCCACGTAGAGCATGAGCGGAGCATCGTCGAGTCGGTGTTTGGCGCGGAAATCACGATGGCGGGTTTCGGCATCGGCGAGATCAGGTAGTTCGACCCCGGGGGGCAGGATGGCGATCCGGGTGGGGTCGATGCCGATTTTCACGGCCAAGCCATGGCTGAAGCGGCTGTTGACGAACACACGGTCGCAGCGGCGTAGGAAGGGTCGCCAGAGCAGTCGATACAGCGGGTGGTCGGCTTCGATGTCGAGGCCGTGGAGGTAGACGACACAATGCGCGCCGACCAGGCGCGCGGCAAGCCAGGCAAGGGGCGCGGTCAACCCGCTGCCGGCAAACACCAGGGTCGGGCGCAATCGCCGTGCCTGCACAATTGCCACCCAGATGCTGCGTAACAGAAACAGGGGCATGGGCTTGATGGAGATCTCGGTCACGCTAACGCCATTGGGCAGATGCCCGCCACAACCTTGCGGCCCGATCACATGAACCCGGTAATCGAGACGTAATACATCAACAATGTGCCAAACGAGCCGCTCCATACCGCCGATGAGCGGCGGAAGGTTGCGGGTAATGACAAGCGCTCTGCGGCGCGGATGATGGGGCATACGGTTCCGAGCAGTTAGGTGAGTCAAGTGATACTCTTTTGAAATGATTGAAATCGTAGGCTCATCTGACTCAGAAAATAATGCTCTTAAGTATAACTTATCGGGCAAATGTTGCGCCTGTCCGCTTGATTGACCATTGCCCTGGAGGTTTGCTTGCCGGTTGCTTTCAGCTACTATCCGGCCATGCATGAGAACCTCATCAAAACACGCTTTGCGCCCAGCCCCACCGGTGGGCTGCATCTCGGCAATCTACGCACCGCACTCTTTTCCGCTTTGTATGCCTGGCATCATGGTGGGGTTTTTCTGCTGCGTATTGAGGATACAGATGTTGCGCGTTCACATCCCAAGTTTACCCGTGCGCTGATGGAAGACTTGCGCTGGCTCGGACTTGATTGGCAGGAAGGCCCGGAGGCGGGCGGGGCTGCCGGCCCTTATCTGCAATCTGCGCGTGGTGCCGTGTATGCACGGTTCTACGCGCAGCTGATTGCCGCGGATCAGGCTTATCCTTGTTTTTGTACGCCTGAACAACTGGCTGCCATCCGCGTTGCCCAACGCGCAGCCAGTCAGCCGCCGCGCTATGCGGGCACTTGTGCGGGGATTCCGCCAGCGAAAACACTGCGCCGGGTGGCCGCCGGAGAACCACACACCTTGCGTTTTCGGGTACCTGCACGGGAAGTGATCGCATTTGATGATCTGGTGCGGGGTACACAGCAGTTTCGCAGTGGGGATATTGGGGATTTCATCATTCGTCGCACTGAGGGGACGCCGGCATTTTTTTTCTGTAACGCCATCGATGATGCGCTGATGGGAGTGAATGCTGTTTTGCGCGGTGAAGATCATCTGAGCAATACGCCTCGGCAACTGTTGTTGCTGCGTGCGCTTGGTTTGCCTGCACCACAGTATGGGCACCTGCCGTTGATCGTTACCGCAGACGGTGCGCCGTTGGCAAAACGCCACGGTGCGCAAAGACTCGCGCAGTTGCGTGAGGCGGGTTATTTACCGGCGGCGATCAATAATTACCTCTCCCGCCTGGGGCACACATTATCTGCTGCCGGGCTACTTGATCTCAATGATCTGACCCGGCTTTTCAGGATTACCCGGATCGGGCGTTCGGTATCGCAGGATGATCCAAAACAGCTCGATCATTGGCAAAAACTTGCGCTGGGTACGCTCGATCAAGCGGCTTTCGCTCACTGGGCAACGCCCGCTCTGGAGGGTGTGCCGATAGAGAAACGCACGGCTTTTCTCGCTGCGGTACACGATAATATTCTGCTGCGCTGTGATCTTGAACTTTGGGCCCGGGTCTTGTTTGGCGAGCCGCTGGCTTATACAGGCGAAGCTGAGGCCGTGATGCGCGCAGCATCCTGGCCCTTGTTTATCGCCTCCCTGGCCGCTACTGAAGTGGACGGCGATGATTTCCGGGCACTGGCGGAATCTGTCAGCCAAACCACCGGGGTGAAGGGTAAGGCGTTGTTCATGCCGCTACGCGCGGCATTGACCGGGCAGGTGCATGGCCCGGAAATGAGGCGGATTTTCCCGCTTATTGACGCCACACACCGCAAAAAGCGGCTGGAAGTGGCGCTACAGATGGCGCGACCCACTGCATCATGACCGGAGACAGGCTGAGAATCTATAACAGTCTGACTCGTCAAAAGGCCATCTTCGAGCCCATCGAGCCCGGCTGTGTGCGCATGTATGTGTGTGGCATGACGGTCTATGATTTTTGCCATGTTGGCCATGGGCGGATGTTGGTGGTTTTCGATATGGTGGCGCGTTACCTGCGCTGGCTGGGTTATCGGCTGATCTATGTACGCAATATTACCGATATCGACGACAAGATCATCCGCCGTGCCCAGGAACAAGGAATCGCAGTGAGCGAGCTCACCTGCCGCTATATCGACGCCATGCATGAGGATATGGCGCAGCTTGGCGTATTGCCGCCGGATAGTGAGCCGCGCGCGACACAGTCGATGGACGAGATCAAGAGACTGATCGCCACCTTGCTGGACAAGGGCTTCGCTTATCAGGTGGCCGGTAGCGATATTTATTATGCGGTTTCCCGCTTCGCTGCCTACGGGCGGTTGTCGGGCAAGAATCCGGCGGATCTACGCGCTGGTGCGCGGGTGGAGATCAATGAAGCCAAGCGTGACCCACTCGATTTCGTACTCTGGAAGGCTGCCAAGCCCGGTGAGCCGGTTTGGGATGCGCCCTGGGGTCCGGGGCGCCCCGGTTGGCACATCGAATGTTCGGCTATGTCGATGCAGGCACTGGGGTCACATTTCGATATCCACGGTGGTGGCCAGGATTTGCAGTTTCCCCATCATGAAAATGAGATCGCCCAGAGTGAGGCGGTGACCTGCGAGCATTTCGTCAATTACTGGATGCACAATGGGTTCGTGCGCATCAACGAGGAGAAGATGTCCAAGTCGCTGGGTAATTTCTTTACCCTGCGCGAGGTATTCACCTATTTTCCACCGGAAGCAGTGCGCTATTTCATCCTTTTAAGCCATTATCGCAGTCCACTTAATTATTCTGGCGAGCAGCTGCAAAATGCCCGGGTGGCACTGGATCGCCTGTATGCCGTCCTGCGGGGGCTGCCGGACACGTCGGAGCCTGAGGATCGTGATATCTGGGTTGAGCGGTTCGAAGTGGCGATGAACGATGATTTCAACACGCCCGAGGCGTTGGCGGTGTTATTTGATCTGGCGCGGGAGATCAACCGTCACCGTGAACAGACGTCCGTGGAGGCCATGCGCCTCAGGGCACGCCTCAGGCGGTTAGGTGGGGTGCTCGGGCTTTTGCAGAGCGATCCGGGGGCTTGGCTCAAGGCCATACCTGCTGGAAGCGAGCTGAACGCGGAGCGGATCGAGGTATTGATCGAGGCGCGCACCGAGGCTCGGAAACAGCGGGATTTTGTTGCTGCCGACCGAATTCGCACGCAACTGGAGGCTGACGGCATCCTGCTGGAAGATAATCCGATGGGGACACGCTGGCGGCACACCTGAGGGTTCACGCTGTTTGGGTATGGGTGCGATAGGCCGTTAGGGTGTTCTTTAGCAGCATGGCCCGGGTCATCGGGCCGACCCCGCCGGGTACGGGAGTGATCCAGGCGGCCCGCTCGCTGGCTCTTACAAAATCGATGTCACCCCGTAGATGCCCTTGGGCATCCCGGTTCATGCCAACATCGATGACCGTAGCCCCAGGTTTGATCCATTTACTGTCCACAACACCCGGTTTGCCGACAGCGACCACTAAGATGTCGGCCATGGCGACCTGTTCGTGCAGGTTTTGAGTAAAGCGATGACAGATTGTTACCGTGGCGCCCGCCAACAAGAGCTCTAGTGCCATGGGGCGGCCAACGATGTTGGAAGCACCGATCACCGCCGCATGCCGTCCCTTGTAGGTTTCGCCGATCCCGTTTAGCAGATAGATGATGCCATAGGGTGTGCAGGGGCGCAGTCGGGGAACCCGTAGCGCTAACCGGCCTACATTATAGGGATGGAATCCGTCCACATCCTTGCCGGGATCAATCCGTTCGATGAGGGTTTCCGTATTGATATGGGCAGGCACGGGTAGTTGCACCAGGATGCCATCGATGCATTTATCAGCGTTGAGCCGGTCGATGAGATCCAGCAGCTCCGTTTGGGAGGTGGCGGCATCGAGGAGATGAGCCTCGGAATGAAAACCGACCTGAGCACAATCCTCACGCTTTTTACGGACGTAGATCCGGGAGGCCGGATCGTCTCCGACCAGGATTACACCCAGGCCCGGGATTCGCTCCCCGGATTTCTTGTAGTGGGCAACCTCATCTGAAATCTCATCGAGAATTCGGGTGGCAACTCGATTGCCATCAATCAGCCGGGCGGGCATGAGCCATCCTCTGGGTTACGGAAACCAGGATTTTCTCATGTGTGTGAAAATGCAGCAACTGGCCTTCCCCCACCTTGCTGACAACAGGGGAGAGGGAGGGCAAAAAATGCCCCGGGTCCCCAGGCTATGGGGTATTTTAGGCTCAGGGTTTTTGCCCGATATTTTTGGGTGGTTTTACCGGGCAGGTGTTGATACCCAGCAGAGCATAGAGGCCGCACCAGCCCGTGACACCTGTTATCAGAGGGATCAGCCCGAGCCAGCCCCAGGGCGTTTGGGGTCCCCGGAAGGCCAAAGAGATGATGAGACCTCCGATCAGGATGCGGATGGCGCGATCCAGCAGACTTTCATTGGATTTCATGACGTTTTCCTTTGGTTGATCGATCATATTATTCATGTACCCTGGCCGACAATCTGCCTCTGGCCAGATTCCCCCTCAATCGGTTGGTGGGACGCTTGCCGTCACTTTCCCTGATCAAGGGCGGGCTACTTTGTCATTATATAAATGAGCTGTCAGTGACAAGATCACTCAACTGGCTATAAAAACATGTATTGATAATTCTGCATTGGAACTTTTGCAAATCGGACAGTACCATTGCAGCTGGTGGACCACCGAATCGGTACAGCCACATGAATGCGGACTCCCGGTTTTGTTCCTGTTCCGAGTATTTGTGGGATTTAGGCTTTTTCTTCAGGGGTATTGCCAGATTGCTGCTGTTTGACCAGGTAATAGGTTAAGCCGACTGCTACAACAGCGGCAGTTATCAGACCATAGGTCCAGGCCCATTGCCCCAGGTGCCCGCTACTTTCCACGGGGATAATAATGAGTTGCCGCAACAAGGTGATTAGTGCGGCTTCGATAAAGACGACTACGCTGAAATACCCCGTGCGCATATAGCGGATTTCAGCCGAGATCAGCGAGGACAGCACCCAGAGGATGAAGAGATTGCCAAGCGCGTGTACGAAACCTTTGGCGACGTTGCCGGAGGCGACAGTTCTGAAAACATCGATGCTGAATTGCCAGACCAGCAACAGACTGGCGATAAGCAAAGCGATGGCGATGAAGGCATGCAAGAGCTTGTTGGCGACTTCCATAACCCCTTCAAACCAGTGACCATTCATCATTTCCTGTGAGCCTTTTCCGTTATCGGGCGCGCGGATTATCTGGTTGAGTTAACATGTGAACTTGCCCGGGAGCCCACCGCCTCATTAGCTTGTCTATAGTTGTCTATCTGGCAGGAAATCATGCTCCTGGCCTGCTGCCGATACAAGGATAAGCTCGGAGATATCCCCGCTACCGACCGGCGTGTGGGGCGGATTTTGCTCCACTCCGCTATCTGGCCGGGCAATGAATGCCTAAGGAAAGGATTGACATGATGCTGACTTTGATAGCCAACTGGATCATGCAGGTCATATCCCATCTGGGCTATGGCGGCGTGGTTTTGCTGATGGCTATCGAAAGCGCCTGCATTCCCTTGCCGTCGGAAATTATTTTACCGTTTGCCGGGTATCTGGCTTTTCTTGGCAGCTTGAATCTATGGGGTATAGCCGTTGCTGGGGCAACGGGTTCGGTGTTGGGATCCTGGCTGGCTTACGCAGCCGGGGTGCAGAGCGGGCGTCCTTTTGTCGAGCGATATGGGCGCTATGTGCTGGTTTCGCCTGCCGATCTGGATCTGGCTGATCGCTGGTTTGCCCGGTATGGTGATTTGACCATCCTTTTTGGGCGCCTATTGCCGATAGTGCGCACGTTCATCGCCTTTCCCGCCGGGGTCGCGCGGATGCCGATCTGGCGATTCAGCATCTATACTTTCATTGGCTCTTTTTTCTGGAGTCTGGCGCTGGCATGGCTGGGGATGGAGCTGGGGCGGCACTGGCAGGAGTTGGGAGGGTGGTTTCACCGGTTTGATTTTATGATTGCGGCGATTCTGCTACTGCTGGGGTTTTTTTATGTCCGCCGGCATCTGCGCGCACTGCGCGATTCATAAGACTCAAGCGTCACAAGCGACATCGTTCAATAGAGTGGTTTTGTGTAAGGGCGGGAGCCCTGAAAGTAGAGGTAATTATGCTATGATAATTGATCCTGGGGTATAGTGGCGCGTGACAGAATGACTCTTTTGATCCCGGATTTTGCCGGTGTGAAGGTGCTGGTGGTGGGCGATTTGATGCTGGATCGTTACTGGCACGGGGAGACTTCGCGTATTTCTCCGGAAGCGCCGGTTCCCATCGTGCAGGTTGGTCCGGCCGAGGAACGGCCTGGAGGGGCGGCCAATGTGGCGATCAATCTGGCAGCACTCGGCGCCAGGGCTTCAGTGCTCGGATTGACCGGCGATGACGAAGCTGCGGACAGATTGGAGGAATTGCTTGATCAGGCGGGTGTTGAATGTCATTTTCAGCGCTTGGCAACGCATCCAACGATTACCAAACTCCGGGTACTCAGCCAGCATCAACAATTGATCCGACTTGATTTCGAACAGGGCTTTTCGGAAGAAGACGCGGGCGCTATGACGGGAGAATGTGCTCGCTTGCTGGCGGATGCGGATGTCGTCGTGTTATCCGATTACGGCAAAGGTACACTGAGTGCGAGCCGGGCGCTGATCGAATTAGCACGAGCGCAGGACAAGCCGGTGATCATCGATCCCAAGGGGAGTGATTTCAGCCGCTATCATGGGGCAACGGTTATTACCCCGAATCGGAAGGAATTCGAAGCGGTAGTGGGTGAGTGCGCCACAAAATCCGCCCTGATCGAACGGGGGCAGGCGCTCCTGGAGCGGGAGCGATTCACGGCGTTGTTAATCACCCGTAGCGAAGAGGGTATGACCCTTATTCGCCGCGATAGTAAACCGTTGATGCTGCCAACACAGGCCCGCGAGGTGTTCGATGTGACCGGCGCGGGGGACACCGTAGTCGCTATGCTCGCTGCCGCCTTGACGGTGAAGTGCTCCTGGCCGGAAGCTATGGCTCTGGCTAATCTGGCGGCCGGCATCGTGGTGGGCAAACTAGGTACTGCCACGGTTTCCCCTGCTGAACTGCGTCAAGCGTTGCGTGCTCGGGAAGCGCCTCCGTTCGGAGTGATCAATGAAGATCATTTAGCCGGGTTGGTCAAGGAGGCTCACCGGCATGGGGAGCGCATCGTCATGACCAATGGCTGTTTCGATATTCTGCATGCCGGGCATGTGGATCATCTGAACCGCGCTCGCCGAATGGGTGACCGGTTGATTGTCGCGGTGAATACGGACGAGTCAGTCAGTCTCCTCAAAGGCCCGCAACGCCCAATTAATCCACTGGATCAGCGAATGGTAGTTTTGGCCGGATTGACTGCGGTGGATTGGGTTGTGCCCTTCGCGGAAGATACCCCGGAACGTCTGATTTGCCGATTGCAGCCTGATATCCTGGTCAAGGGCGGAGATTATGTACCTGATGAAGTGGCAGGGGCAAAGTGTGTTCACGCTAATGGAGGCGAGGTGCGCATCATCGATTTCCTTTATGATTGCTCGACGACCCGCCTCATCGAAGCGATCAGGCGTAGTCATCAGGAGATGGACTCATGATCATCGTAACCGGTGGGGCCGGTTTTATCGGTTCCAATATCATTCAGGGACTCAATGCGCGGGGAGAAACCGATATCCTTGTGGTTGATGATTTAAGTGATGGCACCAAGTTCACCAATATCGTCGATTTGCAAATCGCAGATTATCTGGACAAGGATGATTTTCTGAATCGCGTTGAGGCCGGGGAAGATTTCGGGGCCAGCGCCCTATTTCATGAGGGCGCCTGTTCGGCGACTACCGAATGGGATGGCCGGTTCATGATGCGTAATAATTATGAATACTCAAAAATCTTACTACATTATAGTCTGGCGCATGGAGTTCAATACCTTTATGCGTCTTCCGCCTCGGTTTATGGTGTGGGTCCGGTATTCACTGAAAACGTCGAGTATGAGCAGCCATTGAATGTCTATGGATATTCTAAATTTCAGTTCGATCAAACTGTGCGCTGCTTGCCTGCATCCTCACGCAGCCAAGTAGTCGGGTTTCGCTATTTCAACGTATATGGTCCCCGTGAGCAGCACAAGGGCAGTATGGCCAGCGTCGCTAATCATTTCGATCAGCAGATTCGGACTGAAGGTTTGTGCCGCCTGTTCGAGGGGGTCGATGGTTATGCAAATGGTGAACAGCGACGGGATTTTATCTATGTAGAGGATGCCGTGGCGGTTAACCTCTGGTTTTTCGACCATCCCGGGATATCAGGGATTTTCAATTTAGGGACAGGGCGGGCACAAACTTTTAATGATGTTGCCCGCGCTGTGATAGCCTGGCATGGCCATGGAAAAATTGAATATATCCTGTTCCCGGAATATCTGCGAGGACGTTACCAGAGTTTCACTCAAGCTGATATTTCAGCACTTCGCGCGGTGGGTTATGATGCACCATTCAAGACAGTCGAAGAAGGTGTTCGCCTGTATCTGGATTGGCTTAATCGCTGAGGCGATTAAGCCATAGATGACTCATGCGCTTTTTATACAGCCTGTTGTTGTACCTGTTGGCGCCCTGGATCCTATTGCGGCTATTGATACGCAGCCGGAGGAATCCCGGTTACCGGAAAAGGGTGGTGGAGCGATTTGGCTTCTTCCCCACTCTTCCCGCTCGCCCACGAATCTGGTTGCATGCCGTTTCTGTAGGGGAAACCATCGCCAGTGAACCCCTGATCCGGCAATTACGGAAGGCTCACCCAGAGTATGCATTACTGATCACCTCGACTACCCCGACGGGGTCGGCTCAGGTTGCTAGATTGTTTGGCGATTCGGTAGATCATGTCTACTTACCATACGATATGCCGGGTGCCGTGCACCGCTTTCTTAAGCGGAGTCATCCTATAATCGGTATTTGCATGGAAACGGAAATTTGGCCGAATCTTTTTGCCACCTGCGCCCGGGCGGGTATTCCTCTGATGCTGGTCAATGCCCGATTGTCCGCGCGTTCATTCCGGGCCTATCAGCGATTCAGCGGATTGAGCCGCATCACCTTGGCCCATATCAGTGTGGTGGCAGCCCGGGATGATGCGGATGCACGCCGGTTTAAGGCGCTAGGTGCGCCACGAGTGGTCGTGACCGGCAATCTTAAATATGATTTGCGTATCCCGCTGGGTGCGCGGGAAAGCGGTTATCGCCTGCGCCAGGCTCTGGGCGTCAATAGGCCGGTATGGATTGCAGCGAGTACGCATGCAGGTGAGGAAGAGCAGGTACTCGAGGCACACCGACAATTGCTTGTGGTGCAACCCGATGCTGCATTGATTCTGGTGCCGCGCCACCCGGAACGCTTTGCCGCAGTACACGCTTTGTGTGTCCAGGCGGGGTGGCCATTGATGTCCCGTAGCCGCGAGGAGGCCCCAGATACTACCACACGCATTATTCTTGGTGATACCGTAGGTGAACTACTCGCCTTGTATGCGGCGGCCGATGTGGCTTTTGTTGGTGGCAGCCTGGTTCCGGTTGGCGGACATAACCCGCTTGAGCCGGCCATCCTGGAGTTGCCCGTGCTGACCGGGCCGCATGTCTTTAATTTCGAGCAAGTGTATGCAGAGCTGTTTCTGGCACAGGCCGCAGAACGGATAGCCGATGCCGGTAAGCTCGCCTGTCTGCTGCAGGAATTGCTGGGGAATAGTATTCTGCGGGCAAAGATGACGACCGCAGCCAAGACGGTCATCGTGCGGCATCGGGGTGCCACTGAACGCCTGGTCGGGTTGGTGAGTGAGGTTTTGGAGAATGAAAACGAGTGTGAATTGGCGCTGAATTGATGGCATCATAGGTCCTCATTTAATTTGCGGCAAGTCTCTTACCGTCATGGACATACCCTACAAAATTCCGGATTCAGAATGATATAATGAAACGTAAACACAGCTATAATTATGAAGATCTCTTGCGTTGCGGGCATGGTGAGTTGTTCGGTCCGGGTAATGCTCAATTGCCGCTACCACCCATGTTGATGTTCGATCGCATCACTCGGATCGACGATAGCGATGGCAATGGCAGCAAGGGATATGTGGAAGCCGAACTGGATATTCGCCCGGATCTCTGGTTTTTTTCCTGTCATTTCGAGGGTGACCCCGTGATGCCGGGATGTCTTGGGTTGGACGCGATGTGGCAATTGGTAGGGTTTTTCCTGGGATGGACGGGTGGACCAGGGCGCGGCCGGGCATTGGGCGCGGGTGCTGTGAAATTTTCCGGCCAGGCTACCCCGGCAGCCAAATTGATAAGATACGAGGTGAATATCAAGCGCTTGGTTAAACGCAGGCTATATATGGGGGTGGCCGATACAGTGATGTTTCTGGATGGACGCCTGATTTATGAAGCGCAGGATTTGCGGGTGGGTTTGTTTACATCAACCGAGGGGTTTTGAAGATCATGTCCACGAGACGCGTTGTCGTTACCGGAATGGGTATCGTTTCCAGCATCGGAAATAATGTAACGGAGGTGCTCGAGTCTTTGCGCACAGGCCGATCCGGGATCGAGTTTTGCCCCAGATACGCGGAGCTGGGAATGCGGTCACAGATCCATGGATCACTGAAACTCGATCCTGATACGCTAATCGATCGCAAACAGCGGCGCTTCATGGGAGATGGGGCCGCTTATAATTTTATCGCCATGCAGGAGGCTGTTGGGCAATCAGGGCTTGAAGAAAATGATGTTTCACATCCACGAACAGGCCTGGTGATGGGATCCGGTGGCGCCTCAACTTCAAATATAGTAACAGCGGCAGATATTTTGCGCGAGAAAGGTATTCGCCGGGTCGGTCCCTACATGGTTACTCGCACCATGTCCAATACTAATTCTGCCTGTCTTGCGACTCCGTTTAAGATCAAGGGTGTGAGCTATTCTATTAGCTCAGCTTGCGCTACCAGCGCTCATTGCATCGGCCATGCCGCTGAACTCATCCAGATGGGTAAACAGGATGTCATGTTCGCGGGCGGCGGGGAAGAGCTGCATTGGACGCTGACCAGCCTGTTTGACGCTATGGGGGCTTTATCAAGCAAGTACAACGATCGATCTACGGAAGCCTCGCGACCCTATGATACCGAGCGGGATGGTTTTGTCATTTCCGGTGGCGGCGGCGTGCTGGTACTGGAGGAGCTCGAACACGCGAGGGCTCGCGGTGCAAAAATTATGGCTGAACTGGTGGGTTATGGCGCTACTTCGGATGGTTATGATATGGTGGCGCCTTCCGGGGAAGGCGCGGCGCGCTGTATGCAGCAGGCCCTGCAGGACATTGGCGGGTCGGTGGATTATATCAATGCGCATGGAACCAGTACACCGGTTGGCGATATCGCTGAATTGAAAGCGATGCAGAGCGTATTCGGAGATGCGGTGCCGCCGATCAGCTCCACTAAATCGATTACCGGTCATGCCTTGGGTGCGGCAGGGGTCAATGAGGCTATTTATTCGCTCTTGATGATGGCGCATGATTTTATTGCGGCTTCCGCCAATATCAATGAACTGGATCCTGTCGCGGCAGGTATGCTGATCGTGCGTGAGCGTTTAGATAACATTCGCCTGGACCGAGTGATGTCCAACAGTCTTGGTTTTGGTGGAACCAACTCCTCCCTGGTTTTTCAGCGCTTCGAAGCCTGAGCCGGGTTTAGTGGGCCGCTGCTCTCGCCAGATAAGCATTGATCCGTTCAAGATCGCTGTCTGTCAAAATACCGGTATCTTTTTTCAACTTTAAAGTATCCAGCAGGTAGGTATAGCGGGCTTGGGAATATTCCTTGCGTGCGCGATACAGATCGGCAATGGCCGTGATGACATCCACGCTGGTGCGGGTGCCCACCCTGTATCCGGCTTCGGCTGCCTTGACCGAGATTTCGTTGGAGGTAACCGCCGCGCGCAGAGCCTGCACCTGACTCATGGTGGACAGGATGTTGAGGAAGTCCGCACGGGTACGGCTGACGATCTGCCGTTGCAGATAGGTCAGCTCGAATCTTCCCTGCTGATAGCGGTATTGAGCCCGATCGCGCTGGGCTGTGATTCGCCAGCCGGTAAATAGTGGGACTTTTAATTGTAGAGTGATCGTATTGTTGGTGGTGTCACCCGATTCCAATGCGCCGGATTCAATGTTTTGGTGACTACGGGTGGCGATCAGTGACACGACGGGATAGCCAACCGCACGCGCCCGGTTGACGCCGATGCGTTCCGCCACCAGGTGGGTTCTCGTGGCAACCAGAGAGAGATTTTGCTGCAGTGTCATATTTACCCAGGATTTTATCTTGTCCGGCAAAGGGGTGACCAAGGGAATTTTCCGAGCCAGAGGGGCAAGCCTTTCCACTGGTTCGTCGGTGATGACCGTGAGCGCTTCACGGGCGTCGGCTAGCGCACTTTGTGCTTGTAGAGTCTGTGCTCTGGCCAGATCAGAGCTCGCTAGTGCCTGCTTGACTTCAGCGGAAGAGACCAGGCCAACCTCGAAGCGTTTTTTAGCCTGCTCAAGCTGGCGCTCGAGCGCCTTTTGTTCCGCCTGGCTGTAATGGATCTGATCCCGGGCAGTCAATACGTGGAAATAGGCTGTTGCCACACGCAGGATCAGTGCCTGGTTGGCATCGGCTAGCTTAGCCTTAGCAGCCAAAACGGTTTGATCGGCCTGTTTCAGCGACAGCCAGTCGGCATAATTGAACACTGTTTGCCGCAGGCTCAGGGTGTAGTTATTGATATCATAGCTTGGGGAGAAATTGGGGATGGACTGTCCATTGAATGCCATCCCTCGATATTGTGTATTGTTGCGCCCGGTGTCAGCTACAAAATTGATCTGCGGCAGGAGGCTTGCGCGTGCCAGCGGGCGGTTTTCCAGAGTAACCCTGTATGCTTGCCGGGCAGCTTGGAACTGGGCATCGTGCAGGCGTGCCTGATCATAAATCTGCAGCAGATTGGCAGCGATTGTCGGCCGTATACAGCTCAAGGCAAACAAGCCAGAGAGGAGTAAAGCAAGTTTCATGTCGGTTCTCTGGGGTGCGGCTTGTTAGAATTTAAAAATTCTGGGGAGGATAAACCCACGAAGATACGCCAACCTCGTTTCGAACAGCAAGGTGCGGCAGAAATCATGCCTATCAATTCGGTGAATGAGCAGCGCTCCCATAACGGGAGGTTCTCCAATCACGGCAAATAGCCGCCCCCCTGGCTTGAGTAATTGCTTGAAGGGTTCGAGCATGGATTCGCGAGGAACAGCTCCGGTTAAAGTAACGATGTCATATTCGATTTGTGGGCTGGTCCAGCTGGTAGCGGAAACATCGGCCACCTGCAGATGGACTCGCTGCTCAATTATCAAGGCGGAAAGGCGTTCGCGCGCCTGGTTGATGAAATCTTCATATACCTCCACGCTATCCACCTGTTTGACGAGATGGGCGAGACAGGCAGTCACATAGCCACTACCGGTACCAATTTCCAAAGCCTGTTCTTGGGATTTTGGAGACAATGCCTGAAGCATCCGACCCTCGACTGTTGGCCGCATCATATGCTCGCCATGATTGATCGGGATTTCAAAATCCGCATAGGCAAGGCGACGATACTCCAGTGGGACGAAGTCGTGCCTCCAAAGTGATCTGAAAACATTTAATATGCGCGGATCAAGGACGTCCCAGGGGCGAATCTGCTGTTCGATCATATTGAGTCGTAATAAAGGATAATCCATACCCTTTTCATTGTTCAGAGCGATGCCGGCGTTCATCATGGGTTGCTTCTCCTGGCGGATGATCTACGTTTTATCGTTTCGAGATTACGAGGAACAACGAGGTCCTGTCAATGATCTCTTTACCTTTCGTTTGGTTTTCGGACCAGGGTGCCAGCCAGCGCATGGCGGATTTGCGGAGGTGATGGAGCTTCGGCTAAAATCAGTGGAGGGTTTGGAGGAATTCAATGCAACAGCTTACTCGAGAACGCATCAAGCGCTGGGCCCAGCGTTTTGGCTGGGCTGCACTGATTTTTTATGTGATCAAGGGGCTCGTATGGCTGCTGATTGGTTGGGGAGCATGGGACGCAATCCACTAATCTAACTCCATTTAGGGGATATTTACCATGAGCGATCTGCAAACCATGCGTGTCATGGTGTTGGAAAAACCGGGTGAGCCGCTCAGGCTGAAACAGATTCCTGTGCCGCGTCCGGCAATGGGGCAGGTACTGATCCGGATTCATGCCTGTGGTGTTTGTCGCACCGACCTGCATATTGTTGATAGCGAATTGGCGAATCCAAAGTTGCCGCTGATCATTGGCCATGAAGTCGTGGGTGAGGTTGTCGAGGTCGGAGTGGGGGTTGCCGACTTCCAGCCGGGAGATCGTATTGGCATACCCTGGCTGGGTTATACTTGCGGGCAATGCCGCTATTGTCTGGGCGGACGCGAGAACCTGTGTGAAAATGCTCGTTTTACCGGCTATACGATTGATGGCGGGTATGCGGAATATACTGTGGCCGATGCCCGTTATTGTTTCCGGGTGCCCGACCGGTATGCCAGTCCGGAAGCGGCTCCCCTGTTGTGCGCTGGGTTCGTTGGCTATCGCACCTATCGGCTGGCTGGGGAAAATATACGCAATCTCGGCATCTATGGTTTTGGGGCAGCTGCGCACATTATCACCCAGATTGCCGTATACCAAGGAAAACAGTTGTTTGCCTTCACCCGGCCCGGAGATTGGAAGGGGCAGGAGTTTGCCCGGAGTCTGGGCGTGGTATGGGCAGGTGATTCCACCGTGGCACCACCTGAGAAACTTGATGCGGCGCTAATTTTTGCTCCAGTGGGGGCGCTTATTCCGGAGGCTTTGCACCATCTCGACAAGGGCGGGGTGGTGGTCAGCGGTGGTATTTATATGAGCGACATTCCTACCTTCCCGTATTCTTGGTTATGGGAGGAGCGCTCTATTCGTTCGGTAGCTAATCTGACCCGCCAGGATGGCCGGGAACTGTTTAAAATCGCACCCCGGGTGCCAGTGCGAACCTATATTCATACCTATCCACTGGAGCAGGCCAACCAGGCGCTTGATGATTTGCGTGCTGGGCGGTTCGAGGGTGCGGCGGTTTTGGTGGTGAGCGACGAATAGGTTAAATCCGGTGAAATAATGAGGTATGTGCATTGAAGCCTTTGTATCCCCACCGAATACAAACATTATTGGTTATGAGTCTCCCCATAGATATATACGAGCCCGACTGCCTTAAGTTACAATCTCTTCTGACGCCAGGAACGGATCCCTATGACTACAAACCGCTTCGATCCACAAGCCCTGATTGACCACCATCAGCCGGAAAGCGTGTTGCTGGTGGCGCCTGAAACACATTCATGGCGGCAAATGCTGGCCGGATTTCCCGGATTGATCGCTCGTGATGCCGAGGATCTGCTTCAGAATGCCGGTAGTATCAAGCGCGTTGACCTCGCCCTGGTTGCCGGCACTTTGGAAACGCTGCCGCGACAGTCCTCTGAAATGCTCATCGCCTTGTTGCGGGACCGCTTGGCGGATACTCTCTATTGTCTCGCCAATCCGCGCATAATTTCTCCCCGTGATATGATTGCACTAGGTCTTGTGCCACAGGGTGGATGGCCGGACGGGGAAGACACGCAAGCACTTTATTATTTTAGTATTCACGATTACAAGCGCACTCCGGATTGGCTCAACCCGCGTTTTTGGGCGCATCCGGAGCTATGGAATCGCTATCGCTGGTAGCGCGATAAACAGGGAGGCAACATGATCCTGGAAAAACTCCGCCATGAAATCGAAGAAACCATACCCGGAAGCCGAGTCGAGGTTGCTGGGGACGGTAGCAAATTCGAGACTGTGGTTATCAGCCCGGCTTTCTTGGGACTCACGACCGTTAAGCGTTATCAGATGGTTTACGCAGCTGTTGGCGAATACCTTACTAGCGGCACTATCCATGCGCTGACTATCAAGGCATTTACACCCGAGGAGATTTCCCAGGCATGAGGAATCATTTGCTGGCCTCGGATTGATGAGAAACAGCAACAGCCAAATCCAGCTGAAATGTTTCATTTCAGATTTTCCACAACCGCTCACTGAGCCCGGAGACTCGGTGTGATTGCTGGCTGATCGCCTGGACGAGGGTGCTTTTATCGGCCCACAGGACGACCTGCCGCCGTGCTCGAGTGATCGCCGTGTAAACTATTTCGCGGGAGAGGGCACGACTATCCATAGGCGGTAGAATGATGTGCGCAATATCAAATTCTGAACCCTGACTCTTATGAACGGTCATGGCGAAAGCCGTTTCATGGGGTGGCATTTGCGCTGGATGCACGGTACGCCATCCTTGGGGGGTATTGAAATAGACTCGTAAACGTCCGTGATTATCTGACCAAACCAGGCCAATGTCTCCATTGAACAGCTCCAGACCATAATCGTTTTTCAAAACGATGACGGGGCGTCCACGATACCAGCCACCATCCGTATCGATTCCCAGATGATGTAGTCGCCGTTCGATTCTAAAATTGATTTCCAGAACTCCCAGCCGTCCTTCTCTTACTGCGCACAGCACCCGCCAGCGAGCAAAGCATGCCATTGCGGTATACACGTCACCGGATGCAGTCAATGCACGTAATTCGGGTTCAAGGGCCTGGATGAGCCGGGATGGGGTCGGTGTGGTGTGCCAGAAACAATCCGGGGTATTGTTTCCGAACACCTTATGCAGTGCTTCCAGATTGCCGCTACGGATACTTTGGGCCAAGCATCCAATACCACTGTTTTCAGTAAAGCGAAAACTGTGTTCGAGGATGGCGACGTGGTCTGGAACCGCAATCATCCGATGAGTAGCTACTTGATGTGCTTTGGTGGGTTGCACGACACAGCAAAGATCTGCCAGTACCGCACCGGCTTCGACCGAAGCAAGCTGGTCGCGATCGCCCAGGAGAATCAGGTGCGCATGCTCCGGTAAGGCTGCGAAAACACGCGCCAACATCGGCAGGTCGATCATCGAGGCTTCATCGATGATCAGTATATCCACATTCAAGGGGTGCCCGGCATGGCGAAGCGGTCGACTGCGACCGGGACGAATGCCAAGTAGACGATGCAAGGTTTGCGCTTCCAGGCGGGGTGTCGATTCCTGCGCAAGGAATGGAATAGGCGTGGCCTTGCCGAGAGTATCCGTCAGCCGCATTGCAGCTTTGCCTGTCGGTGCAGCCAATGCGACTCGCAGGATGGGTGACTGCTCCAGCAATACGCTGAGCAGAGCAGTGACGATGTGGGTTTTACCCGTGCCGGGGCCGCCACTGATGATGACGAAAGATCGGGAAAGCGCCAGGGTTACGGCGTGCCGTTGATCGCTGACCCGGGGATCGTCGCCGAGCACCCGATCCAGTGCGGCTTCCAGCCATTGGGGGGCGATCAACCCGGATGGCTTTGTGCGGCGACGAACCGCATCCACTACCTGGGTTTCAAAATGCCAGTAGCGCGCCAGATAAAGGCGGTCTTGATCAAATGTCAGAGGTGTTTTGGCTGTTGCAGAGACAATGGGATGGCTAGTGATATCCCGTCGCCAGTTTGCCAATGACGGAAACCGCCAACTGGCATCTGCTACGGGAAAGGGTACCCGCTCAGCCCAGTTTGCCAGTGGCAGGCAAATATCCCCGGCACCCACCCGGCTGCTGAGCAAGGCAGTAGCCATCACCAGACTGGCTGGAGCCTCCTCGCGCAGGAGTTCACCAATGAAGCGTGCAAAATGCCAATCCAGCCACCGCAGTTCACCTGTTTCCACCGCCTGACGGAGAATATCCAGACATTGGATGGTCATGGTTTACGGCCTGAAAACAGGGTATCTAGTTCTTCGATCAGCTCAGGATCCGGACGGTCATGGAAGACGCCTGGTCGGCTGTCATCCGCCGGGTTCATGCCGCGTAGGAACAGGTAGTAGACGCCACCAAAGTCACGCTCGTAAGTATAATCGGATAATCGTGCCCGCAGAAAGCGATGTAAAGCTAGCGTATAGATCAGGTATTGCAGATCGTAACGATGGTCACGCATAGCCCGGGCAAGGTTTTCCTGGTAGTAGTCCGGATAGCGATCGCCGAGATAATTGGATTTGTAGTCGCTAAGATAATAGCGGTTATCGTAACGGAAAACGAGGTCGATGAAACCCCTCATTATTCCGTGTACCGGATTGAAGATCAGCCGGGGACTACTGGGGGAAAGATCACCCCAGCGCCCAAGCAGCGCATTCAGGGAAGCCTCGTCGAGGTCGGCCAGTGGAAAATGGAACTCCAGCTCATCCAGACGCACCGCTTGCTCGATTTTTGCAAGCCGCAATCCGGTAGCATCCAGCGGGGCTTGCAGGATATGGCCGACAAGTGCCTCAATTGCAGCCTGCCATGCGGGATCAAAACCATGAATACTCAGTTGTTCGCGGATGATCTCGGCGGGTGTCTCCCGCCCTGCCCGAATGAAATCTATTTGTTCCAGCAGGGCATGCAGAAACAGGCCAGCACGCGCCCCGCGTGGAAAATGAAAAGCGTCCCGTATTGTCGGGAGTTGCCCGGCACTCGGGGTGGTTTGATCGTCATCGTAATCAGCCCCGTTAAAATCAATCTGACTACCGATCAGGCTGGAATAGCTGGTCACTCGCCAGCGATCGTCGATACGCCCACGGAAAATTCTTGGATGAAGAGGCTCCCCGCCGTGAACGGGGAGCGGGGTGGGAGTGGGGGTGGGAGGTAATGCTCTGATTTCGAGACCTGGCAACCGGAGGTTTTTAAAAGTATCCCCATGGGTCGGCAGTAGACGCGACAGCGCCGAATGTTCGATACCCTTGATATGCCCCCAGCTAAAATAAACCCTTTCGCAGGCGCGGGTAAATGCGACATACAGCAGACGTAGATCTTCCGCCAGTTGCTCACGCTCGGCGAGTTTCAGGTGTTCTTCCCGCTGCGGCCCGCCCAGATCAGCGCATAATTCAAACGTCGTGGGATCATGAAACAAGATGGGCTTGCCATTATCCTGACGCTTTCCTCCCCACGGGAAAGGCAGGAAGACGAGCGGATATTGCAATCCCTTAGAAGCATGAATGGTGACGATCTGCACCAGCGACCGATCACTTTCCAGGTGCAACTGTTCAATCTCGTTTTCACCTTCTGGTGCTTGCATGCGCTCGTCCAGCCAGCGCATCATTGCTGCCGGGCCTTCTTTGGCTGCATCCGCCGCGGCCAGCAGTTCAGCAAGTTGCAGCAAATTGGTCAGACGGCGTTCCCCGCCAGTTTCCGCCAGCAGGCGATGGGCCATTTCGGTGCGTTGCAGTAAATCCAGGAACATCGCCATGAATCCTTGCTGGTGCCACTGAATCCAGGCTATCTGAAAGGTTTCCAGCCAATGTTCCCATGCTTCAACGTCATCATCCAGAGCAGCCAAAGTAGCCGCATCGAATCCCAGTAGATCGCTTGCCAGAGCTGTGCGTATGCGGCATGGGTCACGGCTCGATAAGGCGCGCAGCAGGCGACGCAGCTCAATTGCTTCCTGGGTGGCGAACACGCTGTTTCGGCTAAGATAGGCGCTGGAAATGCTACGCTTGGCCAGCACTGTACGGATATTCGCGGCTTCATGCCGATTACGCACCAATACCGCCATATCACCGGCACACAGTGGGTGACTATCCAGATGAGCACGCCCCCTACTCGCTTCATTCAGCAAGATAGAAATCTCATCTGCTACCGCAGCTGCAACCAGGCTTTGCGCTGTTTCCTTGTTCAGGGGTTTGTCTCCAGCAGGCAGTTGCCACGCCACCAGCGGTGCGATATGACCGGATGCAAGTTGCAGTGATGTCGTAGCATGTTCCGGGGCGGCAGTGACTGGCTGAAAGTCGATCGTCTCGAAGACAAAGGGATTCTCATGGCGCGAAAAAAGTCCATTGAGTGCTTTTACCAGTGGCTCGCTGGAGCGCCAGTTGACTGTCAGGTTGTAGACCTGATCGCCTGCATCACGCTTGGCTTTGAAGTAAGTGAAAATATCTGCACCACGAAAGGCATAGATGGCTTGTTTCGGATCACCGATCAGTAGTAGCACAGGATTCTTGCCACCTACTTCCGGTTGTAGGGCAAGATAGATTCGGGAGAACACCCGATACTGTATGGCATCGGTATCCTGAAACTCATCAATCATGGCGGCCGGGAACTGCTCACGGACCTGTCGGATTAGTGCGGGGCCAGCGAGACCGGTCAGCACCGCATCCAGTTGCCGAAGCAGATCGTCGTAGCTTAGTTGGTGGCGAACCCGCTTGTGTTCCGTGACCGTCGCGCGCGTATATTTGATGGCGTCCAGCTGTATGCAGATTTTGCTGAGCTGCGCCAGGCGAGGCCCTAAATCTGCGAGCTGCCCGCAGTCGTCGAACAGTGGATTGCTGGGGATGGTTTTGCCCTTTTTGGTGGCTTGCTCGAGCTTCATTGGAACCAGTAATTCAAAGCGGGCGGGCAATTCATCCGGTAGAGGATCGTGATCCAGCCAGGCGCTCAAAGCAGTCAATGCCTCGTCGACAGCAGCAGGCCGGTAAATATTCTGCTTCAAAACAGCAGAATTGTGCAACATAGCCTCAATGTCCGCCGATTCTGTTTGCCAGCGCTTCTTTGCCCGTTGGCACAAATCCTGCCATTGCGTTTGCCAGCGCACCCGTTGCTTTTCAGTATCTTTTGGTAACAGGCGGAGGTCATGACACCCCAGCAGGGAGTCGATCTCAGCTAGTAGCTTGGCTGGTATTCCCCAGATTTTGCGGACCCATGCAGTTTCCTGCGGTGGGGCCGGATAAAACCGACGTCGCCAGAAGTCCTCGACTGCTGTCCGGCGCAGGGAATGTTCGTCACCGATCAGTTCAGCCTTAAATGGCGCTCCGGTCTCGAAGGCATGCTCGGTGAGCAGTCGCTGGGCGAATCCGTGAATGGTGAAAATCGCCGCCTCGTCCATTGCTGCCAGCGCGGCTTGCAAGTGTTGACGGATGGACTCCGGGGAGTCAGGCAAATGATCGAGCAGTTGTTGCAGTGTGCTATCTGCATCTCCCGATTCTCCCTCAAGCAGCCCCAGAGCTGCGCGTAGGCGTTGACTGATGCGGCGGCGCAATTCCGCAGTGGCGGCATTGGTGAAGGTTACCACCAGAATTTCAGTTACCTCCAGCTTACGCTCCAGCAGCAGACGCAGGTAGAGATTGGCCAGGGTATAAGTCTTGCCAGTGCCGGCGCTGGCTTCGATCAGGCGTAGGCCGTACAGCGGCAGAGCGAGCATATCCAGTGGGCGGCTCATACGGGATCCTCTGTCAGTCCGATCAGTGGCGCAAAAATTGCCCAGGCTATTTCTTCAAACTGTTGCTGCAACGGATCCTGACCGCGAAATGCCAGCATATTCCATGGATCGGTTCCTTCCCCCGCCTGCAAGGGGCGGCCTTCCCAGTGCTTGCGCGCCTCCTGCCGGGATCTGATGATGTCACCACGAGATTGATAAACAGCGAAAGCAAAACTGGTTTCCGCAAACAGTGGCAGTGGAGCGCTGTTCCCTGTGACATAAAAATCAAGCAGTTGCTTAAGATGTATCCGGGCGGCGGAAGATGTGAGTGGAGCCAACATCCAAGGTTTATCTTCGCTCAAATAGTGACTGTTCCTATCTGGTTTTTCAGGAGATATGGCATTTAGTACCAGATGGCCCAGCCAAAGATCCAGGCGGTCTTTAGCCCGCAGTTTGCCGGGGCGGTAACGCAGCAAACTCCAATTAACGACATCATGAAGTTGCCCGGTGATGCGCCAGCCGCCAATGCTCAAATCTACTTCCAGGGATTGTCGGCCCTGATATCCACTGTGGGTGAGCAGTTGTTTGGCCAGCGGCTCGACGCTGCCTCGACTATCATCAAAAGCCAGACGTGCGAATCCGCCGAGGGGTAGTTCGCCGCGGGCATGGAGACCATGCCACAGTTCATCGAGATCTTCCGGAGCTGCTGCGCCATTCAGTAGTCGATTCAGGATCTGCCGTTTTAGTTGCCAGTTTTCCAGGCCATCAAGGGCAAAAGGTTCGTCATCTTCGATGGTGTTGTCGTATTCGCTCAGGTTGAGATGCAGGCGTTGCGTCAGAAAATATCTCGCAGGGTGCTGAAAAAAATTTGCTAAATCCTGTAAATCAATTATCGTGGATGTGGATTGGGCGGTTAGTAGAGGTCCCGGGGCGAAGGGTGGAATGCCATGGTGATCGGTGGGCAGCCATTCCGCTGCATAGCTAAATAAATGAGGATCATTTTGGAAATAGCGAGGACTGAATGGTTGCAGAGGATGTTCGGTTATGATTTGCGACTTGACTGACCTACCGGTAAGAGTGAACCCTCGTTTGATTACGGCAAGCAATTCATCGACTACCCCCGAGGGATTGCGCGGCTCATTGCTGCGGATATCACGGCCGATATAACTGAGGTAAAACGTATCACGTGCAGAAAGCAGGGCTTCGAGAAAAAGATAGCGGTCATCTTCCCGGCGGGAGCGATCCCCGCGCCGCGGCTCGCGGGCCATCAGGTCGAAGCTCAACGGCGGTTGACGGCGTGGAAATTCTCCATCGTTCATGCCCAGCAGGCAGACTACGCGAAAAGGAATGCTACGCATCGGCACCATGTTGCAAAAACTGATCCGACCATCGAGGAAGCCACGCACTGGCGCTGGCTGACTGAGATTCTCGCGCAGATAATCGCGCATCAGTGCGGGTTCGATAGGCTGGTCAAATCCGGCCTCCTGACAATGATCCGCCAATGCCTTGCAAGTGGCGTAAATCGTTTTGTCCAGGGATGCCCCTGCTTCATCGGGTGACAACAAGTCATCGGCCAATGCGCGTAAGGTTTCAACCCAGCCAGCAGGAGTGTGCGGTTGATCGAGGTGGGAACGCCAGTGGAGCAGGTGGTCGATGAATTCAGCCAGTTGCCCAAGCAAGGTAGCTTCTATCCCTTCGAGATCAGGATAAGGAGCGATGCCGGCAAACAGATTTTCCTCGTCATCCGGCATGGTGTAGCCCAACAGCAGACGACGTATGCCATAGTGCCAGGTGCCGATCTCTTCTGCAGGTAAATTAAGTGCTGCACGCATTTCGGCATCAAGCCCCCAGCGAATCCCGGTTTCCTGCACCCATTGGCGGATGCGACTCTGATTATCTGGAGAGAGTCCAAGCTTCTTCGCCACCGGAGACTGTTCAAGCAGGCCAAGCACCCTGGAGGCTTGCAAGCGATCGATCGGTAGATCCAGGAGTAGTAGAAAGGCTTGTATCAGCGGAGATTCGTTGATGATGCTTTGATCGGTTATCGACCAGGGCAGCCGCCTGCTTGCCGGAGCTGCACCAAAAACTGCCTCGATATAGGGTGCGTAATCCTCAATATTCGGCGCCATCACCACCACGTTGCGCGGTGCTAGACCAGGGAGGGTCTCGAAGCAGTTCAACAACCGGTCATGCAAAATTTGTACTTCCCGCATGCGGCTATGAGCGCTGTGAATCTGGATCGACTGATCTTTAGCATCGATTTCTATCAGCGGCTCTTCACTCTCTCCCCGGCCACGGCTTTGCAGCATCAGTACATCAAGTTGCAGTAGTCCGAGCAGGTTCAGTTGTGCGGGAGGTTGATAATGATCATGCACCTGTTCCTCGCCCTGATGCAGTTGGTCGAGTAGATCTCTACCCTGTTTACCGAGGGAAGCCAGTAATGGATTACCAATGTGCAAGTAATTATCTTCCCCGGCAACCCCGAAACGGGTCTGCCAGCTAAGCAATCGGGTGCGGGTACGCTCATCGACGATGTCCCCCCAATATGCAAGCGAAGGGTTGAGCGTGAATACATGGATATCGATCACTTGGCTAATGGCACGCAATACCTCCACATAGGGCGGTGGCATGGCAGTCAGCCCAAACAGGTAAACTCGTTTGGGCAGTTCTCCCAGAACCTGTATCCCGCCGACATCCATCCGTTGCCTGAATTCGGCATACAAGCGGGCACGATGCCGGGGTTGTCCGCCCGCACAGAGGTGATGCCACAAGTGTGCCTGCCAGTGATTGGCCTTGCCCTTTTCCCACTCCAGTATCCAGTCGGGGCGGAATACGAGATACTGATCGAACAGATTGGCGATGCGCCTGGCGAGTTGGTAGCGCTTGCGCTCCTGATCGTCCTCTTCAAGATAATGGTGCAAAGGGGCATAGTCGGGCTTGCCGAGCAGTTTGGGTAAGTGCTCCATTAGCTGCCAGACGAGCGTATCCTGGGTCATCGGCGCGCACTCCGGAATATCTTCCAGGCAGGCTTGGTAGATGCGCCAGATAAAGCTCGCCAGCAGTGGAAACTCGAGTTGCGCGCATAGGCCGTTACAGTGAGCCACGCCTTGGGTGAGCCATCTGGCCATGCCGGGATTCTGCACGACCACGGTTTCGGCTGTGAATGGGTCTGCCGGGTCGTCGGCCAGCAGGTTGGCTAGCGCTTCTAATAGATGTTCGGTACGATTACCCTGGTGGATATGCAGCATGTAAGTTCCCGGAATCTACTGACGGCGGAAAGATTAGTAATCTTACCAGACCGTTGACGGGCAAATAGTGATACAGGACATTCCCGCTCATTCTTCGCCCTGCCATTCCGGCGTCTGGCCTGAGTGATCAAAAGGGGGGTTATCCACTGATTTCCTGGAAGTGATTAAGGGCCGGTTTGATGTTGAGGGGATCCAGAATCTCCCCGGTTTTGTAGCACATCAACGGCCCGCCTTGGGGTAAGGTCAAGTGATTGAAATAGCATGGTAGCAGATAGGGGCTGATACTGGTTTAAAGGGTAATGATCTGCCCGGGATATCAGTAGCGGGTATCAGGATCATGAAAGAAACCAGATAACCTGCGGTCACAATGGACCCGATTCCTTCACAGGTTATCCGTCTGGAGCACTTATTTGTGCCTGATAGGCCCAACATTTGGGCTTGCATGACCAGGATACTTGAGATAAAATTTTCTTCTTATTATTTTAGGCGCATTCAATGGAGTTTTCGCATGGCTAAAGTCTGTCAGGTCACCGGCATACGGCCGATGACTGGAAATAATGTTTCCCACGCACACAATAAGACCCGACGCCGGTTTTTACCCAATCTACATATTCATAGGTTCTGGGTAGAAAGCGAAAACCGATGGGTTAAGCTGCGCGTATCTTCCAAGGGTATGCGCCATATCGACAAGAAGGGTATCGATACTGTCTTGGTCGAAATTCGCGCCCGTGGCAAGAAGGTTTAAGGAGATTTTATGGCTAAGAGTCCACGTGAAAAGATCCGCCTAGTTTCTTCTGCAGAAACAGGCCATTTTTATACAACAACTAAAAACAAGAGAAATATGCCAGAGAAAATGGAGATCAAAAAATATGATCCTGTTGTTCGTCGACATGTGATCTATAAAGAAGCAAAAATCAAGTAAGCTTTATTACAATAAAGCTCCATTATCCAGACGATGCGGAAATCGGCGTCAGTGTTGGTGTTGGTGTTGGTGTTGGTGTGCAAATATCCATGGCTCTAAAGGCCGTCTTTTATTGTGCATTGTGAAACTCTCTCGATGACCAGTCAGATACACTGTATCTCCCCGCTTCCGCCTGGTTATCTGCTATTGCTGGTTGCCGCGCATGAGTTTGTGGTTCGGAAGAACGGAATATCGACCTGCATGAGGGGCTGGAGCGAAGCGGAAGTCCCTGATGATGCTCTTGTATACGCCCAACATGGGCATGAACTGGAGGTGAAAGTCCTCTGTAGGGAGATCACCGTCGAAAACCGTGTTGTGATTAGATGATAACGACCAGCCAACGGCAAGGGCCAACCCGTGAGGGGCGGTCTGAAGGAAGCCGACCGCACCAACAGTAGGCGCTTTAGGCGAAGCTGCGAGCTGACTTGTCTGCGTGCATCGTACAGGCAGGTGAATAAAAACATTATATGAGGCGCAGGCTGAAGGCGAGATGGCACAAGACATCGAAGCCATGCGATCTAACAGCCACCGTAAATGATGCAGCAGTGCAGTAACAGTTCATGCTTTTATCCGGGGAGATCTGCTTAACAGGCAATCGGTAACTAACCAGTAAGGCCACTGGTCGACCAAGCCTTGGCTTCTCAGCTTCCATCAACTGAGAAGAGCGAACAGATGGAAACCGATAGCACCCGCAGAGGTCACTCTGTGGGTGCTTAAGCAGAAGTCAGCAGACGGCATAGTAGCCAAACGCTTACCGTAATGGTTGGGACACGGTGAAGGCATGAACCTGAAGATCAGTGAGGAAAACATCAGGAACATCAGGGTCAGTTCTTTACTTTGCACTCATGGTCAATGATCTTTACCATACGCCGATGTCTCGTCCTTTGTGAATTGAATATCCAGGAGCCCTGTATCATCTGACTGCATGGGGTAATAATAGGGATGACATCTTTCTCGATGATGATGACCGGCGCTATTTTCTGGCTCTTCTTCGATTTGTGTGGTTGATGTTCAGGCGCGTATAGGCTCGGGATGATGGATCCACGGGTTCTTCGGCAAGTGTCTGAGCTTGGCACAGACGAGATCACTGATAGTAATCAGATGGGTGTCGGTGCCGTAACCTTTGGCTGGTACCTTGGCGGCTTGAATACGGTCATTGATGGCCTCGGCAAAGCCATTGTTTAAGCCGCAACGGAAGTGTTCTAGGATCCCGGCAAGATACCTCTTTACCGTTGCGCCCAAGCGTTTGAATAGTGCCAGCCAGCAACGTCTGGCCCAGCTGATCCAGCGCAACAGCAGCGCTTTGGCGCTGGCCACGTCGTCGCATTGTGCAAATACCTCGCGTAACCGCTGCTTAAGCCGCCAAGCTCGAGCGGTCTTTAATCCTGAGCGCTGCAGCCAATGCATCTGGGCCAGCTGCTGGGTGGTCCAGTTTTCCGCCTTCTTCAAGGTGGCCCAGCGTAAACCCCTGAGCGAGGTTTGATATTTGACCTCGGCCCGACGGACCTGGTCCAGGGCTTGGTTAGCCCGTGCCACGACATGAAATGGGTCAAAGCTTACCTTGGCGTTTGGGCACAGCGTTCATCGGCACTGATTCGACGTACCGCTGAGTAGTCCTCACCGGCACGTGCCTGTTCGACGTAATGATCCAGCGCCCGCCAGACCCCAGCAACCGGGCTACCGCCAGTACCGGCATCTGCTCACATAGAGCCACGATGAATGCTTCCAGCGTCTGCGTGAAACCCGGGCTGTGCCCAGGGCACGCTTGCCTGGGAGGTCTTCTCACACACTGTACAAGCCACTCGTGGCACCTGGGCCTGCAGTTCCGCCTGATATTGGAAAAAGTTCAGGTGCCGCCACGTGCGCGACAAGCGGTCATGGACCGGCTGCTCCGCCGCCTCACAGGCGGGACAATCCAAGCGCCTGGCTGGATCAATCTGGAAGCTGATCAGGTCCTTCAGCAGGACGGAAGTCGACGCTTACCACGCGCCACAGTGAACTGAGCCCAAGGGCTTGAGTGAAAAGTGATTCCATCTGCAAAGCTTGCCGTCAAGCCGAATCCGATGCAAGGTCTACAAAAGACAACCACACCAGACAAAAGAGAGCCATCATTGATGCGGGATAGATTGGAATGCGACAGCTTTATGCTGCCTGGACGATAAAGACGATGAGCCTGTGTGGAGATGTTTTCAACCATATCACGCAAGCTGCCCCACCCGATAATTGACCTATCGTCATGCTTGCAAACTGTGACTATGGCGATGCCGTCCGAAAAGAGCGGCCTGTATGGTGTTGTTTTGCAAGGGCTTCGGATTTATATCCCAGTATCAATTTGAGTCGTTGGGCAATGCAGTATTATGGTAACCTAAGGTCTGTGTTCCCCTTGTTTTTCAATGGCTTGTGGTGAACTCATTGTAATAAGATAAGCGGGTTTTCAGGCCTTTTTATTTATGCCTTAAGGGAACAGCGGTGATGGGGAGTCGATTAGCCGGGATCATGTACATAGGCTGACCGGTATTCTACTCCAGCTGTCAATATCCTAAGCGGTCCATCTACAAGGGAAGATCGTATCGGCTGTTATCGGAGTACAAGGCATTACGCAAGCGGTACTGGGGTTAACTCTATGGGTGGGGCTATTATTGGGTGGCGTCGGGCGAGAATGTAACGGATAAAGTGCGGAAGGAGTACATCAGGAATCAGAAGCTGCCGGAGCCTGATGATGAGTTTACCGCCGTGTAACGACGGGATTCGGCGACACACCCGATAATTGGTATGATCAAATAATTGAACGTCCAACCCATGTTTAAGTTTTTGGATGGTATAAGTGATGATCGAAGGAACCCGATGCGGGCTTTCCGCCGCCGCAGCAAAACCACCATAATGATCTATCACATTGATAATCGCGCTAGTGCATCCAGGGCCAGACGCATGGGAAACGATCCTCTTTCTCTACGCAAACAACCTCCGAGCAATCCACCACCCCAGGACGACTCCGGCGATCGAGCCGAGACTGCTTGCACCGAAGGCGACTCCTGTACCCATAGGTTGAGCTAGAACCCAGCCGACCCAGCCTCCCAGAGAAGCAAAAATCAGAGCGAACAGTCGTATCATGACATAGTAATTTACGGTTGCCATGTCAAGGCATGGCTTGTATATAGTATAGTGCTAAAATATTTGCTGCCGGACAAAATTATGGATACAGATTATGAGTGCCGGCATTTCCCTTCATGAAATGCAGGAGCAGACGAACGATGTGGTTTAGAATAGTAACGGGAATGGTTTTGATGGTGATGAGTTCGGCAGCGTTGGCTAATGGGTTGGAACTGCAGTTAGCGAACACAACAGCCCGGATGACATTTCTAACCGGATCTGGATGGACCGGCTATAGTGGTGCGCAACTCGCCTTCAGCGGATTTGTCAATGAGCATAGTGATGTCATGGGTAGTGCAAGTTTGATGGTTCAGGGCATCCCCGCTGGCCAATCGCCATTGACATTCGGGTTGGGGATGCAAGGCTATGCGGCCAGTATCAATTCACCGAGTAAAAATGTTCAGGCGCTGGCATTGGGTGTGACAGCGGAATATACCATTCCGGCACATATGCCGACGGCGGTTACTTTTAATGGTTACTACGCACCCGATATTACGACATTCGGTGATGGGAAATCCTTTACCGATCTCAATCTGAATTATCAGGTCACCGTGACTCCCGGTGCGGCTGCATTTGCTGGATACCGCCTGTTGCAAACTGATATCAAGAATCACGGTGAGTATAGTTTGGATGATAGTTTTCATATTGGAATTAGGTTGAATTTCTAAGCCTTTCTATTGCCTGTAAATATTCAGGTTTCACGGGTTTCTACCCGAATTGAAGGCATCTACCGGGCAACGCACTTGGTGCGCATATTGTGGCTGGCATATGGAGATCAGCCCCACGGTTACCATCCGAGACAGTGGGTCGATCTTTTCATTCATCTGCATGCCGGGAACGAGTCGGGATTATTCCGTTACCTCTACTCAAGGTATTCCAGGGAGGATCCACATTGTAGTGAAAGATACGCCGAACCAATCGGTAACTCGCTGGTGTATGCCCGACATAGGTGTGATTTTGTAGGGTGGAAGTCCCTTGCGTATATTCTGAGATTATAACCCGGCAGCTTTAATATAGAGCGCTCTATACTCTCTAGCGAACAGTTCTGTAAACGCCTCATAGGGTATTTTCCAAGTTCAGCATATTCCCGGGCATCCCATTAAGGCGATCTTAAGCCTTCATGATGGGATCATGACTGACTTCACAAATCGGTTCTCTTCGGAAAGTACTATCAGTTAGGCCATACGGACACTCTTGGTAGAGGGTACCGGTAGGGCCTGGGTGGTTGTGTTCCACCAGGGTGCCCAAGGCTGTGTGGTTGCCGCATCCATGATGAGGCCGCCTTCCCGGTGACCAGGGACGGTCGTCTGTCACCTCGGCGTTTCCTCAAGGCTGACCATGTCGAGAGGCCCCCGTCGGATCCTGTTGCGGCGCGAGCGACGAGTCTTGTCAGGTGCCTGTTTGGTTCACCTGCTTTCGGGGCTTGGCAGTGACCTAGCTTTGCGTTGATACGATTGGGCAACCCAGGGAGATTGTCGAAGGGCTTCGATTCAGACGATGGGCAATAGTGCGAAATCTGCACCCTGTGCAACACCTAAGCGGGTTGCTTCCCACTCTTCCATCTGACTCGCTGATAGGACTGACAGGTAACACTTCCTCGTTACCGAGATATCGGTGTTGTGCTGGGGAGTGGGGCTGCCCTTTAAATTAATATTACAATTTATTGCTGTTTTACAACGGATTTTATATCGTGATCCGCATGGATAGATCAATAGCTTGCACATGCTTGGTGAGGGCGCCTACAGAAATAAAATCTACCCCCAGTTTGGCTAATTCACTCAGATCGTGCTCGTCGACGTTGCCTGAAATTTCAGTTTGAGCACAGCCTGCTACCCTGTCTACTGCTTTTTTGGCGTCTTCATGACTAAATTCATCCAGCATGATGATGTTGGCTCCAGCCTGCAAAGCTTCTTCGACTTCCTTTAAGTTCTCGGTTTCCACTTCAATGTGAATACCCGGGGCTAGCTGACGCGCTGTTTCTACGGCTGCCCGAATACCGCCAGCACTAATGATATGATTTTCCTTGATCAGGACAGCGTCAAAAAGTCCAATTCGATGATTTTGACCACCACCACAACGGACAGCATATTTCTGTGCGATCCGTAAGCCGGGTAAGGTTTTGCGGGTATCCAGCAGACGGGTATGAGTGCCAGTCAATCGCTTGGCATACCGATTCACGATGGTGGCAGTGCCGGAAAGGGTTTGCAGGAAATTCAAGGCGGCGCGCTCGCCACTCAATATCATTCGTGCAGACCCAAAGAGGTGGCAGATGATCCGATTGGCTGCAGCTTCATCCCCCTCGTTTATCTGCCAGTCGATAGACACATGAGGATCCAGGGCTGAAAAGATAGCATCAAACCAAGGGCGGCCACAAATGATTGCAGATTCTCGACAGATCACTATAGCTTCGGCCTTTTTCCCTGCCGGGATCAGGTTGGCAGTGAGATCCCCGCTACCCATGTCTTCGGCCAGTGCGGCAGAAATATTGGCCATGATGGCTTGGGTTAAATATCGATCCAGTGGGGAGGTGTTCGTAGGCATGATATTTGCATTTTGATCGATAATCGCAGAACTCTATAACAGGAATCCTGTGAACTAAAAGCCTGAATACAGATTTTTTGCTACCCTCAGGCTTGGTTTAAGTTGGATAACTTTCAGGTCCAGTCACGCCGAGGTGGTAGCGGTGATTGTTCACCTTCTTTTCGAGGTTTAATGAACCCGGTATTCGCTATCATAGTCTTCCTCGTATTTAACGTGCTCAGATTTTCAAAAATACGGCCCCGTAGTGATAAGGACCAACAGCAACCACTTTCTTCAGTTTGAATCCGGCAGGTTCTACGACCCGCTGGACATCTTCGGGTTCCATGCGCAGATCGGTATCGGGGCCACGAGGCCGTCCGAGGACGGTGGTCTCTTCGCGTGGTCGCCGGTACCAGTTGATAATAGCAAAGTGCCCATCGGGTTTGAGTGCCTGGTGCACTGCTCGTGACAGTCCTGGTTTATCTGGTACACCATGAAAGGTGTTGGCCATAAAGATGAAATCCACTGGCTCGCCGAGCTGTTTCGGTAGCTCGCGTGCATCACCCGGGGTGGCGTGAAAGTTTGGGTTATCCCGGCAGATCTGTTCGGCCTGCCTGAGGAGGTTGTCATCCAGATCTACCGCCTCCATTTTTCCCGGATAGACCAACTGACATAGTGGCTTGGTGAAATGCCCGTTACCGCAACACAGGTCCACGACCTGCATACCCGGCTTGATGCCAACGGCATGCAACACGGCGTCCGGGTCTGGCCACAGGGCTTGCCACCAATCCTTGTCCGGCATAATGGTGGCGGGAAACAGTGCGTTATTATTTATACTCAAGGATCCTGTTTGCTATTTCTGCGTGGATTGGTAAGTATTTTGGTGCTAGTACGTATCAAAATATATACCTTATTCATAGATAGAGTTATTGGCTGATGGCGGAGTGCCGTCATCAAATATTGATATCCATTCGATATTCAATAAACATTGAGACATGAGTAAAAACTCATGTGAGTAGTAATGCATATGATTGTGATTCTGTCAAGACTCTGGGTAAGTGTCTCAAATTACTGACAGAACCGAGTTGCCTCAAAGTCCTGCAGTCCGGAGTTGAGGTATCGTCCAGTGTCCGATCTCATTGAGAGCACCGGACTAAGTCGAACTAATATGTATTTTTATTATGCGTAAGACCGGACTGGTACGCCCCGAGTAACGGGAAACATTCATCTACTATTATCTACCAGATTTAGAATTGATGGCTTTGCTGAAGTATTTTTAAGCCTGGATGTCGACTCAAGGGCTATCAGTGAACCTTGAAGAATATGATAGGTAGTTTGTGTATAACGCAGGTATCGCTGGGTGGTGGCAGCGAGTCAATAGGAGAAGCAGCGATCAGTCACATGATAGGTCTTTACCGATAAGGCTGCGAATGGCCCGCCAGAATCGGTGAGGTGACAGGGAAATGCTAATCAGGTTGGCTCTTCAGACAAGGGGTTGATGTGCGGATGGGTTTCCTCACTGCCGAGTGCAACCCAGATGCCGGAGATCAACAACAGGGCGATGGTAGTCCAAAAGGCAAAGCTGACATGACCACTGAATTGGGCGACCGCACCCAACAGCAGGCCACCGATGGCATAGCCCGTGTCGCGCCAGTAGCGATAGGCACCAAGCGAAGCGCCTCGCCAGCGCGGATCGGAGATGTCATTGACTGCCGCTATGATGTTTGGATATAGCATGGCCATGCCAATCCCCATGATGACAGCCGAGACCAGCCAGAGGGCAAAACTTTGGAACAGAAGTATACCGAGAATACCTAGCGCTACCAGCCACAGTCCCCAGGTGATCAAGCCCTTGCGCCCCAACCGATCAGACAGTGGACCGCTCCACAGTTGCGAGACGCCCCAGACAGTGGCGTATACGCCGGTCACCCAACCGATACCGATAAGACCCAATCCGCGCTGGTGTAAGTAGATCGGGAACAGAATCCATACCAGAGTGTCGGCTACCTTGTTGATCACGCCGGCTTGACTGAGTGCACGGAAGGTTGGATGGTGAAAGGAAACCAGGGCAAATATCTCCCACGCACCCGGATTATCCGAGTACGTGGCCGGGATGCGGGCACGAGGTCCATCAAGACGACCCTCCCGGTGAGCGCGGCTTTCTGCATGCGCCCAGCCTTGCGTTTCACGCACGAACAAGGCTGTAGCCAGTAGGGCGATAACCACTACGCTCAAGGAAAAACTGAATAAGGCCAGGCGTGGGCCATACTCGGCAGCCAGAAATCCCGTACTCAGACCAGCTAGACCCATGGCGGCGTAGCCACCGAATTCATTGATGCCCACTGCCAGTCCGCGCTGTTCAGTACGGGCTAGATCCACCATACTGATCACGGTTACCGACCAGGCCAATCCCTGACTGATGCCAAGAAAGACATTGGCTGTCACCACCCAGCCCCAGTTTTGGGCATAGAGTAGTAGGAATGGGGCAGGCAGCGCTGAAACCCATCCCAATAGCAATACGTTCTTGCGACCAATACGGTCAGCCATGGTGCCTGCAGCAAAATTCACCAGACCCTTGACGAATCCGAAGGCGATCACGAAAGAGGCCAACCAGAGGAAGGCTCCATTGGGAACACCAAAATCTGCAGCCAGAGTAGGGAGTACAGTGCGCTCCGTTCCTAGCGTCAAACCGATAAATACTACTTGCAGCATCTGCATAGAAAACTGTAAGGCATTCTGCTGAATACCCTGAACATGCTGATTGGTAACTTCATGAATTACGGGCATAGCATAAATCCACTGGATCGGGCGATATACTGATTGGCTTCGATAATGCGCATCATTAGAACCAGGGTTCTTCACTGCGGTGTCGATCGCTGACCAGCAGACAGATGCTGTCTAGCGTGTGACCTGGTGTATGCAGGATCTGCACGGATACGTTGCCGATATCGAGTAGTTCTTTGTCGCGGAGACGGTGAGTATCGAATTCGATGGAAGAGACCTCATGGAGAGCGTATTCGGCGCCGGTGCGGTAGACTAAAATTGGGCCACCGGTGTGATGATCGGCATGTAGATGGATGTCGATGGCAAACGAAAGGGACACTTCCCCGCGGTGAGCCTCCTCCTCAAACCAGTTTTCGTCGCCAAGAACGATGTCTACGGCCATGGCTTTGCCTTTGCTACCACAACCAAAGAGATAAGAAACCGTACCACCCGACATGGGTCGGTAGCTGAAAAACATGGTGAAGCTTCCTTTAGGTATCGGGTGAATCGGGGTGGGCGGGCCTGGAATCGTCATCTTGTTGTGCATTGAGTAGACTGCACAGTAATTCTAAGACTTCAATCACGCGTGGATCAGCAATACGATAGTGGCAAAAGGTGTCACGTTTATCGCAGATTACCAGGCCTTCCTGCTTTAAGCGGTTAATGTGCTGAGAGATGCTCGCTTTGGATAATCCACTCAGGGCAACGAGGTCACTGGCGGTTTTTTCTCCTTCACGCAGCCAGGACAACAGGCGCAAACGTTGTGGATTGGCGAGCGATTTGATGAGTTGAGCTTTACGTTCATATCGAACCATAGTTTAGAAGTTTATAAACTAATGAACTATTATGTCAACCCCTTCAGTTCCCAGTCTGAATCGACCCGGTTTTACCGGAAGCTCTTGCTTGAGAGGATAGAGTAATGAGCAAAGTCAATAGATATTCTCCCGAATTCCGGGAGCGGGCGGTACGCCTGCTGTTAGGCCGGCAGGATGAGTACAAATCACAATGGGCCGCGATGATCAATTACTGACAAAGTGGGCTGTACCACAGAGACCTTAAGAAAATGGGTGCGTCAAACAGAGATCACCCAGGGAAAGCGCAAGGGTACCAGTAGTGTTGAGCGTGAGCACCTCAAGGAACTGGAACGAGAGAACCGTGAACTCAAACAGGTCAATGAGATTCTCTGAAAAGCAGCAGCTTTTTCGCCCAGGCGGAGCTCGACTGCCGACCCGGGAGATGATGACTTTTAAGGATTCCCCGGACAGCGCAGGATATTATCCGCGCCTGTTCGCATGGGGTACGATGCATCAAGGATTATCCCCTATCTTCCTTGGCTTGCCGACCGGGAAGACGGCCCACTGGAGATTGAGCAGAAATATATTCATGACGCCTCAACATCATCTCCTGACCTAATTATAATGGACTCAATTCACTGATGACTCACTCCATCCAATGCCCCTAACTCCTAAAATCAACCCAGTAGATCAATATGCGCCGGCCTCATAATTCAGGCACAATAGCGGAACAACATGCGCGGGTTTTCCTTGAGCACCAGGGATTGCGGCTAAAGACATGCAATTATCATTGCCGCCGGGGTGAAATAGACCTCATTATGCAAGATGGAGACTGCCTGGTTTTCGTGGAAGTGCGTAAACGTAGCAATCCTCGCTTTGGTAGTGCACTGGACAGTATTGATGCAGCCAAGCGCCGGCGTCTGATTGCCACCGCCCAACATTACCTGCAACATGGCGTCACCGAACAGGCCACCCGCTTCGATGTGATCGCGATTGATGGTGAAAACCAAATACAATGGATTCGCGACGCCTTTCAGGCGAATACTTTCTGATGGTATCACCAGGACACTCGCATGCTTACTCGCGTTCAGCAACAGTTCATCGACAGCATCGAAACCAAGCGCAAGGCTATGGAGGTACTTTCCGGGACCATCGAAGAAGCCGCCCGGCTAATGGCCGAATCCCTCGCTGCCAGCCACAAGATCCTCAGTTGTGGCAATGGTGGGTCAGCCGGAGATGCCCAGCATTTTTCCTCAGAAATGCTTAACCGTTTCGAACGCGAACGACCGGGATTGGCGGCCATCGCACTATCCACCGATACCTCCACACTGACCTCCATTGCCAACGACTACCACTATGACCGGATTTTCGCCCGTCAGATCGAAGCCCTGGGACAACCCGGAGACCTGCTGCTTGGCATCTCCACCTCCGGCAATTCAGCAAATGTCATCCAGGCTGCCGAAACTGCCTACACCCGAGGGATGCGGGTTATTGCTCTCAGCGGGCGCGATGGCGGAAAACTCGCCAGGAATCTACAAGGCGGCGATATTGAAATTCGGATTCCGAGCCAGATCACCGCCCGCATCCAGGAAGTACACCTGCTGGTCATCCATTGCCTGTGCGATCTCGTCGATGAACTGTTGTTCGGCGATCATTGAGGCGCTTTATGAGTCGCCTCTCCGCCCCACTGAAAACCGCCCTGCAGGAAATTTTCACCTCCAATAATCTGCTGTTTGATGCCAGCGAATGCTGGGTCTACGGATATGACAATTCCAAACGACAAGCCATGCCGGATGCCGTCGTTTTCGCACAAGAAACCGCCCAGATCGTGGCACTTGTCCGACTATGCCATCAACATCATATCCCCTTGACCGCTCGCGGCACCGGCACCGGCACCACGGGGGCTACGGTACCCATTCGAGGTGGGATCGTACTTAGTCTCGAACGTATGAACCATATTCTTGGTATTGAGCCAGAAAACCGTTTGCTTGTCGCCGAACCCGGGGTTACCAATCAGGACATCCAGAAGGCCGCCCGTGTGCATGGTTTTTTCTGGCCTCCCGACCCTACCAGCGCCGCAATCTGCACACTTGGAGGTAATCTGGCTTACAATTCAGCCGGCCCACGGGCAGTCAAATATGGCACTCCCCGGGAAAATACCCTCGGTTTGCAGGCAGTCACCGGAACCGGGGAAATCATCCGTACCGGCGTGCGTACCACCAAGGGCGTGGTCGGTTATGACCTGACTCGTCTTCTCATCGGCTCAGAGGGAACACTGGCCATCATTACCGAGGCCACCCTAAAACTTACTCCTTTACCTGAGGCCAGGCGCACCTTACAGGCGATCTATGCTGATATGGAAGCCGCAGCTAAAGCCGTCTCGGCCATCATGGCCCAGCCGATCATTCCATGCGCCCTGGAATTCATCGACGGCGCGGCCATCGACATGGTTCGCCATTTCAGCCACGCCGATCTGCCAGAAAATGCCGGTGCCATGCTGATGATCGAAGTGGACGGCCCCACGGCGGGCCTCGAAGAAGCAGTTGCCGCCGTTATCCGAGCCGCCAGGACATCAGGCTGCCTGAATATCACCATGGCCGCCTCGAAAGAGGAGGTTGAAGCCTTATGGGCAACCCGCAAGGCACTGTCACCGGCCTTGCGCACGGTTGCCCCGAAGAAGATTAACGAGGACGTGGTCGTTCCTGTCTCCCGTATGCCGCAATTAATCGAGAAATTACGCGCACTAGGGGAAAAACATGACATTACCATCGTCAATTTTGGCCATGCCGGCAATGGCAACATTCATGTTAACTTACTCATTAATCCCGATGATCCGCGGCAGGCGCATGCAGCAGATGTCTGTCTGGGCGAAATTTTTAAGCTGGTCCTCGGACTCGGCGGCACCCTGTCTGGTGAACACGGTATCGGCCTGGTCAAGCGAGACTTCGTTACCCTGGAGATCGAACCCCAAACCCTTGAGCTGATGCGCCAGATCAAACGGGTTTTTGACCCCAGGGGCATCCTCAACCCTGGCAAAACCTTACCGGCATGAGCTTTCCTGAAATCCTGCAATGGATACCTATAAGCCGGCAGGAATACCTGGCGCTGCCCAATCTCCGGGTTATTATCGAATCGGTGTCTGGCTAATTAAATTATTAATGACAATAGGTGAAATCACTCCATAACAGCCGTTTGCCTGAAAGGAAAACCTTAGCATGCTTCCCTGGTAGCTGAATCAATGGGATTCCTGATTGGGGTTGTTGCATAGGCGATAGCATGAAGATTACCTGGCGCTTCAAGTGCGCCCACCAAGGGATCACTGGCGAGAAGGGGACAACAGGGTGAAACTGGTCATCTGTAATCAAACAGAATCAAGGGTAGAGAATGGCGGGTAAAAGCAAATCAGGTAAGACGAAAGCCGGGAGGGGGTCACTGAAGCTGACCGACAACGAGAAGCGCGACATCGTTAAACTGCTGGAAGCAGACCAGCCGCTGCCGGACAAGTATCGCTTTCTGTTGTTTGAGGACAAGCGCGAGGTCGAGTTGGTGTGGAGCGGCAAGACCAATGAGGTCTGCAATATCGTGCTGCCGTTTCAGACTATCGAGCAGGTGGACGAGCCGCGGGCTGAGAAGCCAGCGGATGCCGCGCTGCAAGGATCGCTGTTCGATGTGGATGCACGCGGCCGCCAGCTCAAGGGCTGGACCAACAAGCTGATTTGGGGTGATAACAAGCTGATCCTCTCAAGCCTCAAGAACGGGCCGCTGCGCGAGGAGATCGAAAAGCAGGGTGGCCTGAAGCTGATCTATATCGACCCGCCGTTCGACGTGGGGGCCGACTTCTCGATGGATATCGAGATCGGCGACGACACCTTCACCAAGAAGCCCAACATTCTTGAAGAGATCGCCTACCGTGATACCTGGGGCAAGGGCGCGGACTCCTTCATCACCATGATTTACGAGCGGCTGGTGCTGATGCGAGATTTGCTGGCCGAGGATGGGAGTATTTATGTGCATTGTGATTGGCGAGTAAACTTCTACATCCGGTCAGTGATGCATGAGATTTTTGGGGATAACCGGTTCA